>NZ_LMJM01000025.1:331667-360259 GCF_001429005.1 Ensifer sp. Root954
CGCTCGGGAGAACGGCCATGGCCACCATCAGCCCAAGCCGCCATCGATGCTTACCGTTCAGCCCGCCGAGAACGCCTGCACCACGGCCTCTACCGCCCCCGGTGCCGCGACATCGACACAGCGGATGTCGGCTGCTCGCGCCGACTGCAGCATGTCTCTGTTCTCCCGAAGCGAGCGCTCAATGAATTTATTGATGATCCCGGCTTTCTGCTCGTATCTCTCGTCACGTCGCGCTTCGTCCAGCATCCGTTGCCGCAGGAAATCGTCGTCCGCATAGAGGAAAACGGCGGTGACACTCCCGGGGTCGAGTTCGGCCACATATTCCGGCCTCAGCGCTGCGCCCTCCAGTACGAACGGTTTTGCGCGTTGGCGGTGGTTGTCGATGATCTGGCGAATGCGCGGCCACATGTTTTCGTGATGAACCTTCAGGAACCAATGGATGGTGTCGTCCGTCAGGCTGGCATAGTATTCGGCCACTTCCGGCCGCACCGATGGCCAGGGCCTGCCGGGATGACGGCCGAGCGCGTCCGTCGAGATCAGCTCGCGGCCGAGCGAACCGGCCAAGGCGCCGGCGAGCGTCGATTTCCCGACATGCGAGCTGCCTGCGATCAGGATGCCGAGGGCCGGATGCTGCATGCGTTGAACTCCATTACAGCGAGTGGTCTGTCGTTTTCTAACGTGGAAATCGGTGCATCCGAAGAACGCGCCCTGTCCGGTGTTACAAGTCATGGCTGTTGGATACCGGGGCAAGTCCAGCAATGCAAATGACCGTTGATAACCACCGGACGGTTCGTTCCTCTACCTTGCCGTGTGCCCTGGCTTTCGGCACTTTCGCGAAGCATTCGCTGTCTGCCGGACCTAAGCTACGGGAAAATAGATATGGCTTCGATTTCACGACCAATCGGCAGAGCCGCTGCTGCGCGGCTGATGGGCCTCTCGGCGCTGAGGCAGGCTGGGCTCCTTGCCCTGATTTCGCTCGTTGTTTGCCTTCGCCCGGCGGGGGCGATGCAGCCATGCCCTCCTGACAGCCAACTGCTTTCGAATGCGAAGATCGTGGTCGAGGCGCGTGTTAGGTCGTTTTCAATCGGAGACTCGGGCTTTTTGGTGGAGGAGGGCGTTCCGACGAGGATGGTGCGCGCGGAATTGGAGATTGAGAAGGTCATCAAAGGGAAGTTTCCGAAAAAGGAGGCAATCCTGTATGGCGGCGTGTTTCCCCCGGGGCCGATCAGGGAACTGGTTTTCATGGCGGCCATCTTCGGATTGGGCGAGGAAGACATATTCGAAGTGGAGCTATCGCGCCAGGAACTGGCGCCGGGAGTGGAATACTTTTCGTTAGGCAGTTGTATTTATACGAAATTTCCAGAACTGGTGACCGAACTTACTCGTACCGAACCGTGACGGTTCGTTTTCGACGACCGCAGGTGGCGCAGAGTTGCCGGAGCGCGCGGACGGATGAGTTGCAGGACCGTCATCCCCAGGCGACGTAAACAAAGCGGGCGAGAACAAGTGCGCCGCCTGCGCCGACAATCCCCCAGAACCACGCAGCGATTGCGTCTTTCTCGTGCCGGAAACGCCTCGCCACCTTGATGGAGGCCGCGATGAAGAAAACCACGACAACAAGAATGTATGCCTTTTGATGCGGCGGCACCGTCGACCTCTCTCCAGTCTGCTTCTGCAGCTTATGGCGCTCGTCTTTCGCCGTCACCGCCGAAATTTCGCCGCTTCTTGAGAATCGTCTTGACGCGTCAGGGACGCTTCACTAGAACACTGCGAACCGTACCGTACGGTACTGATCGAGGGCGAGGCAGCGTACAGATGACTGTGGCGATGAGGGAGGCGAATGCCGGGGAGGGGCTGACGGAACGTCAGGGCGCCGTTCTCGAGCAGGCATTGCGACTTCTCGTCGACGGCGGCGAAAAGGCGCTGACGACGGCCGGCATCGCGCGTGCTGCCAATTGCTCCAAGGAAAGCCTCTACAAGTGGTTCGGCGATCGTGACGGGCTGATTTCGGCGATGATCGGCTTCCAGGCGAGCAAGGTGCGCACGCAGGACGTTGCCGCCCGCGCGCTCGATGCCGAGAGCCTGCAGCGGCATCTGATCGTTTTTGCCAAGGATTTGCTTGAGGTTCTCGCCGGTGACGTGTCGCTGGCGCTCAACCGTCTGGCGATCGGCCAGGCGAGCCGTGACGGCTCCAAGCTCGGCCACATGCTGCAGGAACGCGGGCGTCGGCAGATCGGCCGCCGGGCCGCAGCGCTGCTCGAAGCCGGCCGCAAGGCAGGCCTCTTGACGTTCGACGATGCCGACGAGGCCTATGGCGCGCTTTATGGGCTGATCGTCTCCGACTGGCATCTGAAGATGCTGCTCGGCGAAGAGGCCGGCGAGATGAGACAAAGTTTTGGCCGCAAGGCGGAGCAGGCGGTATCCGCCTTCCTTTCGCTTTACGGCACGAAAAGGTAACGGCCCGCAGCGCCGCGCTTCGAAAGAAGCGTAAAGGTCGCTGCGGCAAAGAAAAGTCACAGCGCCGCGCTTCGAAAGAAGCGCAAAGGTCGCTGCGACACCAGGAATTGCTGTAGGGCTCCGGAGTTCCCGGGTAATGCAGCGGAAGCAACTGACAAACAACGGGAAGGACCACAACAATGCGCGTCTATTACGATCGTGATGCCGATATCAACCTGATCAAGTCGAAGAAGGTCGCCATCGTCGGCTACGGCAGCCAAGGCCGCGCCCATGCGCTGAACCTCAAGGATTCCGGCGCCAAGGAAATCCGCATCGCTCTGAAGCCGGGTTCGGCAACGGCTGCCAAGGTCGAGGCCGACGGTCTCCAGGTTCTCTCGGTAGCAGAAGCCGCCAAGTGGGCCGACCTCATCATGATGGCGACCCCGGACGAACTCCAGGCCGAAATCTACAAGGCCGAAATCGCCGGCAACATCCGTGACGGCGCTGCGATCGCTTTCGCCCACGGCCTCAACGTTCACTTCGGCCTGATCGAGCCGAAGGCTTCGCTCGACGTCGTCATGATCGCGCCGAAGGGCCCGGGCCACACGGTTCGCGGCGAATACCAGAAGGGCGGCGGCGTTCCCTGCCTCGTTGCCGTTCACCAGGACGCTTCGGGCAACGCCCTTGACCTCGCTCTCTCCTACGCCTGCGGCGTCGGCGGCGGCCGTTCGGGCATCATCGAGACCAACTTCAAGGAAGAGTGCGAAACCGACCTCTTCGGCGAACAGGTCGTTCTGTGCGGTGGTCTCGTCGAGCTCATCCGCGCCGGTTTCGAAACGCTGGTCGAAGGCGGCTACGCCCCGGAAATGGCCTATTTCGAGTGCCTGCACGAAGTGAAGCTGATCGTCGACCTGATCTATGAAGGCGGCATCGCCAACATGAACTACTCGATCTCGAACACGGCCGAGTGGGGCGAATACGTCACGGGTCCGCGCATCATCACCGAAGAAACCAAGGCCGAGATGAAGCGCGTCCTCAAGGACATCCAGACCGGCAAGTTCACCTCCGAGTGGATGCAGGAATACAAGTCGGGTGCGGCTCGCTTCAAGGGCATCCGCCGCGTCAACGACAGCCACCAGATTGAAGAAGTCGGCGCCAAGCTCCGCGGCATGATGCCCTGGATCGGCAAGAACAAGCTGGTCGACAAGGCGAAGAACTAAGCCTTATCGAACGGTTGAATGAGAAAGCCGGGGCGCATGCTCCGGCTTTTTTCGTTTGGCATACATCTCCCGGATAGCTTCACGCTTTTCCTGGAATTGGGTCAGACTAATCCCAGAGAAGCCGAAAGACGCCCAGAAAGACCCTTCCGAACAGCTCAAGACAGATTTCGGGGAACAGGGCGGCAAAGGCCGCGCCAGCGGTGAAACCAACCAGACCGAAGCCGATTGCGCCGTCCAAGCCGTAACCCTGCCAGCCGTAAAGGGTGCCGAAAGTGGTCGCCGTGCCGACGATCGTCATCCACCAGAGAACCCGGAGGGTGGTCGTCGCATGGCGAATGAACGTATCAAGCATCTGCCTTCCCTGCCGCGAGCCGGAACACGCTTTGGTTTCGTACCGGACATAAGTTCGCGCAGAGGTGATTTCCAGATCAACCTGATATCAATGGCCGGGAGGCCGGGCGCTTGGTTCAAAACTCCTGCCAGGCCTGCAGCCTTTCGACCGTCGTCGTCGCACCGCCGCAGACGATCATCAGGATGCGCTCGAAGCGCGCCAGCCGGTCGGCGTGGGCGTAGGCGACGGCGAGGGCGGCGCCGCAGGCGGGCTCGACCAGCACGCGGTGGTCGTCGAGGAAGCGGATGCAGGCTTGCGCGGCGTCCGTGTCGCTGACGACGACGCTCTCGACCGGGCGCGTCTGGCTCAGCTCGAAGGCGCGCTCGCTGACCTTGCGGGCGGCGAGCGACGTTGCGATGCCGCTGACGGAGGGGAGTTCCGTCAGCGTGCCCGCGTCCATCGAGGCGGCCAGCGAAGCGGTGCCTTCGGTCTCGACGGCAAGGATCGGCACGTGGTCAAGCCCGTTGCGCGCGAGCCCCTCGGCAACGCCGGCAAACAGTCCGCCGCCGCCGACCGACAGCACCACGGCATCGAAGGCGAGGCCGGATCGCGCGACCTCGTCGATCATCGTCGCGTGACCGGTCCACAGCAGCGGGTCGTCGAAGGGATGGATGAAGGCGGTGTCGGCATCGAGGGAGGCGAGGGCGGCTGCATTCGCCTCATCCCAGGCGGCGCCGTGCACGATGACGTCGGCGCCCTGCTGGCGGATCAGGCCCTTCGCGCGCTCGGTCGTCGTTTCGGGAACGAAGACGGATACAGGGATCGAAAGCATGCGCCCGGCATAGGCGACCGCCATGCCGGCATTGCCGCCGGAGGAGGAGACGAAGCGCCGCTTGCCGGCGCGCGCGTGGTGCTCGCAGGCAGCGCCGACGCCGCGGATCTTGAACGAACCCGGTGGCTGCAGCGCGTCCATCTTCAGAAAGATTGAGCGGCCCGAGGCAAGCCCCAGCGGCAGGGATTCGATCAGCGGAGTTTCGAGGTGAAGTGGCATGAGATGTTCCGTTGCGGGCGCGATGCCGATGGGTGCCCCGGTGTGACGGAGCTCAGGGAGAATCGTGAGGCAATTTGCCCCCGATCGCCACGTCGGCGCAATATGGGGAAGCACTCCGCCGCGGATGGCTGCGTGTCATCTCACGGAACATCATGGATTTGCGGCGGCCATCACCACAAGAGGCCGCTCAGCGTCACGAACGCGACGAAGAGCAGGGACAGGACGAGTGACGCCTTGATTGCCGCCAGGGTATAGTCGTATCGGCGAAGTCTGTGTGTCAGCGTGTGGAACATGGGTTCGTCCAATCGTGAGTAAGCGGCGGCTCGTCGCCGTTCGTTCGAGCGAAATGCGGTGCCCGCAATTCGGCAGTGACGACAATGGCTACCCAGCCCGCGAAATTGGCCAGACGGCGGCTCGCCTTGGCGCGAACGCGCGCATGCGCTGCTGTCGATAAAGGAGGATATGGCGGCTCGAGAGCCCCTCACACCGCGATAAGCCAAGTCGGCCCGTGTCGATTGTCAAACCATGCGCCTCAAAAGTGTCCGGCACAAGGAAGATCCCCTTGGCGGCACCCTTTTGCGTTCCAGCACACAAGCCTCATCCCGATTTGGGGCCTTTGCGAGCAAACGAGGCAAGGTCCCGGGGCGGCATGGCCTCCGGCCAGGGGAGGCGTCGGGCGCCGGTGTAGCGGGTAACGGCGCTGCGCCTTTGCGGCGCGCCGCCATCGTTCTCCCACTGTTCGAGATTTGCGGTTTCAATCTGACGCGGAGTGCGCTGCCCGCTCCGGCCCTGAAGCTCGCAAAGCAGGGCATCGGCGGTGATAACGCCCGCCTGGAACCTGCCGATCAGAAAGACGGCGGCAAGACGGAGGCTTTCCTGGTCATCAAGGTCGACATGCTGGTGAAAGCCCGCGCGCCGCAGCACGCCGTCGAGCATGGCAAGGTCCGAGGGAATCAGTGGATGCTGCTCTGCGGATGACATAGGCCCCTCCTGTTGATGGGAACTGTCGTTTGCGTGGCGCATGCGTGCGAGCGCGCAAGGCGCTCTTCCAGGAATTCTACCCCCGGAGCGTCTTTCCGTCTCGGGTGGACAGTGCTGGGATGACCTCAGGGTTGACGCCCGTTGCCGGCGGCCAGGAGGGTGTGTTTCTGTGTCAGTCAGGACCGGCGCGATTTCCGGGTCGGCTTGCTTGCGGACACCTCCGCGGCCGGTTCGGCGGCGGCGCGCTCAAGGCGTTGCGCCTTGAGCTTTTCGGTCTTCTTGTCGCGGGCGATCTTTTCAGCCGCAACGATGGCTCTCGCCGTATGATCGGTTGCGGCCGCCTTGTCGCTCGCGGAGGTCTTGGCCGGCTTGAATGCTGCGTTAGCGTTGGGCGTCATGACCTGTCTCCTGAAACGGGCGGGTGCTGCCGACCCAGAGGGGTCAGCGCGTGCGCGCCGCCTTCTTGGGGCTGGGCAGCAGGCCTTCGCGCTGCAGCTTCTTGCGCGCCAACTTGCGCTGGCGTCGGACGGCTTCCGCCTTTTCCCGCACGCGCTTTTCCGACGGCTTTTCATAGCTGCTGCGGGCCTTGAACTCGCGGAAAAGCCCTTCGCGCTGCATCTTCTTCTTCAGAATGCGCAAAGCCTGGTCGATGTTGTTGTCTCTAACGAGTACCTGCAAAACATGTTCTCCTGTTGTCGATTGCAGCGCGGGCGAGGCGCATGCGCCTATCTGCCGCGCTTGGCGCTCAGTTTCTTGAGCCAGGGGCCGGTAGCTTCCGCCTGAGCGGGGTCCGGTGTGGCGGTCTCGGCGTGTTCGATGTCGGTCGCAAGGACCGAGCGTTCAAATGTCTCACCGTCGACCCGTACGCGAAAGCGGGGCTCGCCGCGATCTTCCGTGGGCAAAAGGCCGACGATGACGCCGAAGGGGCTGACCAAGGCCGACTGTGTGGCGGATGCCCTCAGTTTGACCCTGTCGCCGATCTCGCAGGCCGTGCGGCTCATGACGAGCTCCATATCGGAAGTGAAGGGGCCAAAGATGCAAAAAGGCCGGGTTGTTCCCCGACCTCTTCCCGTCATTCAAGCCTTTCCTGCCAGTACATCCGTGGTCAGAGAAGGGCGAATGACAAATTATTCGGCGCGCAGATTGTCGGCCGAGCTCTTGCCCGACTTGCGGTCGGCGACGACGTCGAAGGTCACCTTCTGACCGTCGGCGAGCGAGCGCAGACCAGCGCGTTCTACTGCGGAGATATGGACAAACACGTCGGTGCTGCCGTCATCCGGTTGAATAAAGCCGAAGCCCTTGGTGCTGTTGAACCACTTTACAGTGCCCGAAGCCATGACGATTTCCTTTCAATCGTGGAGTTTGCCAGAAAATATTTCTCTGGCGGTGATCGATATTTGAGAGGAGATCTGGCCGCGCATAAGCGCTGTGTCAAAGGTCACAAGCAATATTCGATGAGTTGATATATAGACGATACTTTTTGAAACTCAATGAAAATATTAAATTATCTATTTTCCCGTCCTTGTATAAGCCTTGTCAAAGGCCTGAAAATGCGGGTTTTCGTGCCGCTATTTTTCTTTCTATTGAACGCTCGGTCCCTGCCGATGGAGACTGAATATGGCGCATGGGTCAGCCGACAGCGCGACCGCTTTGGAGGCGGTGCATTTGCGTGATTGCTGTCGGGAGAAGTCTGGCTTGGCCTTCCGCATCGCGCCCGACAGCGCCGGGCGTCTTGTCAGACGGGCGAAGGTCGCTGCAGAACTCTGAAATCCTGCATGCTTTTGTCCTTTAATCGGCTACGGGGTAAAGGAAACACGCCGGACAGCGGTGGCAGGGGAGGTCAGGCGGCGGTACGCGTATCTGTCGCGCACCGCCCCCGCTTTTCAGGTGAAGGTCTGCGGCGAGACCTGCAGTGCGGCGGCGATGCGCTGCAGCTTGGCGGGATCGG
Organism: Ensifer sp. Root954; assembly: GCF_001429005.1. Classification (NCBI taxonomy): domain Bacteria; kingdom Pseudomonadati; phylum Pseudomonadota; class Alphaproteobacteria; order Hyphomicrobiales; family Rhizobiaceae; genus Ensifer; species Ensifer sp. Root954. The sequence goes on from NZ_LMJM01000025.1 coordinate 339,635, forward strand.
TATCGGCGCCGAGCTCGATCTTGGATATTTCAATTTCCGTCAGGCCTGTCGTGACCGACAGATCGTCAACCGAATAACCGGCGGTTTCACGCGAACGCTTGATGGCGGCTCCGATTTTGACGCGGGACAGAGATGCGCCTGGAGCCTTGGTTAGGTCTTTCTTAAAGGACATGAAGTGTCTCCTTCGTTGGTCCACCGGCAAAGAACGCTGCCGGTTGAAGGGGGCCCAAAACTGAAATGCGACTCAAGGCAGATGAGTGCGAACCTAGGGCGTCGCTAATATAAGCGAGAAGTCCGCAGGCGCAAGTTTGCGCCCGAATCTTTGTAAAAAGACTACTTGTATCAATATGTTACCCTGTGATTATCGGGTGCTGGACGGTCCTTTTCCGGGCGATCCGGGGTACCGCGGCTGCTCGCCAATCGCCGTCCCAAGGACTGCGAAAACGGCGCCGAAACTCACGCCAGGCGCGCCTCGATCAGGAACGGTCCGCGCCGCGACAGCGCTGCGGAAAAGAGCGCGGCGAAGGCCTCGCAGGAGGTTGCGACGGCGGCTTCGACGCCAAGGCCGCGGGCAAGCGACACCCAGTCGAGCGCGGGGTTGTCGAGGTTCAGCATCTGCCGCGCATTGGTGCCGATCTCCCCGACGCCGACATTGCGCATCTCGGCATGCAGGATGGCATAGGTGCGGTTGGAGAAGATGACGGTGACGATGTCGAGGTTTTCGCGCGCCTGGGTCCACAAGCCTTGAATGTTGTACATGGCGCTGCCGTCGGCCTGCAGGCAGATCACTTTCCGATCGGGGCAGGCGATGGCCGCGCCGGTCGCAAGCGGGATACCGTCGCCGATCGCGCCGCCGGTCTGCATGATGAGGTCATGCGGCGCGGAGAAGGCGGACAGGGCAAAGAAGCGCCGCGCCGATGTGACCCCTTCGTCGCAGACGATTGCGTCTTCCGGCACCTTGTGCGCGACGATGACGGCGATCGCGTCTTCGGTGAGCGGGCCCGAGGGCTCGCCGGTGTCGGTGGGGGTGCCTGCCGTCGGCAGCGGCCCGGTCGGGCTGACGCCGAGTTCGTCGCCAAGCGCCTCCAGCGTCGCCTTCAGGTCTTCGCCATGGCGGGCAAGGGTTGCGACCGTGCAGCCCTCCGGCACCAGCCGGCTCGGCATGCCGGGATAGGCGAAGAAGGCGACCGGCTCGGGCGCGCCGACAAGGATGAGAACGCGGACGTCCTTGAGCGTGGCGAGCGCCATGTCGATCGGGTAGGGGATGCGCGCCGGCGCGACCCGTCCGCGGCCGCGCTGGGTGTGGGCGACCAGAACCTCGTTGAAAAGCTGGATGCCGCACGCAGCCGCGATCCGCCCGGCAACGGCAAGGCCATCGGCCTGCGCCGCAGCGCCGCTGACGACCATGGCGACCCCTTGAGGATTCGAACGTATCAGGCGGGCCACTTCGCGCACCGTCTCGGCGCTGGCCGGCCGCGGCGCTTCGATGGGCGCCTTTTGTGGCGCGGTGGCAAGGGCAAGCGTTCCCCAGGCGGCGTCGGCGGGCAGGATCATGGTGGCGACACCCGGCGGCGTCAGCGCGGCCTGAACGGCGGCGGCAACGGTGGGGCCGACGTCAGCCGGATCCTTCACGCGCCGGACCCAGTTCGACATCGGCGCGGCCAAGCTCTCGATGTCGGTCGTCAGCGGTGCGTCGAGCGGGAGGTGATGGGAGGCGTGGTCGCCAACGATGTTGACGACAGCCGCCCGGGCGCGGCGGGCGTTGTGCAGGTTGGCAAGGCCGTTGGAAAGGCCAGGGCCGGTGTGCAGAAGGGTCGCTGCCGGCCGCCCGGCCATGCGCGCATAGCCATCGGCGGCGCCGGTCACGAGGCCTTCGCTGAGGCCGAGGATGCAGCGCAGCTCCGGCTTGCGGTCGAGTGCCGCGACGAAGTGCATTTCCGAGGTGCCGGGATTGGCGAAGCAGACGTCGACGCCGTTTGCAAGCAGCGTATCGACAAGCACATCCGCGCCGGTGGTGCGAAATCCCTGGCCGCCTTCTCCCATGCGCGTATCCCTCGATGGCCCTCAAGGGCATGATAGCGGCAACTTGCGCCGGTGCAACCGGCGAGCCGCTCGGCGCAGCACCAGTCGGCCAGCGCCAAACGGCCAGCGCTGCGCCGGCTCAATGGTCGGGCATCAGGTCCGCTGCCAGGCGAGGTGGGCGCCAAGCCCGATCAGCACTGTGCCGCCGGCGCGTTGCATCAGGCGCTGCGCCCTGCCGGAGCGGCGCATCCGTGAGACGACGGCGCCGGCGAGGAACACGCAGACGATATCGGCCGAGGAGAACATCAGATTGGCGAGGGCGCCGAGCAGCAGGAACTGCACCCAGATCGGGAAGGCGGCAGACGCATCAGTGAACTGCGGCAGGAAGGCGACGAAGAAGATCGCGGTCTTCGGGTTCAGTACTTCGACAGTGATGCTCTCGAAAAAGGCGCGGCGCGCCGACTTCGCCTCGGTCAGGGGCAGGCTGCCGTCGCCCGTCGCCTTGGTGCGCATCAGCGTGAAGCCGAGCCAGACGAGATAGGCGGCCCCGGCAAGCTTCACTGCCAGATACAGCGTCGGCACCGCATGAAACAGGATCGAAAGGCCGGCAGCTGCGGCAATGACGTGCACGTAACAGCCGAGATGAATGCCGAGCGAGGCCATCATTCCGGCAGAGCGGCCGCGCGCCACGGTTTGCGCGGCGGCGTAGAGCATGGCCGGGCCCGGGATATAGGCGAAGATCGCCGTGGTGACGAAGAAGGTAAGGAGAATGTCGAGCGATGGCATGCGGTTATACCTCGTCTGCTGCTGCGTGGCCTCTTGCGGGAGTCGTTGTAAGGGCTTGCGCGGGAAAGTTGAAGGAAAATCACAAGTGCTCGGGCCGGCGGGTCAGCCGCCGGCGGTCCGTTCGTCCGTGGTCAGACCGGTATTTCCTCAGCGACGAGGCGATCCTCGCGGCGGGCGCTGGCGGCAAGTCCTGCCGCGACGCCGGTGCGGTCCTCGGCACTGCGGTTCTGGCTCATCTTGCGCTTGCCGTCGAGACGCCCGATCGGCAGCCTGAGGCCGATGATGCCGCGAAGCTGCGCCTTGACGAAGGCGGCGGGCGCGTCGCTGACCTGCCAGGGCTCGGCTCGTCCGGCCTCATACCGGTTGGTCAGCCGCGTGACGATGTCGAGCAGCCGGTCCTCGTCGGTGAAGAATTCGGCCGCGCCATAGGCGTGCACGGCGACATAGTTCCAGGTCGGCACGACCTTGCCGTGTTCGCGCTTGGAGGCATACCAGGAGGGCGTGACATAGGCGTCCGGCCCCATGAAGGTCGCCATAGCCGCGCCGATGACCGGCGTCGTTCCTTGCGGGTTGGCGCGGGCGACGTGGCCGTAGAGCGTGCCGTTCGGCCCCTCGTTGCGATCAAGCAGCAGCGGCAGCGGGGTCGCAAGCAGCCCATCTGCCGTGGCGGTGACGAGGGTCGAAAGCGAAGCCGCCTCGATGATGTCGTGCAACACGCTCAGCGTTTCTTCCTTGAAGGCAGGCGGTGTGTACATGATCTCGCTCCTTGTGCTCGTCCCGTCATAGAGGCAAACTGGACGGCCAAGAATATCCAGTTTCCGTATAAATGCGTGGGCCAGTTTGCGACGATGAAAGAAGAGGCGACGGTCGGGACCGCCCGGCGGATCTATGAGGCGCTGAAGGCACAGGTCCTTGACGGCACCTATGGCGCCGAGGCGCTGCTGCCGTCGACGCGGGCGCTCGCCGCCGAGCTTGGCGTTTCGCGCACGACGGTGACGACCGCCTATGAGCAGCTTCTGTCCGAGGGGTATCTGGAAAGCCGGCAGGGCGCGCGCTCGCGGGTCGCGTTGCTTGCGGCCCGGCAGGGTCCCGGCTCGGTGGCCGCGCCCGGGCGTCCAGCGAGCCAGAAGCATCGGGACAAGGGTGCGGCGGCGGTTCGCCTGTCACGCCTGGGGGCTGCCCTTTGCGACGGGCCGATCTGGATGCCGCCGGTTTCTGCTCGACTGATTGCCGACTTTCGTTACGGCGACCTGTCGGCCGCGGATTTTCCGGAGGAGGCGTGGCGGCAGTCGGTCAACGCGGCGCTCCGCCGGCGAAGGCCGCGGCTTGCCTATGATCACCCCGCCGGTTCGTCTGCCCTGCGCATGGCCCTGCAGGCCTATCTCTGGCGCGCGCGGGGGCTCAGTTGCGATCCGGATCAGATCGTCGTCGTCAACGGCTCGCAGCAGGGGCTGGACCTTGCGGCGCGCGTGCTCGTCGATGCTGGCGACCGGGTGGCGATGGAGGATCCCGGCTATGTGATGGCGCGCCGGGTCTTTGCCGCCGCCGGCGCCGCGGTGGTTCCCCTCGCGGTCGACGCGGAAGGGCTGAGGACCGACATCCTCGAACAATTGGAGGATGCCAGGCTCGCCTATGTCACGCCCTCGCATCAGTTCCCGCTCGGCAGCGTGCTTTCGGCCCGGCGGCGGCAGGCGCTTCTGGCCTGGTCCAGGCGAACCGGCGCCTATGTGCTCGAAGATGATTACGACGGCGAATATCGATACGACATCCGGCCGATCCCGCCGCTCCAGACCATGGGGCTGGCGGAAAACGTGCTTTATCTCGGCACGATTTCCAAGAGCCTCTCGCCGATGCTCCGGCTCGGCTATCTCGTCGTGCCGCCGCCGCTTGTCCCGGCCTTTGCCGCCGCCAAACAACTGATCGACCGCCATTCGCCAAGCCTCGAGCAGGAAGCACTGGCGGCGATGATTGCAAGCGGCGCCTATGAGCGCCACATCCGCCGCAGCCGGCGCAACAATGGCCGTCGGCGGGAGGCCCTGTTGACGGCGCTCAAGGCGGAGCTCGGCGACGCGGTGACCATATCCGGCGCCGATGCCGGCCTGCATGTGGTCGTCTGGTTCGAGCAGTTGGAAAAGGCGCAGGAAGACGCGCTGATCGCGCGAGCGCGGGCGACTGGCGTCGGCCTATATCCGGTTTCGCCCCTCTATGCGGCAGGTGATGCCGGCCATCGGCCGGACCGGGCCGGCATCGTCATGGGCTATGCGAGCCTCGAGGCGGCCGAGATCGGCAAGGGCGTGGCAGCACTTGCGCAGCTGTTGCGGTCCTGGGGCGACGAGAAGGCGGAGGCGAAGCCGTCTTAGGTCGGGAGCGGGCGGAGCGGAGCCCGTGCGCGGCTGGGCATCCCGGCTGCACGTTACGGTTAGCCGCTTGCGCCCGGCCAACGTCCCTTCATAGTGGCGGCCATTCCGCGTTTGCCCAGGCGACCTCCATGAGATCTCTTCGCATCCATCCCCACCTGCACGACGTTTTCGGTGAAGAGCAACCACTCGCCTATCTCGCCGCCATACTCCTGTTCGGAGCCGGCGTTGCCGTCGTCTTCGCGCTGTCTGCGGGGTCGATGCTTGCCGATCTTGCCTGGTGGCGGGCGGCGCTGGCGCTTGTTCTCGTGCTCGACATCGCCGCGGGCTGCGTCGCCAATTTCACGCCATCGACCAATGATTTCTACGCAGCCCGGCCGCGTAACCGCTGGATATTCATCGCCATCCATTTCCACATCGTCCTCGTCGCGCTGCTTCTTGGCAGCGGGATCGCGGCCGCGGTTGTCGTCTGGGCCTATACGATCGCAGCGGCCGCGCTCGTCAACCGGCTGGCGGGGCGGGAGGCACAGACCTTCGTCGGCGGGCTGCTCACTGCGATTGGCCTTGCCGGCCTGCCGCTTCTGCCCGGTCTGACGCCGGCGATGATGGCGGTCTCAGGCCTCTTCATGCTCAAGGTGCTCTTCAGCTTCGCCGTCGACCATTACCGCTCGGTCCCGCCCCAAGATGGGCAGGTGTCCAAAAATGGGGGACACGGCTGACGTCCTTGCCTTGCATGGCGGTCTTTACTAGCCTCCGGAAAGCAGGCTCAGGGGAGAGACTCGATGGCAGTTTCAGCGGCGGACGAGGCATTGCGCATTCCGACATTCGACGACGTGCAGATGGCCCGAAACCGGATCGCCGGGATCGCGCACCGAACGCCGGTCCTGACCTCGCGCACGGCCGATGCCGCCACCGGCGCCCGGCTGTTCTTCAAGGCGGAAAACTTCCAGCGCGGCGGCGCCTTCAAGTTCCGCGGCGCCTATAACGCCATCGCCGCGCTCAGGGAAAAGGGATCGAGGCAGGGCGTCGTCGCCTTTTCCTCCGGCAATCATGCCCAGGCGATCGCCTATGCCGCGCGCCTGCAGGGCGTCGCAGCGACGATCGTCATGCCCGCCGATGCGCCCGACATGAAGGTGGCGGCAACGCGCGGCTATGGCGCCGACGTCGTGTTCTACGACCGCTACAAGGAAGACCGCTCTGCCATCAGCGCCCGGTTGGCGGCCGAGCGCGGCGCTGTGCTGATCCCCCCCTTCGACCATGCGGACGTGATCGCGGGCCAGGGGACGGCAATTCTTGAGCTGATCGAGGAGGTGGGTGAGCTCGACCTGATCGTCACGCCGCTCGGCGGCGGCGGGCTGCTTGGCGGCACCGCGCTCGCCGCCAGGGAGCGCTCGCCCGGCGCGACCATCGTCGGCGTCGAGCCCGAGGCCGGCAATGACGGCCAGCAGTCGCTGCGCCAGGGCCGGATCGTCGAAATCGCCATCCCGAAGTCGATCGCCGACGGCGCGCTCACCCCCAGCATCGGCGCCCACAATTTTCCGATCATCCAGCGCGCGGTCGCCGACATCGTCACGGTGAGCGACGCACAGCTGGTCGAAACCATGCGTTTCTTCGGCGAGCGCATGAAGATCGTGGTCGAGCCGACCGGCTGTCTTGCGGCGGCCGCCGTGCTCGAGGGGGTGCTTGCCTGCGGCGGCAAGCGCGTCGGCATCGTCCTGAGCGGCGGCAATGTCGATCTGGCGACCTACGGCGCGCTGCTGCAGGCGACGTGAACTTTACCCGGACCGCCGTCCTGGTGCCCGACATTTCGTCGAAGCCTTGCAGACCGGACGCATGGCTCTCGACGTTCATCGAACAGACCAGTCGGCTTGAAGAAGGGGATATCACATGACAGACGCACCTTGGCACGCCGATCCACTTACCTGGGGCACCGGTCCGCACCTCTTCGAGGTCTTTCTGGAACCGACGGATCCTTACTCGGCCAAGGCATTCGGCAAGCTCGATGCCCTTCTCGCCCGCGCCGGCACGGACAGGATCACCATCAAGATCCGGCTGCAGTCGCAGCCCTGGCACATGTATTCCGGCGTCGTCGTTCGCTGTATTCTTGCGGCCTCGACGCTGGCGGGCGGCAAGGAGACCGCAAAGACCGTCATCGCGGCCGTCGCTGCGCATCGGGAGGAGTTCGAGTTCACCCACCACGCCGGCGGGCCCAACATGGACGTGACCCCCAACACGATCATCGAGCGACTGGAAGGTTATAGCGGCGTGCAACTGAAGGCGGCCTTTGCGATTCCCGATCTCGATCGGGAGATCAAATGGCATTGCCGGTACGCCCGCCAGAATGGCATCCACGTCTCCCCGACCTTCATGATCGACGGGATCGTGCGGCCGGACGTGAGCAGCGGCGATGATGTTTCGGCCTGGGCGGCGAAGTTGCTCGCCTGACGAAGGTTGCAAGGGACGCTTCCGGCGGGCAGCGGCCAGGCCCCCGTTGCGGGCATTTTCCCGGGGCTCGACCGGGCCGTTGGCGACGCCCGTCTTTCCAGTTGCCTTAACCGGCAAAAGTGGCACACTGAGCCTCGCGCGACGGCGCCAAGCGTCCGAATGACAGGGCGGAGGCCACTGTAATATTTTGTTTTTCTAAATGGATTTCTCTCCGGCCGATTTCCGTCGGAAAACACGTGTTGGAAAAAGCCAGAGGAATACAGCGGGCTTTTTGAGCGCCTTTTCGGACGCCGCGTTGCCAAAAATCTAAGCGCTGCCACCGCTCCGGATGGGCGCGGTGCATACACAACTGGAGGGTATCGTGACGCTTGCAATCAATGACCTCGCACCGGACTTCGAGGTCGGGACAACCGACGGCACGATCCGGTTTCACGACTGGATCGGCGACTCCTGGGCGGTGCTGTTTTCGCACCCGAAGGACTTTACGCCCGTCTGCACCACCGAGCTCGGCTACATGGCGCGCATCAAGCCGGAATTCGACCGGCGCGGCGTCAAGATCATCGGCCTTTCGGTCGATCCGCTCGACCGCCATGCCGGCTGGGCCGCCGATATCGAGGAGACACAGGGCCATGCGCCGAACTTCCCGATGATCGCCGATGTCGACTACACCGTCTCGAAGCTCTACGGCATGCTGCCGGCGCCGGTTTCCGGCGATCCGACCAAGCGCACGCCCGCTGACAACCAGACGGTGCGCAACGTCTTCGTCGTCGGCCCGGACAAGAAGATCAAGCTGATCCTCATCTATCCGATGACGACTGGCCGCAACTTCGACGAGGTGCTGCGCGTCATCGACTCGCTGCAGCTGACGGCCAAGCACAAGGTGGCGACGCCGGTGAACTGGCAGCAGGGCGACGACGTGATCATCGCCGGCTCCGTCACGGATGAGGATGCCCGCAAGGTCTATCCGGAGGGCTGGCGCGCGCCGAAGCCCTATATCCGCATCGTGCCGCAGCCGAAGGGCTGAGGCGGGGCTGACATTTCGCCAGGGCGCGGAAGCGCCCGCGTTATGGGTTCGTCCTTCGTTGCTGGGGGTGAGGGTTTATCCGCATTCCGTGACGAGGGGGCTGCCCCTCATCTCGCGGTGAGGGAGCTGACCCTCACCCGCGTGCCGGCGCCTTCTCCCCGCATGCGGGGAGAAGGGACGTTGGCGTGCCTTCCGCGTTTCCTTTTCCCGCCTCTGGGGGGCGGCGGAGAGGCCGTTTAGCTTCCATTCCCACGACCCATGGTTGCCGGAGCGGCGAACCCCGCGCCGGAAGCCTGCTTCCTCTGCGACAGAAACCCTCCTTTATCTGAGCACGCCCGCGCCTATAGTGCCGCTGTTTGTGGCCGCCGCCGGAGCGCGCCGCACGCTGACTGGATGACCCGCCCCATGACCGCAGCAAGCCGCCCCGACCTGACAGACATTCACCGCGGCGACTGGGTGGATCGCTGGTTACCGCGGACGGTGCGGCCCTATACCCGTCTTGCGCGGCTCGACAGGCCGGTCGGTATCTGGCTGACGCTCTTTCCCTGTTGGGCGGCGCTTTTCCAGGCGGCGCATGGCCTTCCCGAGATCCGGGATATTCTGGTTTTCACGCTCGGCGCATTTCTGATGCGCAGTGCCGGCTCCACCATCAATGACATGGCCGACCGCAATTTCGACGGGCATGTCGAGCGCACGCGGTTTCGTCCGCTTGCAAATGGTGAGATCGGCATGTCCCGGGCCGTTGTCTTCCTGATTGCGCAACTTGCGCTCGCCGCTTTGCTCCTTGTCTTCTTGAGCCCCGCGACCCGTGTGCTTGCGGTGTGCGTCGTGCCGCTCGTGTTCCTCTACCCCTTCTGCAAGAGGTTCACCCATTGGCCGCAAGCGGTCTTGGGCGCTGCCTTCAACTGGGGCATGCTGATGGCCTGGTCGCAGGTTGCCGGACATGTTCCGGCGGGCGCTGTGCTGATGTGGGCCGGCGCCGTTGCGTGGCAGATCGGCTATGATACGGCCTACGCCTATGTCGATGTGCGAGACGACACGCGTCTCGGTCTCAAGTCGACGGCGATCCTGTTCGGCTCTCGCGGCAAGGCCTGCATCGCCCTGTTCTACGGCCTGACGCTGGCCGCCTGGTCTGTCGGCGGCTGGATGCTCGGCATGTCGAGCCTGTATGCCATCGGCATGGTGGTGATCGCGGCCCATCTGGCGTGGCAGGCCCGGCGCTTCGACCTCGATCGCCCCGAAATCAGCTATCGACTGTTTCTGGCGAATATCCTGACCGGCGGGCTGCTGGCTGCCGCCGCTCTCGCCGGAAGTTTTTGAGGAACGCCGAACGTCCGGCTTGCCGCCTGGAATACGGCCGACAGGCGGGCGACGCATTGACGCCCGGCGCGAGCGCTCCATGTCATATCCAGATGTCATATCGAGGCGTTCAGGCAGTCAAACGGGCAGGGGCAGGCCATGCAAAGGTTCTTCGTCAGCGTCGCCAAGGAATTCGAGGCCGATAGCGCCGAGGAGGCGGCGCTTTTGATGTACCAGTATCTGACCCGCGAGCCGGCGCCGCTTTCCTACGCCATCACCGACGAGGCGAAGAACATCACCAGGCTGACGCTCGAGCGCGACAAGGCGGACGAATTCGCGAGCGTCGACCACACGGCAGATCCGGGCAACTGGTAACGTTCGCTGGCGGCGATGCCTGTGGGCGGAAGCCATCAAAGCGACAAGTTTGGTTGCAAATCCTCCGGAGTTCGCGTAAAGACTGCGCCCGTTGGGCGCGGGTATCGCCGCGCTTCGGGAGGAAACCTGCTTGTTCATTGCACATCTGCCGGCCGGGTATCTGCTGTGCCGCCCGTTTGCGCGCCGCAACCCGTCGCAGGCCCGCGCCATCTTCGGTGTCGGGCTTGTCTGTTCCGTCCTGCCGGATTTCGATCTCGCCTATTTCTACCTGATCGACCAGCGCCGCACGCCGCATCACGACTACTGGGTGCACACGCCGATCTTCTGGCTGGTGCTGGCGGCGACGGTTGCGCTTGTTCTCATCGCCACCGGGCGGCGCAAACAGCTCGTCCTTGTCGGTGTCGGGCTTTCGAGCGTGCTCCTGCATCTGGTGATGGATTCTGTCGCGGCTGATATCCGCTGGTTCTTTCCTTTTGTGGATCTCAGGGTGAACCTTGTGCATGTGCAGGCGGTCTACAAACCCTGGTACCTGAACTTCCTCTTGCACTGGACCTTTGCGCTCGAAGTTTTGCTCTGGCTGCTGGCCGGCCATTTCGCTTTGCACGATTTGAGAGCGCGGCGCACGATCGGGACCGAGGCCGCATGAGAGCAAAAGCAGGGCAATTCTAGGGGGCGCGAAAAGAATCGCTTAAGAAATTTATCATACGAATAGCTACAATTCGCATGTATCCCTTTTCGATTTGTTAGCTATAGGTCCCGCCCTCATGACTGGCCTGCCGTTTCTTTTTTCGTCCGATGCCAAAGCCATGCTCGATGCGATCAACCGGTCGCAGGCGATCATCGAATTCGATCTTTCCGGCACGATCCTGACCGCCAACGAGAATTTCTGCCGCGCGATGGGTTACGATCTCCACGAGATTGTCGGCCGGCATCACCGCATGTTCGTGCAGCCGGGGGAGGCGGCGTCCGCTGCCTATGCCGATTTCTGGGCACGCCTTGCCCGCGGCGAATATGACAGCCAGCAGTACCGGCGCATCGGCAAGGGCGGGCGGGAGATCTGGATCGAGGCCTCCTACAATCCGGTGTTTCGCGGCCGCAAGCCCTACAAGGTGGTGAAGTTCGCGACGGACATCACCGCGTCGAAGGCAAAGAGCACCGACGATCAGGGCAAGATCGACGCCCTGTCGCGGGCCCAGGCGATCATCGAATTCACGCCTTCGGGCGAGATCATCACCGCCAACGAAAACTTCCTTTCGGCCATGGGCTACGCGCTTCCCGAGATCGTCGGCCGGCACCATTCCATGTTCTGCGAGCCGGACGATGTCCATTCGCCCGCCTATGCCGACTTCTGGCGCGATCTTGCGGCCGGGCGCTTCGTCACCGACCAGTTCAAGCGTATCGGCAAGGGTGGCAAGACGGTCTTCATCCAGGCGTCCTACAATCCGATCCTCGACGATGCCGGTCGCGTGTCGAAGGTGGTGAAATTCGCCGTCGACGTTTCCGACCGCGTGCTTGCGGTCCAGGAGATCGGCGCCGGGCTCGGCCGCCTAGCCGAGTGCAACATCCGCATGACGCTGGACGAGCCCTTCGTCGGTGAGCTCGAAATCCTTCGGCGCGACTTCAACACCTCGATCGGCATGTTCCAGGAAACGCTGTCGGCCGTGCTCAGCCAGACCCGTGACCTCAACAGCAACAGCCACGAGATGAAGGATGCCGCCGAGCATCTTGCCGACCGCACGCGCCAGCAGGCGGCAGCCTTGGAGCAGACCTCGGCGGCGCTGGAACAGGCGACGGCGACGGTGCGCACCTCGACCGAGAATACCCAGCAGACCCGCGCACTGGTGCAGAATGCGCGGCAATCGGCGCACAGCTCTTCCGGCGTCGTGCGCGATGCGGTGACGGCGATGCAACGCATCAAGGCGGCCTCCGAGGAGATCAGCCAGATCATCGGCGTGATCGACGAGATCGCTTTCCAGACCAACCTTTTGGCGCTCAACGCCGGTGTCGAGGCGGCGCGCGCCGGCGATGCCGGCAAGGGCTTCGCGGTCGTTGCCTCGGAGGTGCGCGAGCTCGCCCAGCGCTCGGCCAAGGCCGCCAAAGAGATCAAGGCGCTGATCCAGAATTCGGTCGCCGAAGTCGCCGAAGGCGTGCGCCTCGTCGGCGATACCGGCAGCGCGCTGAAGGAAATCGAGGACTTCGTCGCGGCGATCGACACGCGGATCGCAGCGATCGCGACGGCTGCGACCGAGCAGACGGCGGGCCTCGGCGAAATCAACGCTGCGGTCAACGACATCGACGTCATGACGCAGAAGAATGCGGGCATGGTGGAGCGCACCGCCGACGTCAGCGTCCGGCTGGCCGAAGGCGCGCAGCGGCTGACGGAACTGGTCAACCGCTTCCAGCTCAACCGCCGTGCCGAGCGGCGGCAACGGGCGGCATGGGTGACCGTCGCCGCGCGACCGACGCGCGGGCCGCCTGAGGGAATAAAGCGGGACGTGCGGGGCGATCATGCCCTGCCGTTCGCGGGCGGGCGGGCCGGGGGTGCGGCCCGCCTCATCCCCTCCAAGGCAACCTTCGTGCGTTGGAGAGCCCTACCGCAGCAACGAAATTGTGACCGCACTGTCTCCGAGGTCTCCCGTGGCATTGGCGCGTGATAGACGATCGGCAGACGTGTTCGTGCAACGTGTGGTATCGCTGATACGTTGACGAAGCCCACGGTTCTATGCATCCTGCCGGCCAACGAACGAAGATGCCGGATACGGCACGGGAAGAGCAGGGCCAAAGGCCCAAGGCATTGATAAGCTTCGCATTCGCAAACGGCGCCCGTGCGTCTCGCCAGGTCGCCATGGCATTCTGAAGAGCTGCAGGGGCTCGCGATCAAGGGAAACCTGCAGAGTTGCGATGCGTTTCAGCGTCGCTTGAGCACGACATACGCATTCACGACGTCATTCGCATCGATTGCTCGAGGCCGGAGGGGATTGTGAAGGAAAAGTCGAGGTTTCTGCCAGCGGTGCTGGCTGCCATGCTGGCCGCATCCGTGGCGCTGCCTGCCACTGCCGCCGATCTGGTGATCGCCATGCCGAACTGGCCGTCGGGCCAGGCGACGGCCAATATCCTGAAAGTGGGCATCGCCAAGAAATTCGGGCTCGATGCCGAGGTCAAGGAGCTCGGCACGCTCAATGCCTTCGTCGGTTTCGAGGCGGGCACGGTCGATATTCAACCTGAGGTCTGGCGACCGAACTTCGAAGACGTCGTGCGCAAATACGTGACCGAAAAGGGGGTCGGCCAGCTGACCGAACGCAGCGTGCCGGCCTGGCAGGGCCTTTGCGCCACGCCGGAAGCGGCCAGGACGATCAAGTCGGCTGCCGATCTCAGCGACCCCGAAAAGACCAAGGTCCTCGACACCGACGGCGACGGCAAGGGCGAGATGTGGATCGGCGCCGCCACCTGGCTTTCGACCGGCATCGAGCGGGCGCGGGCGGCCGGCTACGGCTACGACAAGACGCTGACGCTGTTCGAGGCGGAAGAGGAGGTGGCGATGGCTGCCGTCGATGCGGCCGTCGCGACCGAGAGGCCGATGGTGTTCTACTGCTACGCGCCGCATCACGTGTTCGAGCTGCACCCGATCGCACGGCTCGAAGAGCCGCCGCACGATGCCGCCAAGTGGAAGATCCTGCCGCCGAGCGACCCGCTCTGGGTGTCGAAATCCAGCGCCTCGACCGCCTGGGAAGCGGCACATTTCCAGATTGCCTATGGCACTGCCTTCGGCAAGAAACACCCCGATGTCGCGAAGTTCCTGGAGAAGGTGGATTTCTCGCCGGAGGAAGTGACGAAGATGAGCTACGCGCTGGAGGTCGAGCGGCAGGCGCCGGCCGATTACGCGAAGAAATGGGCCGAGGACAACGCGGCGCGCATCGACGGGTGGGCCAAGCCATGAGCGGACGTTCTGACGACAATCGCCTTGCCGGCACGGACCGGCCCCTGTGGACGCGGCGCAGGCTCGGCGTCGCGGTGCTTGCCGCCGCCCTTACGCTCGGGCCGCTTGCCGCCTGGGCGCAGACCCAGATCTACGACGCCCGCACCAAGAAATGGGTGAACTACGACAAGAAGAAAGCGCGGCAGTATTTCGCCCGTAACAATCAGCTGCCAGAGGCGTTCCGCCGCCAAGTGGTGACCTTCCGAACGGCGGAACAGCCGGGCACGATCATCATCGACGGCAACCAGCACTTCCTCTACCTGGTGCAACCCGGCGGCCAGGCGATCCGCTACGGCATCGGCGTCGGGCGGGAGGGCTTCGGCTGGGCCGGCATCGTGCGCGTCGGGCGCACGGCCGAATGGCCGACCTGGACGCCGCCGGCCGAGATGGTGGCGCGCGACCCGAATGCGGCGAAATGGGCGGCCGGCATGCCCGGCGGGCCGGACAATCCGCTCGGCGCCCGCGCGCTCTATCTCTACGAGGGCGACCAGGACACGATCTACCGCATCCACGGCACGGTGGAGCCCTGGACGATTGGGCTCGACGTTTCCTCCGGCTGCATCCGCATGAACAATGACGACGTCATCGATCTGCATTCGCGCATCGAGATCGGCGCCAAGGTGATCGTGCTGATGCAGGGGGCAGCGCTCTACAAGGGTGTTTGAGGCAGCAGGGATGAGGCGGGCGGCCCGCGAGGGCGGCGCGTCGACGCAGGCACCTTGCGGGCGCCAGGAAAGAACCGATCGGCCGCCGGGGACACGGGTGGTCGATCGCGCGAAGAAACAGGGACAGAGATGCGAAGGGGAGGATACGTGGTGAGCGAGGGGATATTGCGTATGAAAGGCCTTGTTCTGGCGCTGGCGGCCACGGCCGCGATCAGCGGTTGCCAGTCCGCGCCCAAGCCCGAGGATATGGCGCGCACCAGCCTGCAGACGGCGCCGGCTGATCTGCAGCTTCTGTGTGCCCATGCGGCCGCCGGTGCTGCCCAGGTCGACAGCGCCAAGGTCTTGCCGACCAGTTCGCGGGCGCTCGATGCCGCCTCCTACAGCGTCGACCTCGACGCCGCCGGCCGCAAGTTCACCTGCATCGTCGACACCGCCGGCAGCGTGAAGTCGGTCACGCCGGTCTAGCAGACAACCCGGCCGCGGCCATGCTGCCGGCCGTCAATCACCAATATTGAATAGGGTCGAGGGATCGGCAACGACGGGCGGTGCGTAGAAGGTCAGGCGCGCCGCGTCCATCAGCAGCAGCGGCTGGTCCATCTCGACCGCAAGGCTGGTGATCCAGTCCTGGAAGTCGCGCACCCGGTCGGCGTAATCGGCCGAAACATCGTGTGCCTCGGACGGGTCGGCGCCAAGGTTGAAGAGTTCGACCTTTTGCGGCAACGTCGCCTTCCAGACGAGCTTCCAGTTGTCCCGGCGCACGGCGCCGCCCATGGGGTCGACGTTGTAGACAACCTCGGTGCGCGGCGTCGGCTTGCCCTCGCTCAAAGAGGGCCAGAGGTTGATGCCGTCGAGCGGCTGGTTCTTGTCGAGCGTCGCGCCGACGATCGCTGCCAGCGTCGGATACATGTCGACCACATGGACCATGCCTGCGACCTTGCCGGGCTTGATCTTCTTCGGCCAGTTGGCAAGCGCGACCACGCGGGTGCCGCCCTCGTAGAGTGTGCCCTTGCCGTCGCGATAGGGGCCGTTGTCGGCCGGGAGTTCGCCGCTCACCTTGCTGTCGCCGGCAAAGAGCGAACTCGTCACACCACCATTGTCGCTGTGAAAGACGATCATCGTGTTGTCGCGCATGCCGCGTTTTTCAAGCGACGCCAGCAGCTTGCCGATACCGTCGTCCAGCACGGAGATCATCGCCGCATAGGCACGGCGGTTCTTGTCGGCGATGTGCTCGTAGCGCTCGAGATAGTCATCGGGCGCCTGGAAGGGCGTGTGCGGCGCCGTGAAGGCGAGGTAGAGGAAGAGCGGGCTTGCGGGATCGTGGCTTTCGACCACCCGGGCTGCCTCGTCGCCGATCAGCGTGTTGTCGAAGCCGGTCTCCTCGAGCGGCCTGTTGCCACGGTACCAGTCCTTCACCCCATGGGAGGCGTGCTTGAAGTGGTCGATCTCGCCGACCAGCGCGCCATAGAAGGTGTCGAAGCCGCGCTGCTTGGGCCAATATTCCGGCTTGGCATGGCCGAGATGCCACTTGCCGACCAGCGCGGTTCTGTAGCCGGCATCCTTCATGACCTGGGAAAGCAGGTATTCGTCGAGCGCCAGACCGTAGGTACCGGGCGAGGGGATCACGCCCGTCTGCAGGCCATAGCGCAGCGGGTAGCGGCCGGTGAGGAAGGCTGCGCGCGTCGGCGTGCACATCGGCTGGGTGTAGAATTGGTCGAAGGTTACGCCGGTCGCCGCCAGCCTGTCGAGATTGGGTGTGCTGATGTCCGAGCCGCGGAAGCCGACATCGCCCCAGCCGAGATCGTCGGCGATGATGTAGACGATGTTCGGCGCCGTCGCGCCGGCTGCTTGCGCCGCATTCGGGGCAAGAGCCGCAAGGCTCGCCGGCAGCCCGGCGGCAACGGCGATCGCCGCACTGCTCATGAGAATGTCGCGCCGGGTCAGGCCGGCTTCCGGATCCGCCTCAGCCGTCTTGCCGCCGCATGCGTTTGCACGGGCGTTGTTCGCTTGCAGTTCAGACATGCGCACCCCCTGGAAATGCGACCCGACCGGACGGCGGATCTTTTATTCGATATTTCTAATATCTGCACCTTCCGGTAGCGCCCTCAATTAACATTGTCGTGGTGGCAAAGGGGCGAAATGGCGCGTCGTTGACGGCCTATCGACGGCTGTATCGTTGAGCTGTCGCGGCACTGTCACCGATAATTTTCATGGAATTAAGCTTTGTGCGGTGCAAATAAATAATGCTGCAGTGCAATTAGTATTTGGGAGAATTGCGTTGTTTGGTCAGTATATTTTCCAGAACTTCTTCCAAGTTTGGAAAATATGTGCTCTCATAGGTTTAGTTGGAAGGAGGACATGCCATGCTCTCGTTCTTCGAGCACTTTGCACTTTTCGACGCCTTGATCGTTGCGGCGATCTGCACGCTTCTGATCCTGAGTTACTTCAGCCGCGAGGCCTGAGGGCGCGGGGAAGCAAAACGGGATCCGTGGACGACCCGGAGGGGTTCCGCAATGGCGCGGGCGCTTCAAGCTTGCCGTCGCTGAACCGCGACAACACGTGGCGTCGTGCACTTCGATCTGCATCGCTTTACTGTCGTAGCGCTGAACCGGCTCAAGCCGTGCGCCTTGCCGAGACATGCAACCAGCGGGTCGGTTCGCCGTCATAGCCGCTTCCATCGGCCTCGCTGATATCAGGCTCGGGCCAGCCGGCGTCTTCGAAGCAGGCGCGCAGCCATTCGGCTGAGGGGTAGTTGAAGTAGCGGCCGAAGCGGTCGTGGCCTTCCGTCTCGCCGGCCTTGAAACTCGCCTGCAGAAGACCGCCCGGTTTCAGCGTCCGGCGAATGCGTGTGAGCACGTCGGCAAGCTCCGTGCGCGGCACATGCAGGAGCGAGGCCTCGGCCCAGATGCCGTCGAACCGTCCTTCCCAAACGATCTCCTGAAACGTGATGACTTCGACCTTGCGGCCGATGCGTACTTCGGCTTCCCGCGCCAGTTCCGCCGAACCGTCGCAGGCGCTGACGTCGAAGCCATGGTCCAGCAGAACAAGGCTGTCATGCCCGCCGCCGCAGCCGAGATCGAGCACGGAGGCGCCGGGGGCGAGACGGGCCATGAAGGCCGCGAGACGGGTTGCCGGCGGCTTGCGTTCGCGCGCCGCATAGGTGGCGGCATTGTCGCGATAGAAGGAGAGGGTTTCGTCGTCGGGTTTTGTCATCGATGCTTTCTGGGCGTTGGCGCCGGCGTGGGAAGGGCGATTGCCTTGGGCTGCGAAATCCGTTCCGTCAGCGTTTCGCCATGGATCGTTTTTCTCCGTTCGAAGCCCGAGAGCAGACTAGACGAAGATGGCGGCAGGCGGAGCAAAAAATATCGGCATGCTGCGGTTAAAGCGGGCTGATCGACAGGCCTGACGCTTCCGGATAAGCATGTGGCCGTTGTCCTCAGCCGGAACCTTCAATGGCCGATCTCCCCATTCTCCTGACCTTCGTTGCTGCACTCTTCGTTCTGGAGATAACGCCCGGTCCGGACATGATGCTGGTGCTCGCCCGCGGGATCGGGCAGGGGCGCCGGGTGGCGCTGCTGACGGTGGTCGGCATGATCTTCGTCGCCGGCGTCGTGCAGGTAGGCCTGCTGGTCCTCGGCGTCGCCTCGCTGCTGAAGGCCTATCCCGCCGGGCTCATGCTTCTGCAATGGGTGGGGGCCGCCTACATGCTCTATCTCGGCGCGCGCATGGTCTGGTCGAGTTTCGGCGATGCGGCTGAAAGCAAGCGGCTGGCGGCGACCGAGGTGTCCGACTGGCGCGCGGTCCGCGAGGGAACGATCAACAGCCTGACGAACCCGAAGTCGCTGCTCTTCATGTTCGCCTTCCTGCCGCAGTTCGTGGACTCGACCGCCGGCCCCGTTTGGCTGCAGCTTGCCGTGCTCGGCACCGTGCAGAAGCTTGCCGGCATCCTTTCGCTCGGTTCGGTAGCGCTTGCTTCGGGAACGGTCGGGCAGGCGCTTTATCGTTTTCCGCGGCTGCTCGTCTGGCAGCAGCGTTTTACCGGCGCCGTCATGCTGGGGCTCGGCCTCCGGCTCCTGTTTGCAGGCAACGCCAGCGCGCCGGCGGTCAAAACGTAAGGCGGCGCTGTCCCCGCTGGGCGGGGACAGCGCTTGAAAGACGTTGCTTGATGGCAGAGTGCCTAGGTCTTCTGCCGCGTCGTCTCGATTGGCCGGGTGTGGAGCCGGCAATGCCTACGGTCTCACTTGGCCGCCTGGGTCGTGCCGAGCACGTAGTCTCCGTCCCAGTGCCAGATCTGCTTGTCGTCAACCGTGACCTTCACGATCGCCTGGAAGCCAGCGAGCGTGCCGCTGCCGGCGTGGAACGCACAGGTGCCGAGCGGCGGCTTGGCCGTATCGTAGACGACGCAGTATCCGAGCGCCGAGTCGCCGTTTCCGACAGCGATGACGGCGGTGCTGCTGGAGAAGAGGGGATTGGCGACCACCGGTCCATAGTAGAGGATTTTGCTGCCAGCCGGGATCGCTTCGAGGTTCGATTCCGTAATGGTGCAGAAGCTCGGGGTGTCGCCGGTGAACTGGCTGCACTCCTTGGCGATCTTGAGGGGGTGCGTCTCCGGTGCTGCGGGTGCCGCCGACGCCGCTTGTGCCAGCGCCAGGGCGGCGCCAGCCGACAGGATAAACAGTCTGCTCATGGCCTAGTCCCTCCGGTCGAATTGAGGGGAGAAATTTTACGCTTCGCCTCCTTCTCCGGCAATTTGCCACTTTGGGTTATCAGGCGCCGGGTGCCGCTGCTGGCGCAAGGACAAGCGGACGACGGGCGTCTGTGCGATTGGGGCCAAGCGGCGCGAGCGTAGCGGTTGAGCAGATGGCTTGCTTTACCTCATGGCGCGTGGCATTCGGCTCAAGCTGACGTAACGTCAGGTCCTGGACGTAACGTGCGCGGAGCCCCAAAAGCCCGAAAAGCGCACGGAATTAGGTCAATAATATTGACATAAATTGGTCGTCATGGTCCTGTCGCTTCACCGTCCAGAGCATCCTTCCTTCCAGGGGATCGCCCGAAGCGGGAAGATGCTCTAAACAAAAAAACCAGAGCGTGCTTTGTGCGTTCAAACGAACGCACGGCGCTCTAGAATGACGCGGGAGGAAGCGGAGAACCGCTTTCCGCTTATAATCTCTGAGGAAACACCCCATGCTGGATTGGGAACATATCTTCGCGACGCGCTCGAACCGGATGCGCGCTTCGGAAATCCGCGAACTGTTGAAGCTGCTCGATCGCCCCGACATCATTTCGTTTGCCGGCGGCATTCCCGATCCCGCGCTGTTTCCGGATGCGGAATTCAAGGACGCCTATGCGGAGATCTTTTCCGGCCCGGCCGTGAGTGCCGCACTGCAGTATTCGGTCAGCGAAGGCTACAAGCCGCTGCGCGAATGGCTTGCCAAGCAGATGGCCGATCTCGGCATTCCCGCCGGCGCCGACAACATCTTCATCACGTCCGGTTCGCAGCAGGGCCTCGACTATCTCGGCAAGCTGTTCCTGTCGCCGAATGATACCGCACTTGTCACCTGGCCGACCTATCTCGGCGCGCTGCAGGCCTTCAACGCCTATGAGCCGACCTACGACCAGCTGAACCCCAACGGCAACCGCACGCCGGAAGCCTACCGTCAGGCGGCGGGCGAGGCGGGC
>NZ_LMJM01000025.1:360292-482401 GCF_001429005.1 Ensifer sp. Root954
GCCTATCTCTCGGCCGACTTCGCCAACCCGACCGGCGAGACCGTCGACCGGGCCGGTCGCGAGCGCGTGCTGACGCTCGCCGAAGAGCTCGACATTGCCGTCATCGAAGACGCGGCCTACCAGTCGCTGCGCTATGACGGCGAGCCGGTGCCGCCGATCCTGGCGCTCGAAATCGCCAAAAAGGGCGACATCAACAACACCCGCACGATCTATTGCGGCTCGTTCTCGAAGACGCTCGCTCCCGGCCTTCGCGTCGGCTGGGTCTGCGCCTCGGAAAAGGTGATCCGCAAGCTCGTGCTCTTGAAGCAGGCCGCCGATCTGCATTCCTCGACCATCAACCAGATGGCGATCTGCACCGTTGCCGAGCGCGGCTTCGATGAGCAGGTGGCGAAGATCCACCAGGTCTACAAGCAGCGCCGCAACGCCATGCTCGCAGCGCTTGAAAAGTACATGCCCGAGGGCGTGTCCTGGACGAAGCCGGAAGGCGGGATGTTCGTCTGGGTGACGCTGCCAAAGGGCATGGACGGCGCCGCACTGCTTGCAAAATCGATCGAGACCGCCAAGGTCGCCTTCGTTCCCGGTCGCGCCTTCTTTGCCGATGGCTCGGGCGAAAACACCCTGCGCGTTTCCTTCTCCTGCGCCAACGATCAGATGATCGACGAGGGCATCCGCCGGCTCGGCGACCTCATCCGTGGCGAAGTTGCGGCTCTGGCGGCTTAAGGCTTCGTCAGACCTTCCTCATTTTGAGAAACGCGCTTGCTCCTGCGGGCGCGTTTTTCTTTTGGCTGGTAAAACCTTCGTGTTTTAGTCAAGATGACGCATTGATCGAAGCGGGGCCTTCCGATAGTTGGAACGTGACATGACCGGGCCACCCCCGGCCACGTAAGCGTTAACGTCACTCAACGCGTATGATCGAACGGCCAGAAGCGGCTTCGATCTGCGCGACTGTGTCCTGCGGATCGAGCTTTTCTAGGCCCTCCAAAGGATGCAAATGGACAATTCTCCCAACTATTCCCATCTCCCGACGCCGCGCATCGAGCGTGTTCGCCATGAGCTGAAGCGCCGCTCGCTCGTCGTTTCCGGCATCGAGCGGGTGACGCCGGGCATGCTCCGGATCACGCTTTCCGGTGAGGATCTCGCCGACTTCGTCAGCCTCGGGGCGGATGACCACATCAAGATCTTCGTGCCCGGCGCAAACGGCACCGAAGAGCGCCGGGACTATACGCCACGGCGCTACGACACAGATGCGCGCGTTCTGGCGCTCGATTTCGCGTTGCACGAGGCTGGCCCCGTGACCGCCTGGGCAATGGCGGCCTCCGTGGGGGACAAGCTCGAGATCGGCGGGCCGCGCGGTTCGGCGGTCGTGTCTGGAGATTTCACGCGATGGCTGCTGATCGGCGACGAGACGGCGCTGCCGGCGATCGGGCGGCGGATCGAGGAGACGCCGGCGGGGCATCAGATCACCAGCGTCGCCGCCGTCACCGGGCTGGACGAGCGGCAGAAATTCCGCACCAAGGCGGCGCTCACCACCCATTGGGCCTATCGCCCGCTCGATCAAGCGCACGATCCGTCAGCGCTGCTTGCTGTCGTGCGTCAAGTGGCGCTCGAGCCCGGCACCTTCGTCTGGATCGCGGCCGAAGCCGCAGTCACCCGGGCGATCCGCACCCATCTCGTCGAGGAGCGCGGCTTGCCGCTCAGCTGGCTGAAAGCCTCCGGCTACTGGGTGAAGGGCAAGGCCGACAGCACCGAGAAGTTCGAATAGACATCACGTTTTCCGGTGCCTTTGCTCGGGCATCACGACGGGAACGCTCGGCCGGCGGATCAAAAGATCCGCGCAGGCCCTGCTGCGGTTACCTCAGGCGCGCCTCTCTTGAGGGGCGCTCGCCGCCCTCATGCCGGCGGAACAAGGCCGGGAAAACACGTCGTGGGCTCGGGTGCGCAATTGCCTTGTCGTGGAGAGTCAGGTCATTTCGCATCTTTGGGCGACGTCGATCCGATCACGCGGATCGACTGGTGCCATCAATGGTTCAATTCGAGGGCAGGGCAGGCTTGGACCTCATCGACGATCAAGCGCAATCCGATCAACCGACGCCGCGCATGTATGCCTGGGCGCGCAATTCAGCGGCCTATCGGCTGGCGCGGCAGATGCTGACGGAAAAGCAGCTCTTCGACGCCATCTCGCGCAAGGCGCGGGAGAAGTTCGAGGATATCAGCGTGAACCAGGTGGAGCTGCTGGCGGCTGCGGCCGTGACCTTTGCCTATGACAATGGCGCGCTCAACGACAAAGCTTATGCCGAGATCAAGACCCGCTCGGCCATGCGCGGCGGCAAGTCGAAGCGGGCGATCGCCCAGAAGCTGTCGGAAAAGGGCGTCGCGCGGGACGCCGTCGCTGCGGCGGTGGCGGAAGCCGACGATCTCTATGCGGCCGTCGTCTTGGCGCGAAAGCGCGCCTTCGGGCCGTTCCGCAAGGCGGCGCTCGACGAGAAGCGTACGGCCAAGGAGCTCTCCGCCTTTGCCCGGGGCGGCTTCAGCTTCGAACTGGGCAAGCGGGTCTTTGCGATGTCGGTCGACGAGGCCGAGGAGATTTTGTTTGCAGGCCGCTCGCTCTGACCCAAGGGGGCAGGTCGTGTTGTCTGATTGCTCTTCCTGTTCGCCTGGGTCACGCCTCAGGCGATCGGCAAGGACCTTGCCGCCGCGGGGGCGGGCATGCTGGCGCTCGCCCTGATCTCCGGCATCGTCCAGTACGCGCTTGCCTTCTGGCTCTACCTGATCGGCCTCAAGCGCCTGCCGGCGAGCACGGCTGCGCTGTTCCTGACCCTGACGCCCGTCTTCGGCATCGGGCGTAAAGGCCTCGGCAATTACCCGCGCTTCAGCGCCGGATCGTCCATCGCAGGATTGTAGAACAGCGAAAGCGTCAGGCTGCGGGCGATGCGTTCGGCCGTGGCCATGAACCAGGCCTTGGCCTCGCCGTTCGGGGCGATGTCGTCGAGCGTCGTGGAAAAGAGATCAAGCCATTTCGGAAAGAGATCCGGCGTCATGTTGGCGACGCCGACATGCGCCTGCACCGGCTTGCCGCCATAGGCGCCGTTGCGGAAGGCGACGGCCGACCAGAAGCTCTTCATCTTGTCCATGTGCTCCGGCCAGCGGCCGGAAAGCCTGGCGTCGAAGACGGGGCCGAGATCGGGATGGGCGAGCACGCGGGCGTAGAAGGTCTCGACGAGACGATCGATGAAGGCCGCATCGATGCCGATCGCCTTCATCTCGGCTTCCGCTCGTTCGCGGATTGCTGCGACATGAGCGGCGCGGCCCTGCAAGTCGTTGTCGTCCATCCCGATGTCCCTGTCTCGATGCCCATGTCTCGATGCCCATGTCTCAGGCCCAGGCCCTTATCTTTGGCGTCTTGCATATAGGCATGCGGGGGCGTCGCGCCAGAGGCCGAAGGGGCGATTGCGTCAATCTGTCAGAGGTTACGCTGGGCGAGTTTTGCCAGTGCTGTTCTACCCGGGCTTGCAACGGATTGCCCGCGTCGCGCGTCTCAGTAACGGTTGCGAGCCGGCACGTCGTAACTGTTACGTACTTGGACACCCACCCCCGCACGCGCATCATCCGCCCGGTCCTCGACAGCAGTGCATTTCCGATCGCCTTAACTAGGAGAGTACGATGAGCATGCATGACGATAACAAGGCTGCGCCAGCGATGGCCGAGAATGGGGTAACGGATGTCAGCCGCCGCGACCTCCTTCTCAGTGGAACAATTTTTGCAGCCGCGTCGCTGGTGGCAGGCGCTGCTTCGGTAAGCCCGGCCAAGGCGCAATCCTCTTCTTCCGCGAGCGGCAAGCCGCCAAACATCCTCGTCATCTTCGGCGACGATATCGGCATTCCGCAGATCAGCGCCTACACGATGGGGCTGATGGGCTATCGCACGCCCAACATCGACCGTATCGCCGCCGAAGGCGCGATCTTTACCGACAGCTACGGCCAGAACAGTTGTACGGCGGGCCGCGCCTCCTTCATCCTCGGCCAGGAGCCTTTCCGCACCGGGCTCTTGACGATCGGCATGCCGGGCGACCCGCACGGCATCCAGGACTGGATGCCGACAATCGCCGACGTGTTGAAGACCAAGGGGTATTCGACCGGCCAGTTCGGCAAGAACCACCTCGGCGACCGCGACGAGCATCTGCCGACCGCACACGGCTTCGACGAGTTCTTCGGCAACCTCTACCACCTCAACGCCGAGGAAGAGCCGGAAGGCTATTTCTATCCCAAGGATCCGGAGTTCAAGAAGAAGTTCGGCCCGCGCGGCGTCATCAAGTCGAGCGCCGACGGCAAGATCGAGGACACCGGCGCGCTCAACACCAAGCGCATGGAAACGATCGACGAGGAATTCCTGACGGCTGCCAAGGATTACATCGACCGGCAGGTGAAGGCCGACAAACCGTTCTTCTGCTGGTTCAACTCGACCCGCATGCATGTCTTCACCCACCTGAAGCCGGACTCGCTCGGCAAGACCGGCAAGGGCATCCATGCCGACGGCATGGTGGAGCATGACGGTCACGTCGGCCAGCTCCTGAAACAGCTCGACGATCTCGGCATCGCCGAGAACACCATCGTGCTCTACACCACCGACAACGGCGCGGAACTGGCGCTGTGGCCGGACGGCGCGCAGACGATGTTCCACGGCGAGAAAGGCACGACCTGGGAAGGCGGTTTCCGCATTCCGATGATGGTGCGTTGGCCGGGCGTGGTAAAGCCGGGCACGCAGATCAACGACCCGGTGACGCTGATGGACTGGCTGCCGACCTTTGCGACCGCCGCCGGCATCGCCGACGTCAAGGAAGAGATGAAGAAGGGCTTCAAGGGCACGTCGAAGACCTTCAAGGTGCATCTCGACGGCTACGACCTGACGGGGCTGTTGAAGGGCGAGGCGAAGGAGCCGCCGCGTGACTCGGTCTACTACTTCGATCAGGGCGGCAACCTCAACGCTATCCGCTGGAACGACTGGAAGCTGAGCTTCGCCCAGGCGAGCCACGGCAACATCGCGACGGCCACCCGTGAGGTGCCGAGCTGGGCCGTCATCGCCAACCTGCGCATGGACCCCTACGAGCGCGGCATGGAAGACGGCGGAGGGGCGATCGAGTTCCTCGCCCGCAACATGTGGCTGCTGGTGCCGATCCAGGGCAAGATCAAGGAGTTCTTCGCCGACTTCAACGACTATCCGTACCAGGCCGGCAGCACGCTGAACGCCAGCGGCATCAACTATGGCTGGCTTGCGCAGCAGGCAGCGATGAAGCGGCTGGGCGAACTGGAAAGCCTGGCGCCGCGGTAAAGAGTGGAAAGACTCCGCCGCCGGCGACCGCTGGCGGCGGGACGCAAAGCGCCGGCGGCTTGTAAAAAGGCCGCCACCTCTTGCCGCGGGTCAAGGTCCGGCGGCATCCCTTGCGTAATTCCTTGCGTTCGATCGCAAAAAGGAGCGTGCGATGTGCCTGCGGAATCTGCGTGCCCTTGCCCTACACACGGCGATCCTGGTGGCGTTGCCGACAGTGGCGCCGGCACAATCGGTGCTGACTCAGGCCATACGCACGAGCGAGGCGCAGGAGCCAGCGCTGATCCATGCCGACCAGCAGTCCGCGGCGCAACAGAAGCTCGATACGCTTTATGCCAGGCTGGGCAAGAGGCCGAACATCGTCTGGCTCGTGGTTGATGACATGGGCTATGGCGACCCCGGCGCTTATGGCGGTGGAGCGGCGATCGGCGCTGCGACACCCAACATGGACAGGTTGGCGCGCGAGGGCCTGAGGCTCACCTCGGCCTATTCGCAACCCACCTGCACCCCGACGCGCTCGGCGATCCTGACGGGCCGGTTGCCGGTTCGCACCGGCCTGACGCGACCGATCCTTGCCGGCGACAAGATCACCAAGAACCCTTGGGCCGACGAGATTTCCCTGCCGACGCTGCTTGGTGGGGCAGGGTACAAGACCGTGCTCTCGGGCAAGTGGCATGTGGGCGAAAGCGAAGGCATGCGGCCGCACGAGGTCGGGTTTGATGAATTCTACGGCTTCTACGAGGCCGAGAAGGAAATCACCCAAGGGGTCGACAAGCGGCGTTACCCCGATCTGGTGCTGAACCCCGAGCGGCTGGCGATGCTGAGGAAGACCGGATCGAGCACGGCGCTGGTACAGGCGGTAAAGGGCGGGCCAGTCAGCCAAGTCGAAGAGATCGACAGCATCGAGAAGATGGCCGAAGGCGATCGGATGCTCAAGGAATTCACGGTGAAGAAGATCAAGGAGCTTGCGTCGGGAACGGCGCCGTTCTTCCTCGAACACTGCTTCATGAAAGTGCACGCCGACAATTTCGCCTCCAAGGCCTTCGAGGGCAAGAGCGGAAGCAAGTACCCCTACAAGGACGACGTGGTGGAGGTGGATGCCTATATCGGCGAGATCGTCGACGCGCTCGATCAGGCCGGCGTCCTCGACAATACCTTCATCTTCGTCACCTCCGACAACGGCCCGCAGCTCGATAGCTGGCCGGACAGCGGCTATACGCCGTTTCGCGGCGCCAAGGGATCGGCCTGGGAGGGCGGCATCCGCATCCCGGCGATCGCCTACTGGAAGGGCATGATCAAGCCCGGCCGCGAAAGCGACGAGCTCTTCGACCTGATGGACCTCTTCAACACGTCGCTGAGCCTTGGCGGCATCAGAGACAAGGTGCCGGTCGACCGCTACATCGACGGCATCGACCAGACCTCGTTCCTGCTTGCCGCCGACGGCCGTTCGAACCGCGAGAAGGTGTTCGTCTGGAACGAGCAGAACCTGATGGCGATGCGCATGTACGAGTACAAGATCCACGTGAAGGTGGTGGAAACCAAGGCCCAGTGGCTGAACATCGACATGACGACGGTGAGCGACGTCGGCCTCGCCCCGTGGCTCTTCAATCTCTACATCGATCCGAAGGAGGAATATCCCGTCGGCCACCGGATGAACGCCTTCCTCGCCTCGATGCTGGCCGAGATGAAGGCGCATGCCGCCACCTTCAAAAAATATCCGCCGAAGAACATCGGGCTCGGGCAGTGAGCGATCCGGTCCATAACGGCAGACGTCGTGGATTTTCAGTGGACGCGGCGGGGACTTTCAGGCGCCGCGCCGTCGCAGTGAGGTCCGGTCGCGACTTCGTCTTGCCGCCGTGAGAGGGGCAGTTGAGATAGCGCTTTCGCGATTGCGCCCAGCGACACCACATCCTAGTTTCCCGCCAAATCTGCCGGGAGCTGAACCATGCGAATTCGACCTGCGGTCAAGGACGACCATCCGGCGCTTTGCGCGATCGACAGCGTTGCGGCCGACGATCTGAAGCGACGCGCCGACATTGCCGACTGGATCCAGCAGGGCTGCTGCCATCTGATCGAGATCGAGGGGGAGGCTGCCGCCTATGGCGTGCTGACCCACCACTTCTTTGGCCAGGCCTTCATCGAAATGCTGATGGTGGGGACG
This sequence comes from Ensifer sp. Root954, assembly GCF_001429005.1. Classification (NCBI taxonomy): domain Bacteria; kingdom Pseudomonadati; phylum Pseudomonadota; class Alphaproteobacteria; order Hyphomicrobiales; family Rhizobiaceae; genus Ensifer; species Ensifer sp. Root954. The sequence goes on from NZ_LMJM01000025.1 coordinate 367,776, forward strand.
TCCTGGCGCCGGCGTGGTCTGGCTGGGACGCTGATCGCCCACTTTCAATCCATGTCGTCGGGCGCGAAACTCTTCAGCTCGACCAACATGTCGAACCGTCCGATGCAGGACCTGTTGGTCAAGGCCGGGTTCCGGCCGAGCGGCTACATCGACAATCTCGACGAGAACGATCCGGAGATCGTGTTCTACAGCCCCCTCAAGCCGAGCGTGACCTGAGGGGGCCGGATAGCGTGGAGCTCAGGCGGCCGCGCCGAGCTCGGCGAGGTGGCCGGCGAGGTCGGTGCCCCGGCCGGCGGCGTTGATCGTGTCGAAATATTCGTGCCAGCCGGATTGGGCGATGCCGGCGACGAGGGCTTCGAGTGCTGTCGCGTCCGGGCAGCGCCAGACGGCGAAGAAGGTCTGCGATGCCGCATGCAGCTTCGACTGGTCGACCTTGCCGAAGGTGATGAGCTCGACGCCGAGCGCCGACAGGCCCGGCATGGCGGAGCCGATCGCGGCCAGGAACTGCTGGCGCCCCTGACGGGGAAGGGCGAGCCACGCCGGCTTGGCGCTGTAAAGTTCGGTCAGGTAGTGAGGCATAGTCTGCTTTCTTGTTGTCAGTCTGAGGTTATGCCATTCCGGGCGCTCTCAAGCGTTTGCGGAACTGGATCTGGTGGGGATGGATCGAAGCGCGCGGCGACAGATGCGCGATGTCGCGGGTCCTGAGCTTTCGGCGGACCAGCGTGCCGCCAGCGCCTGGACCCACTCGGGCCGATCCTTGGCCGCATCGTTCAGCCAGTTGCCGACCGAATCCTGCACGTAAGGCGAGGGATCGGCGTGCAACGGCTCGAGCACGGGCAGCGCGCGTTCGGGTTCTTTCTTGAGCACTGAGAGATGGGCGCACCAGACGCCGCGCGGGCGGATGGATTCCGAGGCGAAACGGCGGATGCGCTCGGATGGATCTGATGTCCACTCTGCCGCCAGCAGGGCGATCGCTTGATCCAGATCGGCCGCGAGATGCGGGCGAACGGCGATCCAGGCCCATTCGCGAACACCGAAATGGCTATCGTCGGCCAGCGGCCGGATCGCGGCCAGCCGCTCGGCGAGGGTCATGTTTACTCTGGCCGCCACCACGAAACAGGCCCAGCCGCGCACCGTGTCCGAGGAATGCTGCTTGAGCGTCTCGAAAGTCGAGGGGCCGAGGCGCTCTCCGATCAGCCGGGCGGCAAGCGGCATGCGCCGGGAGATGCCGGCCGACGCGGCCGATGTCATCTCGGCAAGGGCATCGTCGTCGATGCCGGGCACGATGTTGCCCATCAGCGCTGCGAAGTCGACCGCGAGGCATTCGGTCAAGGTGATGGCTTGCGCTCCGGCGTTCAGCTGCGCCAGGCGCTCGGCGCCAATGCCGCTGGCGCCGCGTTTCTTGGTCTTGCTCTCGCTCACGTCTGTGTTTCCGGCGTGTTCTTGGGCGTGGCGCCGGTCTCCAGATTTTGCCAGATGCGCTTGAGCAGCCGGTGGAACGTCTGGTGTTCATCGGCGCTGAAACCGGCAAACAGCGAGGCGATCCAGGCGCTGTGTTGGCCAAGCAGATCGCGGGCAGTCCTGCGGCCGGTTTCGGTGAGCATTACCGCGATCTTGCGCCGGTCATTAAGGCCAGAGCGGCGCTCGACGAAGCGATCGCGCTCCAGGCCGTCGAGGAGCCCGGTGATGGTGGCGCGCGTCACGCCCGCGCGATCGGCAAGCTCATGCGGCGACAGGCCCTCGGGTTGATCGTTGAGCAGGAAGAGGATAACGAACTTGCCTTCCGACAGCCGGTGGGGCGCCAGCCTTGCAGCGCAATCCCGGTCGATCGCGCCTGACAGCGCCAGCAGTTCGAAGCAGGCGCGCATGTTGCCGGTCTCGGCGACCGCACGACGCTCGGCTTCCTGCAACATGGCCCGGTGTTTTTGTTCCAGCATTGTCATAAGGCGACAGATAATAAGGCGCCTAATTAGAGTCAACGACTTCTTCGTTGTCGGCTGTGGATGGGGCGCAGACTTGCCCTACCGCCCGATCATCCGCTCCTGCATTTCTTCGCCGATGAAGCAATTGTAGCCCTCACCGAACCGGGCTGCGCGCACCGTTTCGGGCGACAGGCGGCTTATCTCCAGGCCGGAGATTTCGATGATCAGCTTGCGCAGGATGGCGCGGGCGAACTCGTCGCTATCCGTCACCTTCACCAGAAAGGCGCCTTCGCCGCCGATCACGCATTGGCGGTAATAGGCGTCGAGATCGGGGATCGCGGCGGAGTCCGAGGCGGCGTGCGTCTTCAGCATGATCGGCAGGCCGTCGATGGTGATGCCGCGGGCAACGGTGGAATTGCGGGCGACAGGGGCGGGGACGCCGGAATTGTTGGGACCGTCGCCCGAGATGTCGATGACGCGGCGGCTGCCCTCAAAGGGGCTGTAGTCGAACAGCCGTCGGGTGAAGGCCAGCGTGTTGGAGATCGAGGTGAAGGCGATCCGCCGGATCGGCTGCCGCCGCAGCAGCTCGGAATATTGCGAGGCCGTGCCGCGGCCGTCGATCAGCGTCCAGGGCGTGACCTGCACCGCCGAGCCGCCCCATTCGACATAGGTGACGGCGATGCGGCCGACGGGACCATTCTCGATCGCCTCGATGAGGGCGGGCTCCAGGAAGGCCACGACATAGCCCTGCCGCTGCAGCCGCTGCTCGTCGAGTTCCATGGAATAGGAAACGTCGACGGCGAGCACCAGCTCGAGATCGACCCGGAGCGGTTCGGCGGAAGCACTCCCGCAGAAAAGGCAGACGTAGGCAAGAAGGATCGATCCGAGCTTCATGGCAGCCGATACCGAAGGCGAGCGGGATATCCATGCTACGCCCAAACCGACCCAGCGCAATGCGGGGTCCGCCGGCGATGGATTGGCCGGCTAGGCCCCCTGCGGTTAGGCAAACCTGCCGGCAGGCTCTGGTCGGGTCAGCGGCGCAGCTTCTGCAAAAGCGGTTCCAGCGCCTCGATCAGCGGTTCGGGCGAAACCGGATCGCCGCCTTCCTCCCAAACATTCTGAAACTCGGCGATTTCAAGCCCGACGACTTCGCTCCCGGCAAGGACCGCACAGGCTGCACGCAGGTCATCGAGCGACAGCCCGTTTTCATGCTGGTAGTCGGTGGGCACGATGCCGGGGTTCAGCACGTCGCAGTCGAGGTGGATATAGACCGGTCGGCCGGCGACGGCTTCGGCAAGCCTTTGCGGGAGATTGGCACCGGGACGAATATGCGGAATGCGCTTCGCCTCGATGAGTTCGGCCTCGAAGGGATCGAGGTCGCGCTGGCCGACGAGCACGATATTTTCGATGGAAAGCCCGCCGCCCAGACCGGACTGCCAGAGGCCGCAGGGCCCGGACAGCGCCAGCCCGCCGAGATAGCCGGTGCTGCTGGCCTCGGGCGTATTGAGGTCGCCATGGGCGTCGAACCAGAAGACGACCGCATTGCCGTGGTGCCTCGCAAGGGCAGGCAGGGTTGCGAGCGAGACGGCACAGCGGCTGGTCGCTGCCAGCGAAAACGATCCCTCGGCGTAGATCACATCGAAGCGATCTCGCATGCGCTTCAGAGCCGGCATCGCGGCTTCGAGCTCGACCGCCCAGTGGCCGTTCAGCGCCGGTTCCGGATCTCCGACCGTGACCGTTTCGAGGCCGAGTTTTCGGGCGAGATGGGCGGCAACGGACTTCGCGCCGGGAATGCCGAGGTCGTTGTGATCGCCGGCGCGACCCTGAAAGCAGGTGAGGGCAATGGGCATCGATGGCGGCTCCAACTCGCGTTTGCAGCGAACGAAGCACAGAGGCCGTCGATTTGGCAAGGCTGGAAGCCGAACGGCGCAATGCGGTTGCGTCCGTTCGGTATTCCTTCATGCCAGCGTCCTTGCTCGGTGTGCCTTCTATCCGAACACCAGCGAGCGGTGCAGTTGCGCGCCGGCCCAGGCGCCGTCGCCGACGGCAAGCGAGACGGAGTGGGGAACGCGGCCGACGTCGCCGCAGGCATAGGCGCCGGGAATGGTGGTTTCCTTGGCGGCCGTCGCCCGGATCTGCAGGCCCATCGGGGTCTCCTCGATCTCGCAGCCGAAGCGCTCGGCGATGTCGCTTGAGGGCGTGGTGCGGGTGGCGACGAAAAGGCCTGCGAAGGGCAGGCGGCGGCCATCCGTCAGCACCACGTCGGCATGGCCTTCGAGCCGCGCGACCGGGGTTTCGTCGATGGTTACGCCGCGCCTGACGAGATCGGCACGGCCTTCGGCGTCGAGGGTGATGGCGCCGTTGGTGAAGAAGGTCACCTTGCCCCATTCCGGAATGAGCTGCGCCTGGTGGATCGACATGGGGCTTGCCGCGATGACGGCGATCTCGCCCTGGTTCAGCTCGTAGCCGTGGCAATAGGGGCAATGGAAGGCGCTCTTGCCCCAGCGCTCGGTCAGCCCCTCGATCTGCGGCAGGCCGTCCTTGACGCCGGTTGCAAAGAGCAGGCGCCGGCCTTCAAAGGAGGCGCCGTCAGCGGTGGTAACGACGAAGGCATCCTGCTTGCCGCTGGCTTTCTCGGCGCGGCCGTCGATCCAGGTGAGCGTGGGGTATTTGGAGAGCTGCGCCCGCGCGGTTGCGGCAATCTCTGACGGGTCGATGCCGTCCTGGCCGAGGAAGCCATGGGAATGGCTGGCAAAACGGTTGCGGCGAATGCCCTCGTCGATGATCGTCACGCGCCGGCGGGCGCGCAGAAGCTGGAGGGCGGCGGCCATGCCGGCATAACTGCCGCCGATGATGATGACGTCCTGTTGCATGGGTCTTCCTTTCGGTTGGGCGCAGGCCAGCCCACCGGTTTCTTGAACCAGTGTCTCGACCCGGGCTTTGGGCAATAGGGTTCCGGCCGGAAACCGCTTATGCGGTCCCGGTGTAATCGGATGTGTCGGGATCGATCACGTCAGGACGGATCGATCGGCTGCTGTCAGTGCGATCGGAGCCGGTGCCGCCGGGCAAAGTCCTCGGCTAGGTCGGCAAGGGTCACGTGGGCGAAGCGGTCGAGCAGCAGCGCCTCGGCCTCCGCAAAGGCGGTATCGAGGGCGGCGTTGACCGCCTGTTCGACGAGGCATTCCGGCATTTCCTGCCGGTTGCCGATGGCAAAGATCGCGGGTTCGCCGAGTGTTTCGTGCAACTGCCTGAGCGTCACGGTCTTGAGATCGGCAGTGATCGCCCAGCCGCCCGCATGGCCGCGGGCGGAGGAAACGATGCCGGCATCGCGCAGGAAACCCATGGTGCGACGAACGACCACCGGATTGGTGCGCATGCACATGGCAAGCTCGTCCGAGGTCAAGGGCTCGCCGCGCTCGGCCATGTGCAGGAGCGCGTGCAGGACGGAGGAAAGGCGGCTGTCTTTTTTCATGTAACTTCAATTATTACGAATCGAAGTACGATGCAAGCGGTACCTCTAGCTCACGCCTAAAAGTGCCAAGCGACAGAGGCTTGCCTGACGAGGTGCCACTCCTGTTGTCAGCGCATTCGGCTAAGATCGCCGGTATGCCCACCACCGCTCTTCGACTGGGGTCTTCGGTCCGCCGGAAGCTTGTACCGTGAAGACAGACGTTATCGTTTCATAGCTGAAATCCGCGACCACCTCAGTTGCAACAACTTCACAACGTTCTCGATCTTCATCGTCAAAAGCTGAGTCTACTAAGAACTCGAGGACGATATTGTCGTTGTTCCAGCCGCACGTTACGGCCGATATCGTCGGCGGGACTGTTCCGAGCAAGGCGCGTTGCACGCTGAGGAGCAGTCGTTTCTCGCGATCTGACGCTGGCATAAGTACCTTGATTGCTGGGGCGGTTCGAATCTATGACGCCAGATGGATGGCCCCAAAGGGATTGTACTTGAACTCGTCCTCGTCATAGGCGTCGACGGGCAGCAATTGGGCGCCGCGGTGCTTCAGCACCGTCTCGACGCCGTCGCTGAAGACTTCGTCGGCAACGGTGTCGATCAACGCGCTCAAGGCCAGTTCGTCGTCGGAGAGGGTTTTCGGCGCGTAGACTTCGGGTATCCCGACCAGATGGAAGCCGATGCTGTAGAGATGTTCGTCGGTGCCGATCGGCCGCTTGGCAAAGGCGAGGCGGCAGGGGCGGGCAAGTGCAGCGCCTGTTTGGCCTTCGGCGTCGCGAGCAAGCTCTTTCCACCTCTCAACGCCGTGGGCGACGCCGGCGCTCTCGCCCTTGGCGGCGACGATGCCGTTATCGAGGGTGTGGGCGACCAGCCGAAGTGCGATGACTGAATGTTTGACCGCATCCTCTGCCGTCATCGGCGGGCCGAGCACATAGATGACCGAGCGATGGTCGCTGACGGCCTCTTCGTCGGCTTCGGTCCAGGCACCCTTCTTGACGCGATCCCGGCAGACCTCGAAGGATATCGGCATGCGGTCATCCGGCGCGTCCTCGGAAAACGTATAGTCGATCTCGAAACCCAGGGCGAAATCGTCGATCGCCGACTGGATCATCTCGCAAAGGTGGGAGAAGGGGCGTTCTCCGCCGAGCAGGCAGAGCACGTGACGTGGTTTGACTTCGGAAAAGCTCATGGTCGCTGTCCCCCGGTGGTTTGGGCGAAGCTGTCGCAGACACCACCACAAGATGCAAGCGGTCAGTGGATGGCTTTCCTAGGCGTGCTCCGGACTTTGCCCCCGGGCCGGCTGCCGTGCCCTCGCGACGATGACGATGCCGATGAGCGAGACGACGAGGCCGGCGGCCATGGCCCAGGAAAGGGGCTCGCCGAACATGATAAAGGCCCAGATCATCGTCACGGGCGGGCTCAAATAGAGGATGGCGGTGACGCGGGCGGGCGAGGATTTTTTCAGCGCCAGATAATAGAGGCTCCAGGCGCCGAAGGTGGCGACGAAAACGAGCCAGAGGATACCGCCGACAAAGCCCGGATCGAGCACCGGCAGAACGCTGCCCTCATGCCAGGCAAAGAGCGCGAAGATCGCTGCCGCCGACAGGCACTGGATCGAGAGGCTTTGATGCACCGGCATGGCGCCCGCCGGGCTGCGCTTCTGCAGCAGGGTCGCCAGCGCCAGCGACAGGGTGCCGAGAACTGGCAGGCCATAGGCCCAGAGCGGAACGTTGCCGATATCGAGCGACCAGCCGGAGGCGATCAAGACACCGGTCAGTCCGATGAAGGAGCCGAGCCATTGGCGGGCGGTCAAGGCCTGGCCGAGGACCGGCCAGGAGAGGATGGCGACGGCAAGCGGCAGCATGTCGGTGATCAGCGCCACGAGGCCAGTGGGCACGCCATAGGAAATCGCCAGCGCAAAGCCCGCGAGATAGCCGGACATGGCAAGCGCGCCGAAGAGCATCTGCGGCACGGCGTCCTGCAACCGGATCTTTGGCCCGACCGTCAGGGCGAAGGGCAGCAGTATGAGACCGGAGACGAGGCTGCGCCAGAAGAGGATCAGGAAGAGCGGCGCGTGATCGATGGCGAAGCGGATGCCGACGAAGCCGGCGCTCCAGGAGATCACCAGCGCGGCCTCGAGCAGGATCAGGATGACGACGGCCCACATCCGGTTTGGCCGGCGGGAAGGCAGCGCAGCGACGTCGCTCATATCAAGGGTTCCGGCTCTAGCGGCTGGGGAGGGCCGCGTCGATGGCGGCGGCGGATCGCGGGCGTTCGGCGCGGCGGCGCCGGGCCGGCATCGGCAGGGTGAGGATGAAGAGCGAGCCGACGATCAGCCCGATGCCCGCCCAGCCCTCGGCCGGCAGGCGCTCGCCGACGATGACGACGGCAAGCACGGCGGCGATGACCGGTTCAAGCAGCGACAGCGTGGTCGCCATGGTGGCCGACACGCGGGCGAGGCCATAGGCGAAGAGCACGTAAGCGACCAGCACCGGCACCAGCGCCATGTAGATACCGACGGCGACATTGGTCGACGACGCTAAAAGCGGCGCGCCGGTGAAGGCGAGCACCGGCAACAGCAGAGTGCCGCCGACACCGAAGATCGAGCCCATGGCGGCACGCGGCGGAATGCCCGCCTGCATCAGCCGCCGCGCCACCCAGGAATAGAGCGCGTAGAGCAGGCCGGAGACCAGGCCGAGCAGGATGCCGTAGAGGACCGCCGTCGCGTCGGCAGCACCGGCGCCGCCGTGGCTTTCCGAAAAGGTGAGAAGCACGGCGCCGCCAAGGCCGGCGGCGGCACCCAGCAACCAGCGAGTGGTGAGCTTCTGACCGTCGAAGATGCGCTCGATCAGCGAAGCGGCGAGTGGCGCCGAGCCGATGGAGATGACGGTGCCGATGGCGACGCCGGCGAGATGCATGGAAGAGTAGAAGGCAAGCGGATAGATCGCGACCGAGAGCGAGCCGAGGATCAGCATCGGCCACTGCGCGGCGATCTTCGCCCTGCTTTTGACGATCGAATGCAGCGCCGTCAGCGCCAAGAGCAGGCCGCCAAGGCCCATGGCGACGGCGCCGATGCCAAGCGGGCTGACCCCTGAAGCAAAGGTGGCGGTGGTGCCGGTCGTGCCCCAGAGCGCGGAGGCGGTGAGCACGCAGGCAAAGCCGACGAGAGAAGCGGAATTTCGGGAGGTCATAGCTGGTCCATGATCGAGATGGCGATCCGGCGCGCGGTCTTCAGCCGTGCGTCATGTCCGTCGAGTCCGGCACGCGACATCGCGCCTTCGAGCAGGAAGGAGAGGTGCTCCGCCGTCTCGTCGATGGCGGCACCCGCGTCGGGCTTCATCTCGGCGAGATATTGCTTGAAGAGCGTTTCCACCTCGTCCTTCTGCGAGGCGACGATGTCGCGGGCGGGATCGCCGACCGAAAGCTCGGCTGCGGCATTCAGGAGCCCGCAGCCGCGGAAACCCCAGGAATAGGCCATTTCAGCGTGGTCGACATAGCTGTCGAAGATCGCCAGCACACGATCTCTCGGCGTTGCCGCATGAGCCAGGCGCTCGCGGTAAAGCTCCTGCCATTCCCGGTGGCGCGCCTCGATATAGGCGTTCACCAGATCGGTCTTGGACGAGAAGTTGTTGTAGAGGCTCATCTTGGCGACGCCCGCATGCGCGGTGATCGCATCGATGCCCGTGGCACCGACCCCATCCCGGTAGAACAGTTCGGCTGCCGCCTTCAAAAGCCGCTCGCGCGCCGGCGCCTTGTCGCTCATCGCTTTCTCCAATCTATTAGGTAGACCGATCTACCTATTTTGGTCCGATGTCAAGTGACGCGGTGTTTTTCAAAGGGGATGAGGATGCGGTGATGCGCCGGCCGATCGCCGCCGTTTGTGTTTGCGGCTGTAACCGTAACGTACTTCCGCGCGTCGCACGCAACGGGTCTACTGCTCGGCATGCATTCGCACTAAATTTCGCATTGGTGGCCCGCAATGGAGTTTGCGAGGCAGCGGCGGTCGAGAGATTTCAAGGCCGCCGGCCGCGGCGTATGAGGGAGATTCGGCATGCTGCGATTTATACTCACAGGCGTGGTGCTTCTGGCCGGCGCGACGAACGTCGCGGCGCAGGATATGTTGCCGGCCGAACTCCGGGACCGCGCGATCGCCCGCCGGGCGACGGAGGCGGTGATCTGGGGCATGCCGGCGGTCAATGCCGACCTGATGCTGCAGACGATGCTTTCGACGACGAAGGCCAAGGTCAACGAAGTCGTCTACTGGTCTCGCCCGGTCAACTGGAAGAACCAGACGCTGACGCCGAACCCGGATTCGATCTATTTCATGTCCTTCTGGAACGTGAAGGACGGGCCCATCGTCATCGAGATCCCACCGGCCGAGGGCGGATCGATTGCCGGCAACATCGTCAACGCCTGGCAGATGCCGCTCGAAGATGCCGGCCCGCATGGCGCCGACGAGGGCAAGGGCGGCAAGTACCTGATCCTGCCGCCGGATTACATGGGCGAGGTGCCGGAGGGCTTCATTCCGCTTCGCTCGGACACCTTCACCGGATTTGCGCTGCTGCGTTCCAACCTGAAGAGCCATGCCGACGCCGATATCGAAAAGTCGGTCGCCTATGGCAAGAAGATCAAGATCTACCCGATGCCGGTGACCGACAAGCCGCCGGAAACGGTCTTTACCGACGCCTATGACGTGCTGTTCGACAGCACCATCCGCTTCGACGCCAGCTTCTTCGACAATCTGAACCGGGTCGTCCAGACCGAGCCGTGGCTCGAGCGCGACCGGGTGATGATCGACCAGCTGAAGACGCTCGGCATCGAGAAGGGCAAGCCCTTCCAGCCAAGCGCCGAAACCAAGGCGCTGCTCGACAAGGCGGCGGCCGAAGCCAGAGCCGAGCTTTCGGCGCGCTATGACGCCGGCTTTCCTGTCATCAACGAGGGCATCCGCTGGTTCCCCGCCGGGCTGCCGGACATGGTGAAGGCCGCCTCGGAGGCCTATGCCGATCCCGGTCTCTATCCGGTCGATGCCCGAGGCGTGACCTATACGCTCGGCTTCACCGGCATCAAGCGGCTGGGCACGGCGCAGTTCTACCTGATGGCCAACAAGGACAAGGACGGCAATCCGTTCGACGGCGGCGCTAACTACCGCCTCGTCGTGCCGAAGGATGCGCCGGTCGAGCAGTACTGGTCGGTGACCGCCTACGACCGCGAGACCCATGCGCTGATCCGCAACATGGACAAGGCGAGCGTCGCCTCGATCGGCGAGGGGGTGAAGAAAAATGCCGACGGCTCGGTCGACGTCTATTTCGGCGCCAAGGCGCCTGCGGGCAAGGAGGCGAACTTCGTGCCCGTCGACCCCGCCCGCAAGTTCGAACTGCTTTTCAGGCTCTACGGCCCGGAAAAGCCGCTGTTCGAGAAAAGCTGGAAGCTGCCCGACGTGGAGAAGATGCCGTAGCGCTTGCAAATGCCGTACTTGCAAAGTGACGGTGTTGACGCATTCCGGCGGAGCCATAGCTATGCATGCAGCCGCGGGCGGAAGGAGCCACCATGTGCGGACGCGTCTATCTGAAGACCAATCTGGAGGGGTTGCTGCGCGCCTTCGGCTTTGCCGAGCGTGGCGGCGTCGAGACGATCGCCAACCAGTTTCCGCGCTATAACGGAGCGCCGACGCTCACCTATCCGATCATCATCCGCGACGTGATCCGCGATCCCGATCTCTTCGGTCCGGTCTTCGTCTCGGCCCGCTGGGGCCTGATCCCGAGCTGGACCAAGGACCCGAAAGCGGGCAGGCCGCTCGTCAACGTGCGTTCCGACACGATCGCCAGCAAGTTCCGCTCGTCCTACCAGCGCCGGCGCTGCCTGGTGCCGATCGACGGTTTCTTCGAATGGAAGGACATTCACGGGACCGGCAAGGACAAGCAGCCCTATGCAATCGCCATGAAAACGGGCGAGCCGTTCTGCCTTGCCGGCATCTGGGAGAGCTGGCGGAACCCCGATACCGACGAGGATATCCGCACCTTTGCGATCGTTACCACCGACGCCAACGCGATGATGACCGACATCCACGACCGCATGCCTGTCATCCTGCATCCCGACGATTACGAGCGCTGGCTTTCGCCGGAGCCGGAAGCCCCTGACCTGATGAAGCCGTTTCCGCCTGAGCTCATGACGATGTGGAAGATCGGCAGCAAGGTCGGCTCGCCGAAGAACGATACGCCGGATATCTTGGATCCGGTGGATTGAAGGGGAAGCATGCTGAAAAACGAAGGACCCGGCTACGTGCCGCATCTGATCGTAGCCGGACCCGCAGTATTGTTGATCTGGGAAATCTATTGGTTCATCCGCGATGGGGAACATCCCGAGTTTGCGATGTCATCGAAGGAAAAACTAGTCTCCGGGTATCCGTTCTTTATCCTCATTATTTCTGTCCTATTGGTCGCCTTCTTCGTTGCATTGTGCGAAGGCAAATTCTGATGTCTCGAACCGCTGCCCTGCAGCTTTGCTGTGGCGACACCAATCCCTTGATTGTGGCGCCAATTGAAGGCGATCCTTCGCATGATGCGAGAGGTGTGGCCCCCGAACGAGCCGGATCGCCCGATGAGTAAGCAAGCTCAAATCTCGACAACCTCTCCGCGACCTGATCTAGATGCTTGGGTTCCAGACAGAGCGAATGGCAGGGAGTTCGGGTTTTGGTTGATGCCAGGATATGACAAATCCATCCGGCAAAGCGATGTTGAAGGCCTTCGCAGCCACATTCGCAGTCCTGATCGCTGCCGTGTACATCTACGGCGAAACGCTGCAATCACACGAAAGTCCGGAAGATCAGGCCAAGGCTCGTTTGAGAAAGCACCTCGCGGAACGTGGGGAAGTCGACCGGATGCGCTACGTGACTTGCTCCCGACACGATGAACCGGAGCACAATCCGCTTCCGAATGTGTCCTACTATGTGCTGTGTGTGATCGAGCAGCCTAAGTCTGCGGGGGCAGTTGCCATCGAAGTGGCCTTCGGCCAACGCGATCAGGTGGAGTTTTGGGACCTGTCGCGCTGAAGATGACGGTAAGCGCTGCGGTGAGACCCTGGTCTTGCGGCGCAAGGCAGGTCCGAACACCGGTTCGAACGTCAGCGACCGATAGCCACAAATTTCGAAGGAAGGCCAGCTCTTGATCTATCTTCTCCGCCATGGCGAAACCGTCTGGAACACGCTCGGTCGGTTCCAGGGGCAGCTGGATTCGCCGCTGACGAGGCTTGGCGCCGAGCAGGCAGATGCTGTCGCCAACCTCCTTCGCGCCGAGATTGGTGATGAGGTGCCGTCGTTCGAGATGCATGTCAGCCCGCTCGGACGGACCCGCGAAACCGCCGAAAGGGTGCAGCGGGTGCTGCCGCTTGCGAGCCGCGAGGATGCGCGGTTGATGGAGGTTTCGGTCGGCTGCTGGGATGGCATGACCAAGTTCGAGATCGACATGGAGTATCCGGGCAAACTCGATGGTTCCGATGTCTTCGACTGGTATTTCCGTTCGCCGGATGGGGAGAGTTTCGATGCCGCCTGTGCGCGGGCGGAAAGCTGGCTTGCGGATATCCGGCGGCCGACGGTCGCGATTTCCCATGGGCTGTTCGGCCGGTTGCTGCGCGGCGTCTATGCCGGCCTCTCCAGGCGGGAAATGCTGGAGTTGCCGGTGCCGCAGGATGGATTTTATCGTCTCGGCGATGGGGCGTTCAGCCTCGTCACCGGCGTATCGACTGGCCAGCAACTGGCGTCCGCTACCGAGTGAAAACACCAGCGCGGCACCTCGTGTCGGCTCCCGGGCCTTTCCAGTGGCCGCCGCCGTGGATCGACGTTTCTTCGCGGTTGGAGGGCTATCGGCCAAAGGCAGGCGCGGACTGCGCAAGCATCACGTTTGCATCGCCTGCTCCAGAGCGCTCAGCAACGCCCGCGTATCCGCCGGCTTGCCGACATTGACTGCCCCCGCCAGAACCTCTCCGCCGACCTGCTCCGGCTTTTCATAGGCGCTGGCAAGCACGAAGGGCACGCTCTGCGCCCGAAGCGCCTCCGCCACCGGCGTCACGGTGCCGTCTTTCAGGGTAACGTCCAGAATGGCCACCGCCGGCTCGGCGCTTCGCAAGAGCTGCAGTGCCTGCTTTACCGTCGCGGCGGGTCCCAAGACATGCCAGCCGTGCCTTTCCAGCAGCAGCTCGAGGTCCATGGCGATCAGGAACTCATCCTCGACGAGAAGCACGGACTTGGACATGAAACCAGTCTCTGTCTTTGGAGACCGGTGACAGGGGCGTATCGATCTCTACTGCCAAACCCTTTGGTGCATAGTTCAGTTCCACGCGCGCGCCCAATTCGCTTCTCACGGAGAATTCGATAAGCCTGGTGCCGAAACCCGACCTGCTCGGGGGGCGTGACCGGCGGACCGCCGCTTTCCTGCAAGGCCAGCAGAAGACGCCTCTTAATGGCCTTCTCGATCTTCAAGCGGATGGCGTGCCTGCCGTTCCTACAGGTCCCGCGCGAAAATCTGGCCGGTGAGATCCTTGCCGAAGCTGTGGTGTTGTTCTTCCTCGATCAGCGCGAAGCCGGCCTTCTCGTAGATGTGGCGGGCGGCGTCGAGGCCGGCATTGGTCCACAGGATCATGCGGTGGTAGCCCAGAAGGCGGGCGTGGCGCATGCATTCCTCGACCAGCCGACGGCCGATGCCGAGGCCCCGGGCGGTGGGCTCGACATAGAGCAGGCGCAGCTTCGCCGTCGTTTCATCGTGGCGGACGAGAAATACCGAGCCGACGACCTTGCCGTCTTTTTCGGCGATCCAGCATCGATCCGACTTCGGATCGTAGTCGTGCATGTATTTGACGACGATCTCGGCGACCAGCGCTTCGAACGCGGTGGTCCAGCCATATTCCTGCGCATAGAGCGCGCCCTGCCGGTGGATCACCCAGCCCATGTCGCCCGGCTGCGGATCGCGCAGGATGAAGCCCGGCGTGCGCTCCTCGGCAAGCAGGCTTTCGATCTCGCCCATGGCGCCCACCAGCTGCTTCTGTTCCGGCACCGAAAGCTTTTCCAGCATGGCGACGACTTCGCGCTGTGATGCATCCTCCAGGGGCTGGAAGATCGCGCGCCCCGCGTCCGTCAGCTCGAGTTGTGTGACCCGGCCGTCGGCCGGCGAACGGGTCTTTTCGATCAGCCCCTTCTTCTCGAAGCCGGTAATGACGCGGCTGAGATATCCCGCATCGAGGCCGAGTTCGCGGCAGAGGTCGCTCCCCGTCAGACCGGAGCGATGCGCCAACTCATAGAGAATCCGGACTTCGGTCAGCGAGAAGGCGCTGGCGAGCAGATGCTCGTGCAGCAGGCCCATCAGTCGGGTGTAAAAGCGGTTGAAGCGCCGCACCGTCTGGGCGCGGTCATCGATTTGCTGCGGAGACATGGGATGCCTTTATGAATTTGCCTTGATCAGATAATTAGTTGCCTAAGGCAAGTATTGTCAAGCAGGAATGCGCCAAGGCCTGCGGGACCGCCCGCTGCCGAGCGCCGGCGCATGTGCGCCCCCTTTTGGTTTTTGCATTTGCTAATTTAGGTAGGAGATCGTTTCAGGCTGCGATATTATCGGATCGGATATCTCTTAGGTCCGGAAATCCGGAACGGGCCGCTTTTCAACGTGTTTGGCAAGCCCATGGAGCAGAGATTAGCCGCAGTGCTGGCGGCCGATATGGCCGGCTACTCCAGGCTGATGGAGGCCGACGAAGCGGGCACGCTTGCGCGGCTCCGCACCCACCGCATCGAGCTCATCGATCCCGCGATCGCCAAAAACAAGGGGCGGCTGATCAAGACCACCGGCGACGGGCTGCTGGTGGAATTCCAGAGCGTGACCGATGCGGTCAAATGCGCGGTCGAGATCCAGCAGCGCATGAAGAGGCGGAACTCCGATGTGCCGGAGGACCGGCGGATCGAATTCCGCATCGGCATCAATCTCGGCGACATCATCTTCGAGGACGACGACATCTTCGGCGACGGCGTCAACATCGCCGCGCGCGCCGAGCAGTTGGCCGAGGTCGGTGGCATCTGCGTGACAGCGGCGGTGGCGACACAAGTGGCTGACCGGCTGGAATTGCCGATCGAAGATCTCGGAGAGAAGACGCTGAAGAACATCAGCCGGCCGGTGCGCCTCTACCGCGTCGGACTCGAGGGTCTGGACCTTCCGGCCTCGACGGGGGGGAGCGAAGCGAAAAAGGGCGTCTGCAAACCGACGATCGTTGTCTTGCCCTTCGACAATATGAGCGGCGATCCCGACCAGGAGTTCTTCGCCGACGGGCTGACCGAGGACATCATTACCGAGCTTTCGCGAAGGCATGAGCTCTTCGTCATCTCGCGCAACTCCTCCTTTGTCTACAAGAACCAGTCGGTCAACGTGCGCGAGGTGGCTGCCAGCCTCGGGGCGCAATATCTGGTGGAAGGCAGCGTGCGCAAGATCGGCGAGCGGGTGCGCGTCACCGTCCAGTTGATCGACGCGGTCAACGACGCACACATCTGGGCCGACAAATACGACCGGCAGCTCGATGACATCTTCGCCATTCAGGACGAGGTGACGGCGGCGATCGCCGCGACCGTGCCCGGTCGGCTGGAGGCAGCCCAGCGCGACCAGCTTTCGCGCACCAAGCCGGCCAACATGGCGGCCTACGAATGTGCGCTTGCCGCCAAGGTGCTGCATCACCGCAGCAGTGCCGACGACAACAGGCAGGCGCAGGCGTTGATCGACCGTGCCGTTTCGCTCGATCCCGGCTATGCCCACGCGCATGCCTGGCGGGCCTGCATCCTCGGGCAATCCTGGGTCTACGGCTGGTGTGCCGACAAGGAGGCGACCTGGGCCGAGGTCAATGCCGAGCTCGAACGGGCGCTTGCGCTCGACGACAACGACGCCGACGTGCATCGCATCCTTGCCGCCGTCAACGTCAACACCAACGAACTGACGACGGCGCGCTATCACCAGGAGCGGGCGCTGTTCCTCAACCCCAATTACGACCTCGTCGTGGTGCAGCAGGGCGAACTCTTGACCTGGCTCGGCCGGCCGGAGGAGGGAGCGGAATGGATCCTGAAGGCGATGCGCCTCAACCCGCACCACCCGGAACGCTTCTGGAGCCACCTCGGCAAGGCGCATTTCGCCGCGCGCCGATATGGCGAGGCGATCGAGGCCTTCATGCACCTGACCTCGATGGACGAGACCCAGCACGCCTTCGTCGCCGCCTGCCACGGCTGGCGCGGTGATGCGATTGCGGCGGGCGCGCATATCGGCAAGGTCAAGGCGCTGGCGCCGAGCTTCGAGATCGAGACCTTTCTGGCGACCATGCACTATGCGCAGGAGGAGGACCTGCAGCATCTGCGCGAGGGGCTGGTGAAGGCGGGGGCGGGGTGAAAAGCGGGCCCGCGCGCTCAAGGCCTGCGCGTGGACGCGAGCACGGATCCGGAGGCGAGGAGGATGCGTTTCCGCCCCTGACAACGCAATTGCGGAGCCTGCTGCACCGTCGGGAGAGGTGGCTATGGAAGCAGTTCGCGCAGAACGGCGGCTGGTGGCCATTCTTGCCGTCGACGTTGTCGGCTACTCGCGGCTGATGGAGGCCGACGAGGCCCGTACGCTCGCAGCCATCAAGGCGTGGCGTTGCGACATCTTCGATCCCCTCATGCAGGACTACCACGGCCGCATCGTCAAACTGATGGGCGACGGTGCGATCGTCGAATTCGGCTCCGTCGTCGATGCCGTCGCCTGTGCGGTCGCGTCGCAAAACAGGGTTGCGGCGCGCCAGGCGGATATCCCGCGCGAGCATCGGCTGCTGCTGCGCATGGGCATCAACCTCGGCGATGTCGTCGTCGAGGGGGATGATCTGCTCGGCGACGGCGTCAACGTCGCAGCCCGCCTCGAGCAGATGTGCGAGCCAGGGGGCCTGTTCGTCTCCGGCACCGCCTTCGACCACCTGCAGGGCAAGTTCGAACTGCCGCTGGAGTTCATTGGCGAGCATCACGTGAAGAACATCCAGCGGCCCGTCCGCGTCTACCGGGTGCAGTTCGACGGAGATCTCAAGAGTCGGCGTTTCACCTTCGAGACCCTTCGCGGCTGGCGCATTGCGGCTGCGCTGGCCGTGATCGTTGCGACCGGCCTTGCCGCGACGTGGCTGGTGCAGAGGCGCGAGAGCGTCGAGCCCGCGTCCGTTGCGCGGAGCGCCTTGCCGCTGCCGCAGACGCCCTCGATCGCGGTGCTGCCTTTCGAAAATCTCAGCTCCGATTCAGCGCAAAGCTACTTCGCCGACGGCATGACCGACGACCTGATCACCGAACTGTCGAAACTGTCGGGCATCTTCGTCATCGCGCGCAACTCGACCTTTGCCTACAAGGGCAAGCCCACCAAGGCGCAGCAGGTGGGGGCGGAACTGGGCGTCCACTATATCCTTGAGGGCAGCGTCCGTCGGGAGGGAAACCAGGTTAGGGTCAATGCCCAATTGATCGACGCGATCGACGGGCACCACCTGTGGGCCGAGCGCTATGATGGGGAAATGAGCGGCGTGTTCGGGCTGCAGGACAAGGTGATCGGACAGATCGTCTCGACGCTCTCCGTGAAGCTGACGAGTGCCGAAAAGAACGTGGCGGCGGTGCCGGAAACGACGAACCCGAAGGCCTACGATACCCTGTTGCGCGGCTGGGAGCATCTTCGCCGCGACAGCGAAGCGGAAACGGTCGCAGCTTCCGCATTTTTCCAGAAGGCGATCGTGCTCGACCCGCACTATAGCCGCGCCTACGCGTCGCTGGCGGCGGCAAACTGGCGGGCGAGCATCCTCTCCTGGGATTATTCCCGCAGGGAGGCCGCGTCCAGGAACCTCGCCAGAAATCTCGCAAAGGCGATGGAGAGGCCGACGCCGCTTGCCTATGCCGTCTCGGCGCAGGTGCTCGCGCAGCAGGGGCGTTACGACGAAGCCTTCGCCGCCATCGACCGAGCGATGACGCTAGCACCCAACGATCCCGACAACCATGTCGGCATGGCGCGGATCCTCAACGCGACGGGACGCGCGACGGAGGCGGAACAGGAGGCGCGCCTGGCGATGCGGTTCGATCCTCACCCGACGCGGGCAACGCTGCGCATGCTCGCCGTCTCGCTGTTTTCTCAAGGCAAATACGACGAGGCCGCCGCCACCTACGAGCGGGTGCTCGAGAAAAGCTCCGAACTCTTGGGGGATTACGCCACGCTGACTTCGAGCTACGGACATCTCGGCCGCACGGGCGACATTCAGAGGCTGGTCGACCAGTACAACAAACTGGCGACGTCCTCGCTGGGAGATCCGCTCACCGTCCAGGAAAGCGCCTATGACTGGTATGGCAGCGCCTTCAGCTACCACCGGCCCTATATCGCGCGGTTGCAGGAGGGACTTCGCAAGGCCGGATTGCCGGAAGGGGCCGGCACGGACCTTGCCTTCGACGACTATGCCAAGTTCATGACGCTGACGAAGGGCGAGCTCAGCGTCGAGCGAACGATAAAGGTCGACGTTGCGGAAGTGAAAGCGCTGCTTGCGCGCGGCGTCACCTTCATCGATGTGCGGGCGCCGCTCACCTATGACATTGGCCATCTCCCCAAGGCCGTCAATCTGTCGCTGCTGACCGCGCTATCGAAGGAAAGCCTCGCCAAGGTGGTGGGAAAGGCAGACGAGGTCGCCTTCTATTGTCAGGGCCGAAACTGCACCCATGCCGCCTATGCGTCGGCCAAGGCGATCGCCTGGGGCTACACCCGCGTCTACTATTTCGCCGGCGGATTTCTGGAGTGGGATGACGAGGGCTACCCGCTCGTGATCGAGGTCGGCAAGTAGTTCGGGCAGGGATGTCCCCGATCCATTGCTACCGTGGCCCGATGCTGATGAAGATCGACTTCCGGTCGCTGTCCGAGCTGGGGCGCCACTGGCGCGGCATCGGCGTGACGCTCTTCATCAACGGGGCGATCAAGCCATTCTCTATGGCCCTGCTGGCATGGTTGTTCATCGGCTGGCTCTTCCGCCCGTTGCCGCCGCCATCGGCCTGTTCGGCATCCAGTCGGGCGCCGCGCTCGCGACCGTCGTCGGGGTGCTCATCGAGGTGCCGGTGATGCTGTCGGTCGTCTGGATCGTGAACAGGTCCAGGGACTGGTACGAGGCAGCGCCGGCGGTGGCCCGGAATTCCGTCTCGAAAGGCGCATGAGCGATGGAGGCGCGTGTCGCGCTCGATGGACAGCCCTTGATACATGCGCCAATGATGACGGATGGACGAAATCGTCATCCAGGCGCACAAGCATTGCGCCAACCATCGAGCGGAAATCGAAGCGAGCCCGTCCTGCGGATGCTTCTATTGTTGCGAGATCTTTCCGGCGGCCGAGATCAACGAATGGATCGACGATGACGCAACGGCGATCTGTCCCCGTTGCGGCATCGATTCCGTCATCGGCAGTGGCTCAGGCTTTCCCGTGACGACGGTCGAATTCCTGGCGCGGATGAGACGCTATTGGTTTTGAGCGTCGCGCCGTCCGCCCTGAAGCGGGGGCGCAACGCCACGTAGACTTCAGCCTGTCGCCATCAAGGCCCAGCTCGTTTGCCGGGCATCGATGGCGGCTCCTTGCCGCGATCTTGGTCGGATCAGGCCTCAGGCTCGTGGCAGACAGCCTCGATGTTGTGGCCATCCGGATCGAAAACGAAGGCGGCGTAATAGTTGGCGTGGTAGCGCGGGCGCAGGCCCGGTGCGCCGTTGTCCCTGCCGCCGGCCGCAAGGGCTGCGCGGTAGAAGGCGTCGACCTGCTCACGGGTCGTGGCCATGAAGGCGAGGTGAAGGTGCGCCGGCGTTTCCTCGGTCTGGTAGAGGCACAGCGACGACTTGCCGTCCGTGCTCATCTCCACGCCATGCGCGCCGTGATCGACCACCGAAACGCCGAGCGGCTCGAGCGCCTTCAGGTAGAAGTCGAGGCTTGCCGCATAGTCGCGGACACCGAATTTGACGTGGTCGAACATCGCGTTCTCCTGTGTGCGGGTTTGACGTGCGCTGGCGAGGCGGCGCATTTGCGGCCGGGATTGGGCTGATACCCCGATGGCCTGTTGCAGGCAACCGTAGGTCCTTGGGGGCGCATCGGTATGCGCTCGGGGCCTAGCCTCTTGCCGCGCGGCGCGTCACACGGCGCAGACCTCCCGCACGCATCCCCTTAGCCACCTGTGCGCCGGATCGGCGTCGAGGCGGGGGTGCCAGAGCAACGAAATGGTGATTTCGGGCAGGCTTACGGGCAGGGCGAAGGTGACGAGGTTTTCGCGCAGGCTTCCGGTGTAGCGCTCGGGCACGCTGGCGACGAGGTCGGTGGCGCGGACAAGCACCAGGGCCTCGGAGAAGCTGCCGACGGAAGCGGTGATCTTGCGGCTAAGGCCGAGGGCCTCGAGGGCAGTGTCGATCGGGCCGACGTCGTTGCCGCGGCGCGAGACATGGATGTGGTGGCCTTCGGCGTAGCGGGCGGGCGTCACTTCGCCGGATGTCAGCGGATGGCCCGGGCGGACCACGGCGACGAAACGGTCGTGGAAGAGGGCCTGGGCGCGAAGCTCCGGGCCCGTCATGTCGCCGACAACGGCAGTTTCGAGATCGACGGTTCCTTCGCGAAGCGGGCTGCTTTCCCGGTCGAGCTTCTGCACGAAGCGCAGGCGTACACCAGGTGCTTCGCTTGCCACACGGGCAATCAGCGCGGCGCCGAAATTCTCGACGAAACCCTCGCGGTTCCTGAGCGTGAAGGTGCGGGAAAGCGTCTTCAGGTCCAGGCTCTCGGCCGGGCGAAGGCAGGCTTCGGCCGCTTCGACGATCGGGCCGGTGAGCGTGCGCAGCTCCAGCGCCCTCGGCGTCGGAACGAGGCCGCGGCCGGCGCGCACCAGCAGCGGATCGCCGGTCGCCTCGCGCAGCCTTGCCAGCGCCCGGCTCATGGCCGAGGGGCTGAGCCGCAGGCGCCTGGCGGCGCGGGCGACGCTGCCTTCCGCAAGCAGCACGTCGAGGGTCACGAGCAGGTTGAGATCCGGTCTGGTCATGCCCATCCATAACACAGTTGGCTCATGATGTGGCGTCAAACGCACGAATGAAGTGCAAATGCTGCGTCTTCCGCCACATGAAGCCGAGGTCTAATTTTTCGGAGAACTGACCTTGGAGGGTTTTTCGATGATCCCATGCCCACTGATGCCCGCCCCGATTTCCCTGTCTGATCGGAAGTCGTTGCCGCATATTTTGAATCATGAAAGCGTGCTATCGCCTTGTTTCCCCGCGATTTCCCGTGCTGCAAAAGATCGGCGCGAAACCTCGCGCGCGGGAGGTGGTCGATGAGCGCGACGAAGACTGCAAACGCTCCCGCCACGGCCTCGGTTCGCTGCGTGCTCACCAGCCTGTCGCTGTCGATGCTGCTCTCCTCGCTTGGCACCAGCAGCGCCAATGTGGCGCTTCCGGCGCTGGCGGACGCTTTTGGTGTCTCGTTCCAGGCGGTGCAATGGATGGTGCTTGCCTATCTGCTTGCCATCACCACGCTGATCGTCAGCGTCGGGCGGCTTGGCGATATCGTCGGCCGGCGGCGGCTGCTGCTTGCCGGCATCGCGCTCTTTATCGCAGCCTCGGTGCTTTGCGGCCTGACGCCCGCTTTCCCGCTGCTCGTCGCGGCGCGAGCGATGCAGGGCATCGGGGCTGCGATCATGATGGCGCTGACCATGGCTTTTGTCGGCGAGACGGTGGCGAAGGAGAAGACCGGCAGCGCCATGGGCTTGCTCGGCACCATGTCGGCCATCGGCACAGCGCTCGGGCCGTCGCTCGGCGGCGCGCTGATTGCCGGGCCCGGTTGGCGGGCGATCTTTCTCGTCAACGTGCCGTTGGGGCTTCTGGCGCTCGTGCTCGCCCATCGGTATCTGCCGGCGGACAAGGGGTATGAGGGCAGGGAACGCCCACGCTTCGACGTCGCCGGCACCTTGCTGCTTACGCTTTCGCTGGGCGCCTATGCATTGGCGATGACGGTGGGCCGCGGCAGTTTCGGCATGCTCAATGTCGCGCTGCTTTCGGCCGCCGTTTTGGGTCTTGCACTGTTCCTGCGGGTCGAGACCAAGGTAGCCTCGCCGCTGATCCGGCCGGCGATGTTGCGCGATCCGGTTTTCAGCCGCGGGCTTTCGACCAATGCGCTGGTCTCGACCGTGATGATGGCGACGCTGGTGGTCGGGCCGTTTTATCTGTCGCGCGGGCTGGGGCTGGATGCGGCGATGGTCGGGCTCGTCCTGTCGGTCGGTCCCGTCATCTCGGCCTTTGGTGGCGTGGTCGCCGGCCGTATCGTCGATCGCCTGGGCGCGGGCTTCGTAGTCACGATCGGTCTTGCCGCGATGGTTGCGGGCTGCGCGGCGCTTGTGCTGCTGCCGGGGCTTTTTGGCGTTGCCGGTTATGTCGCGGCGATCGCGCTTTTGACGCCCGGCTACCAGCTGTTTCAGGCTGCCAACAACACCGCGGTCATGGCGGAGGTGAGCGCGGACCGGCGCGGCGTCGTTTCCGGCCTGCTCAACCTTTCGCGCAATCTCGGCCTCGTCACCGGCGCATCGGTCATGGGCGCGGTCTTTGCCTCAGCCGTGGCGGCAAGCGACATGGCCGGGGCGGCGCCAGCCTTGGTCGCCAGGGGCATGCAGGTGACCTTTGCGGTGGCTGGGCTGTTGACCGTGACCGCGCTGGCGATTGCCGTTGCGGGCAGGGCGTTCAGGCGCGCACAACGGGCCGTCGCCGCGGAGCCAGCTGGAGAGCGTTGATCCCGCAAGAGACGGACCGCACCGACACGCCGCCGCTCAGCGATCGGCACCCGACCGATTGCGCCACGCCTCTGACGCGAGGCTGTAGCTCTGGTGGAGGATCTCTTCGCCCCTCGAGCGGGAGGCCTTCCGCATGGTTTTCTCAGGGCGAAAGCCGAGCTTGAGCAGGACCTTGCCGGAGGCCGGATTGTCGGCCGCGTGGCCTGATTTCAGCCTCGCGAGCCCGACCTGCTCGAAGGCGAAGGACACCACTGCCTGCGCCGCCTCGAAGGCATAGCCCTGGCCCCAGCTTGGCTTCTCCAGCCAGTAGCCGAGTTCGCCTTCTTCGCCGTCGATCTCGTCGAGATCGACCAGGCCGATCATGTGGCCTTTGCGCTCGATGGCAAATCGAAAGGCCGTGCCGGCGATCCATTCCTGCCGGTGCACACCGAACCAGCCGGTCATGTCGTCGGGATCGGGTGGAAACTGCGCCATGCGTAGCATCCTCGTGACGTCCCAATCCGACTGGATCTCAAAGGCGCGCTGCGCATCGGCGGGCGTTGTCGGGCGCAGCGCGAGTCGATCGGTCGTCAGCGTTACCGCGGGGCGATTTCCAGTGTTCGCCGCGGATGGGCGCATTGTCAGAGGTTTCCCCATCGATCCGCACTGATCGTCAGACACTACCGCGTTCAGGCGGTCGGCAAACGCTCGAGCCGGGCGCGAAGCGTTTCGAAATCCGGCACGAACCAGATCGAATCACCCTTGTTCGTTTCGCGCACGAAATCGGTCAGCGCCTTGCTGGCTTCGAGCCTGGTGCTGATATCGCCGACGATGGCGAGTCGCATGCGGTAGTTGACGAATTTCTGGAACACCTCGCCGGCGACGCGGGTCGAAAGATCGAGGAAATGGGTACCCAGCCGTTCGACCGGGACTGCCAGCAAGTCGGCCTCATGCGCCCAGCCGTCGCCAAGAAAATCATTGGCGTCGCCCGGTGCCGCAAGCAGAGGGCCATCGACAGCGCATTGCAGCACGCGCGCGGTTCCGATTTCGATCAGCTGTGTCATGCGCCAAGAAGTAGGCTGCAAAGCCCAGGGTTGCAAGGGCTGTTGCCTCGGGTTCTGCCGTCGGGGCAGGTTGCGCTCGCCGCCGGCAGGATTGGTCCCGTATCCGCATGTCCGGCTGGTTCGGCCGAGCGGCCATAAGGCGATGTATTTCTAGAAATATATCGATATTCGCAAAAACTGATTGGCGTCCGCAAGTTATGCCGGAACGACGCGTGAGAATTTCTCGGGAATTCCGGTGCCAGTTTTCTGTCAATTTGACACAGATCAATGACCCCTTCTGTTCGGCATTTACTCTGAGGCACGGTGAAAAGCTGTCATCGGCCGGTCACGGGATTGATTTTTATTTCCGGTGGCGCATCTTACCTTGGATTGTGTTGGGGGACGCAGGAATGCCGGAAGTCGTTCAGGCACAGCCGATCGAAAAGCCGCCGCGCTCGCGACGCGCGGAGCTGATTACCTTCTTCGTGCTCGCCTTCGGCATCTGGCCGATCGTCGCCGTCGGCATTGTCGGCGGCTATGGTTTCCTCGTCTGGATGCTGCAGATCATCTTTGGCCCGCCGGGCCCGCCCGGGCATTGAGGTCGAGCCATGAAGGTCGAACCTCTCTCACGCCGTGAATTTTTTACCGGCCGCGCTGCCGCAAAGCCCGTCCGCATCCGCCCGCCGGGCGTTTCGGAACTCAGCCTTGCCGCCTGCACCGGTTGCGGCGCCTGTGCGGAGCGATGTCCCACCGCCATAATCCGTCTTTCTGACGGTCTTCCCTTCGTCGACTTTTCGGGCGGCGAATGCACCTTCTGTGGTGCCTGCGAGGAAGCCTGTCCCGAGCCGGTATTCACCGAGAAGGCCGTGCGCCGTTTCCCGCATGTCGCCGCGGTCACCGATACCTGTCTCGCGCGCCGTTACATTGCCTGCCAGTCCTGCGGCGAAAGCTGTCCGGAGCAGGCGATCCGTTTTCGCCCGCGTATCGGCGGGCCGTTTCTGCCTGAGATCAACGAAGACCGATGCACCGGCTGCGGCGCCTGCCTCAGTGGCTGCCCGGTGAGTGCGATTGCAGTGAAGGCATTGGAAGTGGAGGTGGCGCATGTCTGAGGCCGCAGCGGCAAAGGCGGGTACGCCCTATCACATTTCGAGCGCCGTGGTCGCCACGATGCCGCAGAGCACCGAAGCGATCCTGGCGACGCTCGCGGGAATGGAAAACGTCGAAATCCATGGCCATGGCGGCGGCAAGATCGTCGTCGTCATCGAAGGCAGAAGCACGGGCGCGCTCGGCGAACGGCTGACTCAGATCTCGCTGCTCGACGGGGTGATCTCGGCCAACATGGTTTTCG
Source organism: Ensifer sp. Root954 (assembly GCF_001429005.1). Lineage (NCBI taxonomy): Bacteria > Pseudomonadati > Pseudomonadota > Alphaproteobacteria > Hyphomicrobiales > Rhizobiaceae > Ensifer > Ensifer sp. Root954. Next base: position 393,311 of record NZ_LMJM01000025.1, read on the forward strand.
AGCATGTGGAAATGGAAGAGGAAGGGCAGGAGCCATGAGCGGAGAACTGACGCGGCGTGACATTCTGAAGGCCCATGCGGCCGGCATCGCCGCCGCCACGGCCGGCATTGCGCTGCCTGCCGCCGCACAGCCGGTGCCGGGCGGCGTCAACGCGCTGGAAATCAAGTGGTCCAAGGCGCCGTGTCGCTTCTGCGGCACGGGCTGCGGCGTGATGGTGGGCGTGAAGGAAGGCCAGGTTGTCGCCACCCACGGCGACATGCAGGCCGAGGTCAACCGCGGTCTCAACTGCATCAAAGGCTATTTCCTTTCCAAGATCATGTACGGCAACGACCGCCTGACGACGCCGCTCTTGAGGAAGCGCGGCGGCACTTACGCCAAGGATGGCGAGTTCGAGCCCGTCAGCTGGGACGAGGCCTTCAACGTCATGGCCGAGCAGGCAAAGAAGGTGCTGAAGGAGAAAGGCCCGACGGCCGTCGGCATGTTCGGCTCTGGCCAATGGACGATCTTCGAGGGCTATGCGGCGACCAAGCTGATGCGGGCGGGCTTCCGTTCCAACAATCTCGATCCCAATGCCCGCCACTGCATGGCGTCCGCCGCCGTCGCCTTCATGCGCACCTTCGGCATGGACGAGCCGATGGGCTGCTACGACGACTTCGAGAACGCCGATGCCTTCGTGCTCTGGGGCTCGAACATGGCGGAGATGCACCCGATCCTCTGGACCCGTGTCGCCGACCGGCGTCTCGGCCAGCCGCATGTGCGCGTCGCGGTACTTTCGACCTTCACCCATCGCAGCATGGACCTGGCCGATATCCCGATCGTCTTCAAGCCAGGCACCGACCTCGTCATCCTCAACTACATCGCCAACCACATCATCACGACCGGCAAGGTCAACGAGGACTTCGTCAACAAGCACACGAAGTTTGCTCGCGGGGTCACCGACATTGGCTATGGTCTCCGGCCCGACAACCCGGTCGAGGTGAATGCCGCAAACTCCAAGGACCCCGGCAAGACCGAGCCGATGGATTTCGAGGCGTTCAAGGAGTTCGTTTCCGAATATACGCTGAAGAAGACCGCCGAGATGACCGGCGTCGATCCGGAGTTCCTGGAGCAGCTGGCCGAGCTTTATGCCGACCCGAGCCGCAAGGTCATGTCGCTCTGGACCATGGGCTTCAACCAGCATGTGCGCGGTGTGTGGGCCAACCAGATGGTCTACAATCTGCATCTTCTGACCGGAAAGATCTCCGAGCCCGGCAACAGCCCGTTCTCGCTGACCGGGCAGCCGTCTGCCTGCGGCACGGCGCGCGAGGTCGGCACCTTCGCCCATCGCCTGCCTGCCGACATGGTGGTGACCAATCCCGAGCACCGCAAGCACGCCGAAGAAATCTGGCGCATTCCGCACGGTATCATTCCGGAAAAGCCCGGCTACCACGCCGTGCAGCAGGACCGGATGCTGAAGGACGGCAAGCTCAATTTCTACTGGGTGCAGGTCAACAACAACGTCCAGGCGGGGCCGAACACCGCCAACGAGACCTGGCAGGGCTATCGCAACCCGGACAATTTCATCGTCGTTTCCGATGCCTATCCGACGATCACGGCGATGAGCGCCGACCTGATCTTGCCCGCCGCCATGTGGGTGGAGAAGGAAGGGGCCTACGGCAATGCCGAGCGGCGCACCCATGTCTGGCACCAACTGGTGCAAGCGGGCGGCGAAGCGCGCTCGGACCTCTGGCAGATGGTGGAGTTTTCCAAGCGCTTCACCACCGACGAGGTGTGGCCGAAGGAGATCCTCGACGCCAGCCCCGAATATCGCGGCAAGACGCTGTTCGAGGTTCTGTTCAAGAACGGCGAAGTCGATCGTTTCCCGCTGACCGATGTCAGCGCCGAATACGACAACAACGAAGCCAAGGATTTCGGCTTCTACATCCAGAAGGGGCTGTTCGAGGAATATGCCACTTTCGGACGCGGCCATGGTCATGATCTGGCGCCCTACGACACCTATCACGAGGTGCGCGGGCTGCGCTGGCCTGTGGTCAACGGCCAGGAGACGCGCTGGCGCTACCGCGAGGGCTTCGACCCCTATGTGAAGCCGGGCGAGGGCGTGAAGTTCTATGGCAACAAGGACGGCAAGGCGATCATCCTTGCGGTGCCCTACGAGCCGCCGGCCGAATCCCCCGACGACGAATACGATACCTGGCTGGTGACCGGCCGCGTGCTGGAACACTGGCACTCGGGCTCGATGACCATGCGGGTGCCGGAACTCTACAAGGCGTTTCCGGGCGCGCGCGTCTTCATGAACGCGGAGGATGCCCGCAAGCGCGGCATCAACCAGGGCATGGAAGTGCGCATCGTCTCGCGCCGCGGCGAGATCCGCTCGCGCGTCGACATCCGCGGCCGCAACCGCATGCCGCCCGGCGTCGTCTTCGTTCCCTGGTTCGACGCCAGCCAGCTGATCAACAAGGTTACCCTCGACGCCACCGATCCCATCTCCAAACAGACGGATTTCAAAAAATGCGCGGTCAAGATTCTTCCCGTCACCCTCTAGGGTGGTCACGGCTGGTTCGGGCCGTTGCCAAACGGCCCGCATGGATGGCCCTTGCGGCTGGCCTTCTGATGTTCGTCACGACGGCGGCCGTCGCCCAAGTGGCGGAAAAACTGGTGCCGCAGCTCGAAGGGCCGACGCCGCAGATGGCGACGGAAGCGGCGGCACCGCTGCCGAAATGGGTGGTCGATGACAAGCGCAAGATGCGCGCCTATCCCGACCAGCCTCCGGTCATTCCGCATTCGATCGAGGGCTATGAGCTTTCGGTCAATGCCAACCGATGCCTGTCCTGTCACAAGCGCGAGTTCACGCAGGATTCGGGTGCGCCGATGATCAGCGTCACCCACTACATGACGCGCGATGGGCAGATGATCGCCGACGTTTCGCCCCGGCGTTACTTCTGCACCGCCTGCCACGTGCCGCAGGCCGATACCAGCCCGCTGGTGCCGAGCAATTTCAAGGACATGAGCGAACTGGGCTTCAAGCCGGCCGGAAGCGAGTGACGACATGATCGCATGGATCAGGAAAATCATCCTTTGGGCCTGGGGCATCATGAAGACGCCGGCCGGCACGCTCGGTCTTGGCTTCCTCACGCTCGGCGGCTTCATCGGCGGCGTCATGTTCTGGGGTGCATTCAACACGGCGCTGGAACTCACCAACACCGAAAAGTTCTGCACCTCGTGCCATGAGATGCACGACAACGTCTATCAGGAGCTGACGCGCACCATCCACTTCTCCAACCGCTCGGGCGTGCGCGCCAGTTGCCCGGATTGCCACGTGCCGCACGAATGGACCGACAAGATCGCCCGCAAGATGCAGGCTTCGAAGGAAGTCTGGGGCAAGATCTTCGGCACGATCAATACCAGGCCGAAATTCCTCGAGAAGCGGCTGGAACTGGCGCAGCACGAATGGGCGCGCATGAAGGCCAATGACAGCCTTGAATGCCGCAACTGCCATTCCTCCGTCGCCATGGACCTGCAGAAGCAGACGCAGCGGGCGGCCGAGATCCACACCCGCTATCTGCTCTCGGGCAAGGCCACCTGCATCGATTGCCATAAGGGCATCGCCCACGAGCTGCCCAACATGGAAGGCATCGATCCAGGCTGGAAGATGCCGCCGGAACTGGAGGGCAAGAAGATGGCCAATCAGACGCCGATCGATGATCTCCGGCAGGCGATGGCGGATCTGCATATGCAGGCGCAGTAAGACGCGCCGGCCCACCTGAGCCGCATTGAATTCTCCAGGGCCATGCCGGTGCGGTGTGGCCCTCTTTTTTACGGTTCTTGGGCAGTGCGTCCTTCATTCCTGTGCTTGTCACAGGAATTCAGCCGCGTCGCGTCGGCGGCGCGAGGGACCTGGTTCCCAAGAGGCGTCGTGCCAAGACCGTACTTCCCACCGTGCCGACGCACGGCTGCTGGATCTCTGTGACGAGCACAGAGATGAGGGTGGGTGGGGGCCGGCCTCGTGCCAAGCCGCCAGATGAGGGGAGTGGCTTGGGGGTTCTTGAGCCAACGGCGCACGTTCGGATCTGCGGCGATGGACTTGTCGAGCAGCGCTTTTCTCTCTTCATTTCTGCCAGTTCTTTTTTTCTGAAAAATATTCGACACCGCTGTCGGCGCCGACATTTCCCGTTCGTCATTTAGGCAGGGAGGCAATCTGGCTTCCTCCACCGGAGCGGGATAGGAAAAAAATCCGCGCGGGTCTTTCGCCCGCAGCCTGCTCTCACTATTTGGGTTTCACCACGCCGGCACCCCCAGAGGTCACGAGGACCGGGACTGGCGTGACAGAGGAGAATGGACAATGCGCGTAGTGGTTTTTGTAAAGGCGACCAAGGACAGCGAAGCGGGCAACATGCCCTCGACCGAGCTGCTGGAAGCCATGGGCAAGTACAACGAGGAACTGGTCAATGCCGGCATCATGCAGGCGGGCGAGGGGCTGCATCCCTCGTCGCGTGGCGCCCGCGTCGCCTTCGACGGCGCCGACCGCATGGTCATCGATGGCCCCTTTGCCGAGACCAAGGAACTGGTCGCCGGCTTCTGGATCTGGACCGTCAAGGACATGGCCGAGGCAATCGCCTGGGTGAAGCGCTGCCCGAACCCGATGCCGGGCCCGAGCGAAATCGAAATCCGCCCGGTCTTCGAGATGGAAGATTTCGGCGACTTGGTGACGCCGGAGATCGCCGCCCAGGACGAGCGGCTGCGCGAGAAGATCGCCAACCAGTAAGGGCTGTTAGCCGAACCTTGGGGTGGCCTTACCCATCTCCTCAGGTTTAACCCGAGAGCTAACTCTGCTTGCCCCTCACCCTAACCCTCTCCCCGCAGGCGGGGAGAGGGGACGAGCCCGGATCGCAGCGTTTTCGAACGCGGTCGCAACGAGCGTCAAATGCGTTTGGTCCCAGGCAGACCAATTAGACCGGGGTGTAAACTGGACCGCCATAAAGCTGTGGCGCCTGTTGCCACGGGAGGGAGTGCCACGCATGTCCTTCTTCCCGCCAAGCGGGGCGAAGGTTGCCGGCAGGCCGGATGAGGGGCAAGCCGCTCACCGCGGGCTGTGAGACAGCCGCTGATGTGGCGCGGTCAGAGTGTGGCGCGGCGCGCGCGGGACGAAGGCCGTCCGCGGGATGAACGGCTGCCACAGTGTCCGAATCGTGTCGACGTTTGCAGGACGTCTGCTCCGCTTCCCGTAGAGATTGTATTAACCGTGTTCGTTTACCTTATTTCCGGGGTTTGAACCGGAGTGGGGCAATGGTCAGGACGAGCAGTTTCGTCATTTTTCTTCTTTCAAGTGTTTCGATTGCGGCTGCTGCCGATATCGACGGTCCGCTGGTGGGGCCGCAGGATGCCTATGAAGTGCCGGTGGAGCAGGCGTCGGGCGGCATCGTCGGCTACGTCGAGACGTCCTACGGCGCGGCCGTGGACTCGCCCGGCGATATCGATGCGGATGCATGGGACTTGCGCGGTGCGGTGAACTTCGACGCCGGCGCCGGCTTCAACCTGCAGGTCGATCTCGGCTACACGCGCGCCTCCTTTGAGGATATCGACACGAACAGCTATGACGGCGCGCTGCACGGCTACTACCGCAATGATCTCTTTGCGGCAGGCGTCTTCGTGCAAGGCGCACGCCTCGACCCGGGCATCGGCCTCGACCTCAACGATTACATGGGTGGCGTCGAAGCGGCCTACTTCCTTGATACCTGGACGCTGCATGGCGCGATCGGCTATGGCCAGGCGAGTGTGGAAGACTTCGACGACATCGATGCCGATCATTACATGGGCTCGCTCGGCGCGCGCATCTACGCGACCGACAACCTGCGCTTCGACGTCGACGGCTCGCTGCATCGCATGAGCGAAAACGACCTGGATTACGACCTGCGCAGCGTCAAGCTGACGGCCAACTACCGGCTGGACGCTTTCCCCGTCACGCTCTTTGCCGGCTACAAATACACCAACGAAGAGCTTTCAGGGCTGAGCGATTCGGTTTCCGGCGACACCAGCACCCTTTTCGGTGGCCTGCGCTTCTCCTACGGTTCGACGACGCTCAAGGAAGAAGAGCGCCTCGGCCCGGTCTGGTCCAGCAATCGCCTGGCGTTCTGATCGGCTTGGCAGGCGGCAGCATTTTGCGCCGCTGCCAGCCAGGTACAATCATCAAGCAAGAGCATGGTGGCACCGCGCGTCTGAAGAGGCGCGCGGTGTTCTTATGTTATCGCAGGCTCCGGAGATAATTGGCCCGATCGAACGGGTTCGCGCCCAACCGGGGCCGGGAAGGCTGCGTGCCTGCGATCGGCGCGTAGTGATCGAAGCTGTTTTCGAGCACGCCGGCGCCGCTGGTGAGCCCCGGCAACTGCCGCTGGACGCCCTGGACGTTGGCCGATGCGATCGTTCCGGCAAGCCGGGCGACGCCGCCTTCGATGATCGAATCCGTCGTCGACGCGCCTGACTTGGCGAGCAGCGTGTGAATGGCCGTCAGGACGGACGCGGGCGCTTCAAGGCGGAAGCTGTCGATCGGCTCGCAGACGACCGTTCCGGCCGAAGACAACGCCTCGGCGAGCACCAGCGGCGTCAGCCGGCGAAAATCGACGGCGGTGCTGGCCGGCGAGGTCTGGCGCGCCGCTGTCATGGCGACGTGGCAATCGATCACCTGCCAGCCGAAGAGCCCGGCCTTCAGCGTCTCGGCGACGGCCTCTTCGACCGCCCGGTAGAAGCTTGCGGGCATCTGGCCGACATCAACCTCCAGGGCAAAACTGTTGCCCGCTGCCGCCGGCCGCGGTTCGATCCTGAGGCCGACGGTCGCAAGGAAGGGGTTCGGCTCGCGGAAGATGATCTCGATGCCGGTTCCGTTGCCAAGGGGCCGTTCGACGCAGATGACCGTGCTTTCCTCGAAATGCGCCTCCAGCCCGAAATCGGCCGACAGGGTGGCCTCGATCACCTCCTTCTGCACCTCGCCATAGAGCGAAACGAACATCTCGCTGGCATCGTCGCTGGTGCGCAGGTTGATGAACGGGTCCTGTTCGGCCAGTTGCTGAAGGGCAAGCCACAGCGCCGTGTTGTCCGAAGGGCGCCTCGGCCGCACGAGGGTTTCGAGCGTCGGCGGGGCGAAGTGAAACGTCGCGGCACGCCTTCCGTCGACGCCGACCCAATCACCGATGCGGGCATGGGCAAGCCCGCCCACCTTGGCGATGCGGCCGGCTGTCACCTGGTCCACCTTTTCCAGCCGACCCTGGTCGAAGAGCTGGATGCTGGTCACCTTCGCCGCGCCGCCGGAAAGGACGAGATAGTCGCGCGTGGCGACGGTGCCGGACGTCAGGTTGAGAAAGGCGAGCTTTTCACCGCCCCAGCCGCGCTCGATCTTGAAGATCCGGCCTTCGACCGGCGCATCCGGGGCGGGTGCCTTCGCCGGCAACAGCGTCTCGATCGCGGTGATCAGGCCCGGCACGCCGACGCCGGTCATGGCGATGCCGCAATAGACCGGGTGCAGAAGGCCTTCGGCAAGCTGCGTCGCCAAGGCCTTCCGCAGCCGCTCGACAGTCAGACGCTGCGGTGCCAGCACATAATCGTCGAGCAAGGCTTCATCATTGGCGGCAAGCGCCTCCGAAAGTGCCGAAAAATGCGGTTCCTGCGCAAAGTCGATCGGCTCGGCTCTCGCGTGTCGGCTGCCGGCCTCGACCGCCGCCGACATGATGACGGGGCGGACCGAGAGTTGGCTGGCGATCTCTTCGACCACTTCGGCGGGACGCGCCCCCAGGCGATCGATCTTGTTGACGAAGAACAGGAAGGGGACGCCGAGGCGGCGCAGGGCGCGCACCAGCACGCGGGTCTGCGCCTGCACGCCTTCCACCGCCGAGACGACCACGACGGCGGCATCGAGCGATTGCAGCACGCGCTCGACCTCGGCGATGAAGTCCGGATGCCCGGGGGTGTCGATGAGGTTTACGACCAGATCGCCAAGCCTGAACGACACGACGGAGGCGGCAATGGTGATGCCACGCTGCCGTTCGAGTTCAAGGCTGTCGGTCTGGGTATTGCCGCTATCGACGCTGCCGAGCCTGTCGATCGCGCCGGTGTCAAAAAGGAGTCTTTCCGTAAGGCTAGTCTTGCCTGCATCCACGTGGGCGAGGATGCCCAGATTCAATGTGCGCATATCCCATCAGCTTCTCAAAAATTCGGATCTGGGTTTCTTGAGAAGTGACTCGGCGCATCGGGGCCTCCAGACTTGAGCTTCTTGCGGATCGCGCAACCCACGGCAGGCGAGGGTGCTCGTGAAATCTAAGGACGCCACAGGAAGGGCGTCAAGCGCCGCCTGACAACTCCGACGCGGTGTTGCAGATTTGCTGGTGTGGCCGGGGCCACCGAAAAATGGCGATGCTCCCGCTTCGGGCGGTCACGCGAGGACAGGCCGAACACAATGTCTGGTCGTACTTATTAGTATATGCTAACTTCCTCCCGCCAAAGAAAAAGGGGGAGGCAAACATGGACATGACCCGTCGCGCCGTCGCTTTGGGCGGCGCCGGCCTGCTTGCATCAGCATCGTTCTTACCTGCGAACGCGCTGGAATCGCCGCTTTTCGATCCGGTCGAGGCTGCCGATGATTTCTGGCTGGCGGTGGAAGCCTATATCTACGGCTACCCACTGGTGACGACGGAAATGACCCGCCGGGTGGTGACCAATGTGGCCAAGCCCGAAGGCAGCAAGGGGCCGATGGGCCACGTCATCAAGCTGCGTGAATATCCGAACGCATCCTTCAAGGATGTCACCGCGCCGAATGCCGATACGCTGTACACGACAGCCTTCGTCGATGTGGGCAAGGAGCCGTGGGTGCTGTCGATCCCCGACATGAAGGATCGCTTCTTCCTGTTTCCGATGCTCGACGGCTGGACGACGGTGTTTCAGGTGCCAGGCAAGCGCACGACCGGCGGCGGGGCGCAGGCCTATGCCATTACCGGGCCGGGCTGGCAGGGAAGCCTTCCCGACGGCGTGACCGAATACAAATCGTCAACCGGCATCGTCTGGATCCTCGGGCGCATCTATTGCGATGGCACGCCGGAGGACTATGCGGCGGTGCATGCACTTCAGGACGAGTGCAAGCTTTGTCCGCTCAGCGCCTATGGCAAGGACTGGACGCCGCCGGTCGGCAAGGTCGATCCGTCGATCGACATGAAGACGGCGGTGCGCGAGCAGGTCAATCGCATGGATGCGGTCGAATATTTCACGCTTCTTTGCGAGTTGATGAAGACCAACCCGCCGACGGCGGCGGATGGCGAGGCGATCGCCAAATTTGCCGAAATCGGCATCGTGCCGGGCCAGGACTTCGACAAGAGCAAGCTCGATGCCGCCTTCGTCTCGCGCATCCCCGTCATGGCGTTCCATCGCATCATGCTGCACTTCAAGTTCAGCGATGGTGACATCCAGAACGTCAACGGCTGGGGCTTCACCACCAAGACCGGCATCTACGGCACCAACTATCTGCAGCGGGCGCTGATCACGGCGATCGGGCTTGGCGCCAATCGTCCGCAGGATGCGATCTATCCGACGTCGCTGAAGTCCAGGGACGGCCTGGTTTCCCGCGCCTATCACGGCTCCAACAAATACGTCGTCACCTTCCCCAAGGGGCAATTGCCGCCGGTGCGCGGCTTCTGGTCGATCACCATGTACGACGAGAACTATTTCTTCGTCGACAATCCGCTCAACCGCTATTCGATCAGCGCCCGCGTCAGCCCCAAGGCCAATGCCGACGGTTCGACGCAGATCTACATCCAGAATGAATCACCCGGCAAGGACAAGGAAAACAACTGGTTGCCGGCACCGAAGGGCAAGTTCATCCTGATGATGCGGCTCTATTGGCCCGACGACAGCCCGCCTTCCATTCTCGACGGGTCGTGGCTCATCCCGCCGGTGAAGAAGGCGGGATGACAGGGGCGAAAGAGTCCCTGCGTCTTCGCGTGAAGGCGCAGGGCGTGGCGATCAGGCTGCGGCTCAGCGCTTCGGCAGCACGAGATCGCCGACCGTATAGATGTGAAACTCGCTGCGGGAGACTTCGTCCAGCTTGCGGAACTTCTCCGCGAACACCGGATCGGAGAAGAACTCATCGACATTTCCGGTGCCCTGGATCGCCTCGACATTGACGACGGTCTCGCCGTCGGTGCTCTTCGACAGCGTGCTCCACAGAAAACCTTCCTTCCGTTCGGCAACGTAGTGCACGACGTCCTGGATGACGGCGAAGGCTTCTTCCTGCTTGCCGGGATGGGCGTGGATGACGTTGACGACGAAGGTCGTCGGAACGGGGGACGCCGAGAAAGTGGGGGTAGGGATCGTTGTCATGCTTCTCTCCATTTAAACGCCGCGGCGTATCGACCGCGACGGCATCTGGATATCGGGAGAGAAATAGCGGATAAACGAGCGCGTATTCTCATCACTTCGGAAAATAATTCCGTAATCGGGGCGCGATGGACAAGCTCGGAACGCTCAGCATTTTCATTCAGGTGGCAGAGGCGGGCAGCTTCGTGGCCGCCGGGCATCGCCTAGGGCTTTCAGGTTCGGCCGTCGGCAAGGCGATCGCGCGGCTCGAAGACGAGATGGGCGTGCGCCTCTTCAACCGGTCGACGAGAAGCATGGCGCTGACCGAGGACGGCAGCTTCTTTCTCGACACCTGCCGCCGCATCCAGTCCGAATTCGAAACGGCCCAGGCGCAACTGTCACGCTCGCATGCGACGCCGCGCGGGCAATTGCGCGTCAGCCTGCCGCTCGCCGGCATGCTGCTGATGCCGACCATATCGGACTTCATGCGCGCCTATCCGCTGATCAATCTTGATCTCGATTTCACCGATCGGCTGGTCGATGTGATCGAGGAGGGCTTCGATGCGGTCATCCGCACCGGCGACGTGAAGGATACACGCCTGATGAGCCGCAAGCTCGGGACGTTCCGGCACCGGATCGTCGCTTCGCCGGAATATCTCGCGGCTCATGGGCGGCCGGAGGTGCCGGAGGACCTGCTTGGGCACCGCTGCCTTCATCACCGCTACGCCAATTCCGGCCGCCTTGAACCCTGGCCGATCGTTCGTGACGGGCGTGAGGTGAAGCTGGACCTGCCTGTGACCACGGTGGCGAGTACGCTCGACCCCTTGATCTTTCTTGCGGAGCGCTCCTTCGGCATCACCTGCCTGCCGCCCTTTGCCGTGTCGCCTGAACTGGCGGAAGGCAAGCTGGTCTCGCTGCTGGAAGATTACCTTCGCGAAACCGGCACGTTCCGCGTGCTTTGGCCGACCAATCGCTATCTTTCGCCAAAGGTGCGTGCCTTCGTCGATTTCATGGCGGAGAACCTGTTTGCCGCGTGACGGCCGGGCGGCACGGAACGTTCCCCCGGCGTCGATCCAGCCGTTGCTAAAGTGCTGCAAATGTCCGAAGCTTCGCTGACGCCATCGGGTCATGCGAGCCGGAGCAGATGCGCACCATGACAGACGCCTCTTCCATTCAGCCTGCCGCCAGCCATGATGCCCGCATCTGCCGGGGATGCTGGGACCAGATGCATGTGCCGATCCCGATCCGCGGGCCCTTGGCGCTGCCGTTCCGTGCCTTCGGTATTACCCGCAGCAAGATGAACCCGAACATCTGTACGATCTGCGAGCGCTCCTTCCGTTACGTAAAGAAGCAGAGTCACGTTGCGGCAAGTGCCACAATCCTGTTTGCCGACATCCGCGGGTTCACACATCTTTCGGAGCGGATCGAGCGGGTGCGCTTGAGCCAGATCGTCAGCCTGTTCCAGGATCGTTGCGCCCAGGCGATCTGGGCGCATGACGGCATCGTCAACAAGCAGATGGGCGACGGGCTGATGGCGATCTTCAACTTTCCGATCATCCGGAAAGACCATGCGCAAGCGGCGATCATGGCAGCACGCGATATCCAGCGTCTCTGCGCCGATGCACTCGGCCGCCTCGACCTCGACGACCTCGGCGAACGGCCGCTCGGCGTGGGCGTCGGCATTCATTCGGGCGAGGTCGAGATCGGCGAGTTCTCGACATTCCGCAGCGATTTCACCGCGATCGGCGGCACGGTCAACCTGGCCTCTAGGCTCGAATCCCAGGCCGAGGCGGGCGAGATTATCGTCTCGACCGAAACGGCGGGCCAGGCCGGGGAGCTGGCGTCAGGAGCGGCGACGCGGCTGCTGACGCTAAAGGGCATCGATCAGCCGGTCGCGGCGCGGGTCATCGCAAAGCAGAGCTGAGGCTCATTTGATCTTCCTGACGTCGCTGGCGATGAGGCCCCATTTCCAGCCGCGTCCGCTGATCGCCACCCGATCACGGGGCCAAAGACTGTCTCGAAGTTCGGACGAGTACCCGCAGAGCTGATCTGCCTGAAACGGCGGCTCGATGAGTTCGATGGAGTTCCAGCATTTTTTGGAACGGGCCATCGAGGCGACGGTGTAGATGCGCTCGACGTGGTTGCCCGCGACCAATGCGCCGGCCATCGGAACGCCCATCGTTACGATGATGTACCCCATCGCGAAGCCGAGGAACGGCACTATGGCGACAAACAAGGCTGTCTTTGGATCGGCGTAGGCATAATTCATGGAGTCCGGGCTGGTCGCGACCGCCAACAGGATCAGCGCGGAGCCACAGGCGCCGCCGATCAGAGCGGCTGTCCGGGTCAACTCCATCCATTCAGGTGAGGGGATATAGAGGTATCCGACAAACGCGCCAAGCATAGGGAGTGCAAAGAGCAAGAAGCAGGTTACGACGACATAACGCAGAAGCTTGGTGAAGAGTGGCTCTTTCGCAGGCTCAGGTGCGTCCATGGGATGTTCCGGATATGGGGCAGGTCGGTGGGCGGCAACCGTGCGATTGCGGACCAAGACGTCCCTCACCATCCGGCATCTCAAGACATAAGCTGTTTTCGATTGTGCATCAATATCGTCGCAACGTTCGGTTATTGTCGATCCGGGGAAGCGCGACCGAGCGAGGCAGGGCGAACTGCCCGCCGGGCGCGATGTGGCTTCCGTCCACGGATCGCCTACCTACATCGCACCTTCGTCGGTCAACGACATCACCTCGGCGACCTTGCCGCGGGAGACGAGGCAGCGCCACTTGGCGCGCTCGGGGCCGACGCCGATGATGACTTGCGTGTTGGCCTGCGACATCTCTGAGCTCAGCGTCGCAATGTCGGGGTTGTTGGTCTGCTTGACGACGGCCTGTTCGCAGGCGCGCTCGTCGGTCGGGTTTCCGCCGCGAAGCGCCGCTGCGGTCGCCTCCGATGTCGAGGGACGTGGAGGCGACGACGAGGATGACTGGGAGCAGGCCGACAGGCTGAGGAGAGCGAGAAGTGACGCGGTCGCGTAAGTCAAATGTCGCATGGACGTTCTCTCTCCATCTGGCGGCGGCGTGCGGATCAACGCCTGATTGCTTCAATTTTTCATGAAGGCGGCCGAGGCTCAATCGATCCGTCTGACACTGCCCGCAAACACGCCCCATCGCCAGCCCCGCCCCGTGATTGAAACGCGCGAGCCAGGGCCGAGCGGGCCTGCCAATTCCTTAGCAAGACCACAGAACCTGTTAGCCAGCACGGGGAGTTCGGCGACCGTGATACTGCTCGAGCATCTGAAGTCCGATTCACTCGACTTGACTGTGAAGGTGTGTTCGATACCGCTGCCGATGGCGAGAGCAACGAGCATCGGTCCGCCGAGCACCACGACCCTGTACCCGAGCCAGAAGCCAATAAATGGCGCGGCAAAAGTGAGCAAAACTGTCTTTGCACCCAGGCGCTGAAAGCGACCCGCAGCCCCCAGCGTGATCAACCATAAGAAATAGACTGCCGCGAGAATGCCGATCACGATAGCCGCCGACCCGCTCCAGTCAATCCAACTGGCTGTGGGGACGTAGGGATGTCCGAACAGTTCCGGCAAGACCGGCGAGACAGCAACGCCGACAAAGGAGAGGAAGAGGCAGCCCGACATTTTGGAACCCCGTGACGGCTTCGCTTGCTCGAGCATATTCATCTACTTTCTTGGAACCGATCTACTTTGATTGCAGCCGTTGTGCAGGCTGGAGCCGCCAGACTGTTTCTTGCCTTGGGGTTGCCATCTCGTGGTGGTGCGAGCTCCTACGCCCAAAGGTCGCGCACGCAGCGGCCGTCGGATGGTAGGTCTTCGAAGGTGACCAGGCCATCGAAATGGTCGATGGGAAGGTTTGCGACCCGGTCCAGCGCCGCCAGCCTGAGATTGACGGCGATGCGCCGGCGGCCCCGTTCGTCAAGGTGCAGGCTGCGCCAGGCGACAACGCCGGCGCAGGTGGGGCAGAACAGGATTTCGAGCGTCGGGTCCTTCTCGTCGGCGCGGGTATAGGCGGTGAGTTCGCCGCTGACTGCGATGCGCTCGCCTTCGTAGTCATAGGCCCAGAGCGTGCCGTAGCGGTGGCAGAGCGTGCAGTTGCAGGCGGTGATCGGGCCGGGGTCGCCTTTGAGCGTCCACTTCGCATTGCCGCAGTGACATGAGCCGTCAAGCATGAGCCGCTCCCGCTATTGTACCGAGGCGGCATAGTGCCCCGATGGCGGGATGTCCGCAATCGGGGCCGGATATCAATCTCGCTCGCGCTTGTGCGCCAAGACAGCGTCGATGAAGGGAGCCTTCGAGGCGAGGTACTCGCCGATGCCATGCTGGTTCGTGGCTTCGAGGTGCAGCTTCAGCGCCTGATAGCGGGCGCTGAGGTCCGGATCCTGCCGCAGAAGATCGCGAAACCGCAGCATTCTTGCAATCTGCCAATGTCCTGACCGGCACACATGGACCTTGTGGGTTCGAACGCCATTGACGTCGCGCCGATAGAAGTGGTGGTCCTGCGAAAGGTCCGTGCGGCGAACATATCCAAGCGATTTCATACGCTCCGTCACATCGCCCACGTCGCGATGCTCGGACACCTCGACCAGAAGGTCGATTTCCGGCTTCGCGGCGAGACCGGGGACGGCGGTGCTGCCGACATGGTGGATCGTGAGGAGCGCATTTGCGAATACGCTGCGGATGCGCTGCTGCTCGGAGAGAAACAGATCGGGCCATCGCGGATCATAGACTGAAATCTGGCTGGTCAGCGGCACGGCGGCTTGCTCCGGGTTCTTGACGGTGGTGTCATGGTAGCACCCGGAACGAATTCATGGACCTTCCCCCGCCTGGACGGAGGAAGGTTGTTTGGTCGGATCGTGCCACCGCCTAGTTGCGGTCGAGCCGCATGACCTTTTCATCGCCGAGGACCATGCCGGTCTCGCGGAAACCGAAGCGGTGGTAGAGGGCGTGGGCGCGGGTGTTTTCCGGGTAGACGCCGAGATAGATGTCGCCGCATTCAGGGATCTTGGCCATGTGGTCCAGGAGGGCTGCGAGCGCCTTGGCGCCATAGCCCTTGCCCTGGTGGCGGGCATCGATCATCAGTCGGTAGATCCAGTGGTTGCCGTCATCGGGGTCGAGCGCATACATGGCGAAACCCACCGGCGCCCCTTCGGCCATCACGGCAAAACCGACGCATTCGGGGCGTTCGCCGAGTTCTTCGAGAGATTCGTCGTTGCTGGCGATGAAATCCATCTGGTTTTCGTGAACGTCGAGCCTTCGGATGACATCGGCATCGACGGTATCGACGGGCAGGAGTGTAATCGTCATTCGGTCCTCGTGGTCGACGCTGTGGCCTGGGCGGCAGTCTCTGTCTAATCCCGTCTGCGGTCACCTTCTCCCCGCGGGGCGAGCGGGGAGAAGGGACCTTGCAGCGCTCTCGGCGTCCACATCCTGCGCCTGGGCGCGAGCGGTTCCCTCTGCGGGGCGGGCAGGGGAACCGAAGGGTAGGCGGAGCCGGGCCGCTGCCGTTCCCTTTCCCGATCAGCGGGCGAGGGAGTTGGGGGCAAGGAACCGGAGGGACGGGGACACGCGTCCAGCCTGGCAAAGCGTCAATAACAATATGATTTATACGTTTTCAGTTTCTGCCGTACCGGCCGGGCCGCTCGAGGCGCCGAAATCCGGAAAGCGAGCCCTTCTCCAACGGGCGCATTACCGCAACATTGCGATGGCAAGAAAGAAACGGCCTTCGCGCTAGCCGCTCAGGTTTCTTCGATGATGCGTGGCTCTGCTTTGCCCGTCCATTCAAAGGTGATGGTGTGGCCCTGGCGGACGTTCTGGATGACCGAGGGGCGGAAGACGGCGAGGCACGTGCCCTCGGGATCACGGGCCGACGGATAGATCAGGCCGTTGCCGCCTTCGGCAAGAATGGTGGCGGCGAGCGCCTGGCCGGCGGGGTAGGCGACGGCGGTGTCGGGGGAGAGATAGGCGGCGTCCACTTCGCCGCGCACGTCATGGAAGCGGCAGGTGAAGCCGGCGATCAGTTCGCGGTAGCGACCGATGTCGTGAAAGCTGCCGGCCTCGCGAAGCGCCCGGGTGCGGTGATAGACGATTTCCGCCTGGCAGGTCTGGAGTGCGCGCGGGCCGAAGGCACAGTACCAGGCGCCGCGCTCATCGCCGTTGAAGCGGTTGCCTGGAGGCCGGGCATGGCAGAAGGCGGCATTGATCAGCGACCAGCCGTAGCCGAAGGTCTCGTTCAGGAGTTCGGCAGGATCGACGCCGATGGGCAGAGCGAGCGGGCTCAGCCGCGCCGAGGTCATCGCCTCCAGCCGGTTGAGGATCTCGATCTCGTCGTCATCGTCGGCGAGCGGCTTGACCGCGGGCTCGTCGATATAGGCGGTCGAGATCAGCCGGACGGTTGCCGGCTCGTTGAAGTCGATTTCCGGCAGCGCGATCATAGGCCGCCGCGCAACCCGTCGAGATAGCGCCTGACCTTCATCATCACGGGAATGCCGCCCTCGATCATCAGGTCGACCGGCGAGCGGCCGGAAAACAGCGGGCCGGTGTTGACCGCCTTCGGCCATTGATAGGTAAGCGGCCCGTTGAAGAACAGCCGCAGGCCCTTGAAGATGCCGACGATCAGGCTCGCGCGCATGCGCTTGTCCTGGTCGAGCCTGCCCTTGAAGTCGCCGGCCTTCATGCGGTTCCAGGTGGCGATCGGCACGTCGAAGAGCTGGGCCGCCTCCCTATTGGTGAGGTTCCAGAGGTCGCAGGCTTTCACCACCGCCTTTACGATCACAGCTTCTTCCTGCCGGGCGGGTGCGAAAGCCGGTTGCGCCAGCGCCATGAATGTCTCCTATGCGGTGACTGAGTGTATCATATGATATGAAATGGCGATGTTGGGCGGAAAGTCAAGGGTTAGCCGGCTGATGCCTGTTTGCACTGCCGAGCGAACGCGCCCGGCTCTGCCCCTCACCCTAACGCTCTGCCCGCCACGCGGGGAGAGGGGACATGGAAGACGGGGGCACCGTCACTCGGCGGCTGATCTCACAAACCTAAGCTAGGCCAGGTTTCTGTGGGGGGAGCGGGTGACCACGTCTCCTTCTCGCTGTCGTGACGGGGAGAAGGTCCCGGCAGGGGGTGAGGGGCAGCGCTTCTGCTGCAAAGGGGCCATCCTCACCCCGGTCGAGGCTCTCGGCGCTTGGATCGCCCTTCACCTGACGTGGCGCAGAGGTCGCCGCGCGCGTTGCGTCGCCATCCGTTGAGATGGCGCGGTCTCCATCACGGCAATTCGATTTTACTCGGTTGGCGGCGGCCGATAGGCTTTTCGGCACAGTTGATGGGAGAGAGAGCCATGAAGCGCGCATTAGCAGCAATCGCATTCGCCTTGGCCTGTTCCGGCGCGGCCTATGCGCAGGACACCAGCATGAGTTTCTTCGTCACCAGCGTGAACCCCGGAAAGGGCGGCGATCTGGGCGGCCTCACCGGGGCGGACGCCTATTGCGATACGCTCGCCAAGGCAGCGGGGGCGACGGGCAAGAGCTGGAAGGCCTATCTTTCCACCGACGCTGAGAACGCCAAGGACCGGATCGGCGCAGGCCCCTGGTACAACGCCAAGGGCGAGAAGATCGCCGATGATGTCGCATCGCTCCACAGCGACAAGAACAACCTGACGAAGCAGACGGCGCTCAATGAAAAGGGCGAGGTGATCAACGGGCGCGGCGATACGCCCAACCGCCACGACATTCTGACGGGCTCGAAAGCCGATGGCACGGCGGCACCGGACACCTGCGGCAACTGGACGATGGGCGGCGCCGACGGCGCGGCGATCGTCGGCCACAGCGACCGCACGGGATTGAACGATTCCGCCGAGGCCAAATCCTGGAACTCTTCGCACGCAACGCGGGGCGGCTGCACCGTCGAGGCCTTCAAGGGCACCGGCGGCGAGGGGCTGTTCTATTGCTTCGCTGCGAAATAGGTCGTGTTGAAAAAGTAGTTTTCGGCCCGTGGTCGCGCGGTTGGCGAGCTACGACTACTTTTCTGCGTCCCCCAGAAAAGGATCGATGCTGACTTGGTGGAGCCTTTTACGCGCTTCCACAGAGGCCTGCCTGACGTCGGGATTTTCTTCTACCGCTCTTCCATACCAATATTTTGCGGCATGCAGGTCGCCAAGGTTCTCGTAGCACTCCCCCAGTCGCTCGCCGAGATATCCGGCATCCAGCGACTGGTCGCCATCTGCCATGAAAAGATAAATCTTGATGGCGTCCGCTGCATTCCCGCTTGCGATCAATTCTTTTGCTCGGCGCTCTAAATGATTGAAGTCATACACGACTTTGTCTCCAGCAACGCAACTTGGGTGCGGTTTTCCTAAAAAGCACTGTTGAAACATGCCCGAGCCGGTTTGCGAAGCCACTCTGTCAACACGGCCTAGGGCGCTTTCAGCTTATCGTAACGCGCAAGGGACACGCCTTGGTTTCATCCTAACGGCCCGGACACTCGGCCCGGGTCGCAGGTCCGTTCCCACGTGCGTCAGACATGCGGCCCGAGCAGCGACAGGTCGGCCTCGCCGAGCCGGTCCTTGGCGGTCCAGAGCTGATGCCAGTAAGGGTAGATCACCGGCGGCAGGCTGACGGCGTCGAGCAGTTCCTTCTCCTCATCGGTGAGCTTCAGGTTTGCGGCAGCGAGATTGTCGCTGAACTGCGCCTCGGTGCGGCCGCCGATGATGACGGATGTGACGCCCTTGCGGCCGATCAGCCAGGCGAGCGCAACTTGCGCCGGCGACACGCCGCGCTCGGCGGCGATGGCAACGAGCATGTCGACGATCTTCCAGAGCCGCTCCTCGTCGCGGATCGGCGGCTCCTTCCAGCCGGCAAGCTGGCGGGTGCCTTCCGGTGTCTCGTTTCGCCGGTGCTTGCCGGAGAGAAGTCCGCCGGCAAGCGGGCTCCAGACGAGCACGCCGAGCCCCTGGTCGATGGCGATCGGCATCAGCTCGTATTCAGCCTCGCGGGCCTCGAGCGTGTAGTGGATTTGCTGGCTGATGAAGCGCTGGCGGCCTTCAAGCGCGCTGACGCCGAGCGCCTTCATGATGTGCCAGCCGGAATAGTTGGAGCAGCCGATATAGCGGACCTTGCCGCTGCGAACGAGGCTGTCGAGCGCCTCCATCGTTTCTTCGAGCGGTGTTAGGCCGTCCCATTCATGCACCTGGTAGAGATCTATGACGTCGGTGTTCAGCCGCTTCAGGCTCGCCTCGCAAGCGGCAATCAGGTGCTGGCGCGAGAGCCCGCCGTCGTTCGGCCCCGGCCCCATCGAAAAGCGCGCCTTGGTGGCGACGAGCACACCGGCTTTGCGCTGGCCGCCGAGGACCTCGCCGATGATCTCCTCGCAATGGCCGGTCGAATAGATGTCGGCCGTGTCGATCAGGTTGACGCCGGCATCGAGGCAGAGGTCGACATAGCGGCGCGCCTCCTTCAGCCCGACATTGCCGACCTCGGCGAACTTGCCGCGGCCGCCGATCGTCATTGTGCCCATGGTGATGACAGAGATTTTCAGGCCGGAACGGCCGAGCAGCCGGTATTCCATGGTCTCTGGTCCTTTGCTGGTGGGGAAACGGGAACGCAAGCTCCACCGGATGAAAGCCGAAGGCGACAGCGGCGGTCAAGTGGCGGTCAAAGAGGCCGCGTCCGCGGCGCGGGCCCAGTGTGTAGGCCTGCAACACTCTGCAATCGGATGTTGCGGTGGTTGCAGCTCCGGTTTCTTAGGGCTGGCTTGAACACGGCAAAATGCTATCGTTTCGTCGAGAGATTAAGGGGAATCACTCGATGAGCGTTGTAAAGCGTCTGTTGTCCGCATCGGCAACCGTTGCGGGTCTGTGGTGCGTTGCGGCGCCCTTGACGGCGAATGCGGCCGAAAACGGTGCCGGCTTCTATCTGCTCGGCGCACGTGGCCCGATGGCCGGCCTTTTGGCGCCGCCCGGAACCTATTTCCAGAACGACACCTACTTCTATGTGGGCGAGCTCAAGGGCAACAAGCAGCTTCCGCTCGGTGGCGAGATCGTCGGCGAGGTCGATGCGACGCTGATCGGCATCTTCGGCACCGGCCTCTGGGTGATGCCCGAAGAAGTGCTCGGCGGCAATCTCGGCTTCACCGCGATCGTGCCCTTCGGGGGGCCGGATATCGACGCTACGCTTTCGGCGCCAAGGGCCGGTCGCTCGGCCTCGGTCAGCGATTCTGTCTTCACTATCGGCGACCCCGTGTTGGGCGCGGTTCTCGGCTGGCACGAGGGCGATTTCCACTGGACGGCGAACGCCTCGGTCAACGTGCCGATCGGCGACTACCAGAAGGGGCAGCTCGCCAATCTCTCGTTCAACCGCTGGGCTGGCGACTTCACGCTCGCCGGCACTTGGTTCAACCCGGAAACGGGCTTCGACATCTCGGGCGCCGCGGGCTTCACCTTCAACGGCGAGAACCCGGCGACGGACTACCGCACAGGTACGGAATTCCACGCGGAATGGGCCGTTACCAAGCACTTCGGGCAGGAGTTCTCCGCCGGCGTTGCAGGCTACTTCTACCAGCAGGTGACCGGCGACAGTGGCGCCGGCGCAAGGCTCGGCCCGTTCAAGGGCCGTATTGCCGCGATCGGCGGCACCATGGGCTACAATTTCAAGATGGCCGAGACGCCGGTATCGCTGACGCTCAAGGTCTTCCAGGAATTTGGCGCCAAGAACCGGCCGGAAGGCACGGCCGGTTTCGTCACCATCGCCTTCCCGATCGGCACGCCGCCGGCCCAGGTGAAGTAGGCTTGAGCCAAGCCTCGCATGCCCCGCCGGCGCCGTTTTCGACCGGCGGAGGCATGGATGACGCGTGACCTTCGTGCCGGTCTGGAAACGACCGATCGCGGCAGGGTTCGCGTGCGGCGACGTTGCTTTATCTCCCGATCGGCGCATACTGCCGCCTTCGCTGGGCAGGATGCGGCTCCGGCGGCTGTAAGATCGTTCGCGTTTTCGTCCCGATACGGGCGGTCGCGGAATGTCTCGGACGGCCAGGCCACAGGCGCTTCTCCTGCACGCCATGGACCGGATCGATCAGGCCTTCGCCGAGATCGGGTGTCCGTGCAACGGCGATTGGGCGGAAGCAAGTGCCACGCGTCACTTCCGCCGCAGCCGGCGGGCATTCGTAAGAGCGTCCGCCCTGAAAGGCACAATTGGTTTCGACCCGCGGTTGGCGGCGTACGCGGATAGCGGCGCGCCGGCCCTTGGCAGCCAGGAGGTTTCAATGCAGGAGTTTGCACGCGAACCGGACGGCCCGATCGGCCCCGACGATCTTGATATGCTGCAACGCACCTTCGACCGGGTCTGCATCTGGTGCGACATCCCGCGTTACGGCAAACGTGCCGACCGGCTGGCCCGCCACATCACGGGCCAGTTCCGCAGGGGCATTGCCGACGAGCGCGTGCTCTTCGAAAACGCCATGTGGCTGGAGCAGCAGGGTGGTTCAACGCGGCATCGCGCCGACAATTGACGCCGGCGGCGCCTGAAGCACATCGCGATTTTCAGATTGAGCTGTCTATCGCAACCCGCTGCGCCCTTTTGCGCGACATTCGCTACATCTCGAAGAACCGCTCCGGCATCAGGTTCCGGTAGGGGAACATATGGAAATACGGACGCGCCTCGGTGAGCACCCGGCGGACGGACGCGCGCTCGAGCAGCCGTTCGAAATAGACCGCAAGATGCGGATGCGTCTCATCGAAGGGCTCGACGATGCCGCCATAAAAGAGAGCCGGGGTGGCGGCGCAATCGGCAAGGCTGAAGGTATCGCCCGCGGCAAATTCATGCGTGGCGAAGTGCGCGTCGGCCATGCCATAGGCCAAGCCAAGCGCGGCGCGGGCATCGGCAACGCCGCGGTGGTCGCTTTCACCTGGCGCCCGCAGCGTGTCAGTGACGATCTTCTGCATCGGCACGTGGATGTAGTTGTCGAAGAAGCGATCCCAGAGCCGGGCTTTCAGAGCCATATCGGGGTCATCGGGGATCAGCCGCTGGCGTCCCGGATAATGGCGGTCGAGATATTCGATGATGATCGACGTCTCTGGCATCACCACGTCGCGAGCGCTGTCCGTCAAGACCGGCATCTTGCCGACCGGCCACAGCGCCGCGAAGCGGGCCGCTTCTTCCGGGTCGAGCAGGTCGACCAGGCTGCTTTTGAATGGGGTCTCGTTTTCGTAAAGCGCGATGAGCACCTTGTGGCAGAAGGAAGCGAGTGGATGCTGGTAAAGCGTGAGGGACATGCGCGTATTCTCCAGTGCGGAAGGGACGCTTGCGGATCGGTCGTCAGGTCTTTACGTGCCCGTTTATCGCAAAACCGGTCCTGTTTCGCAATCGGTTTTCGGGGTTCAGGGCCAAAAGATCGGGGCCCGTGGCGCAGAACGGCGGCAGCCGCGCCGGACACGCGCCGATTTTTTGGGGACGCCATGCTGATCGATTCCAAGCGGTTAGCGCCGGAAAAGGACGCGCACGCGTAAAGACTTGCCGCCATCGTGCCCGGCTACCATTGAAAGCGCAAAAGCTGCCCTAGAATTAATAGAACAAGGGCGTCGCAACGCTCGGCGCCCGTCGTCATCGCGACAGGGGAGGATTGCCGATGCGCTGCTTCACGGTACTTGGGCCCTCGCAGACCGGAAAGACCACGCTGGCAGACAAGCTGGCCGGTCTGGAGGGGGCCTCCAGAAAAGCTGCTTCACCCTACGGATTGAACCTCACGGAATTCGAATTTGGCGGCGAAGCCTGGTGCGCGCTCGACGCACCCGGCGGCACCGAGGCGCTGGGACACGCCCAGCACGCGCTGATCGCCAGCGACGCCTGCGTGCTCTGCGTTTCGCCGGTGCCGGAGGAGGCAGTGCTGGCCGCGCCCTATCTGAAGGCGATCGAGGCGTCGGGCACGCCCTGCATTCTCTTCATCAACCGCATGGACGAGCCGCAGGGGCGGCTGCGCGACGTGATCGCCGCGCTTCAGGACTATTCCGGCCACATGCTGCTCCTGCGCCAGGTGCCGATCCGCGAAGGCGACAAGATCGTCGGCACCTGCGACCTGATCTCCGAGCGCGCCTGGCGCTACCGCGAGGGACAGACCTCGGCGCTGATCGAAATCCCCGACACGGTGATGGATCGGGAAAAGGAGGCGCGGGCCGAGCTACTCGAGCATTTCTCGGAATTCGACGACTGGCTGCTCGAAGAGCTGATCGAGGACCGGGCGCCGGCCAACGACACGATCTATGCGATCTCCACGCGGCTCTTGAAGGAAAACCGCATCATCCCGGTGCTGGTGGGCGCTGCAAGCCACGCCAACGGCATTCTGCGGCTGATGAAGGCGCTGCGCCACGAGGCGCCTCAGGTCGACGCGCTTCGAAAGAGGCTGGCTGAGGCCGGACCGATTGCCGAGACGGCGCTTTCGGCCGTCAGCTTCCACGCCTATCACAAGGCGAATGTCGGCAAGACAGTGCTGGTCAGGGCGCTGACATCCGGTATCAAGCAGGGTGCGACGCTCGGCGGCGGCAGCCTCGGCTCGCTGCAGGACCCGGCGACCGGCAAGCCGCTGCCGAACGCCACGCCGGAGGCGGGCGCGATCTTTGCCGCTGTCAAGGCCGACCATCTGCCGGTGCCGGCGCTGCTCGCCGCCAGCAGCACCGCCGAGGCGCCGGACTGGACACTGCCGCCGACGCCGATGCTGGTGCGCATATTGGTGCCCGACAGCGAGCGCGACGAGACCAAGCTCTCGGGCACGCTTGCCAAGCTCGCCGAGACCGACCGCGCACTCGCGGTCATGCAGGAGGAAGGCAGCGGCGCGCAGCTCGTCTGCGTGCAGGGGCCGATGCACCTGCGCGACCTCTGCAAGACGCTCGCCGACGTCTTCCATGTCGGCGTTACCGACCGGCCGCCGAGCCCAACCTATCGCGAGACCGTGCTGAAACCCTCCGACGTGCACTACCGCCACCGCAAGCAGACGGGCGGTGCCGGGCAGTTCGCCGACGTCAAGCTCAGCGTGCACCCGAACGAGCGCGGCGCCGGCTTCTCTTTCGCCGAGACGGTGAAGGGCGGGGCGGTGCCGCGCAACTTCATCCCGGCGATCGAGGCCGGCGCGCGCGAAGCGATGGAGAAGGGGCCGCTCGGCTTTCAGGTGATCGATGTCGGCGTGACCCTGACGGACGGTCAGCACCATGCGGTCGACAGCAACGACTTCGCCTTCCGCGCGGCCGCCAAGATGGGCGTGCGCCAGGCGCTGTCGCAGGCCTCGGCGGTTCTGATGCAGCCGGTCATCCGCGTCGAGATCCACATCCCCTCGATCTATTCCGGCAGCCTGGTGCCGATCGTCTCCACCTACAAGGGCCAGGTGCTCGGCTTCGACCGCGACGAGACCGCCAAGGGCTGGGACATCTTTCGCGCCCTGGTGCCGGGATCGGCGCTCGACGATCTCGCCCGGACGCTAAGGGCCGCGACGCAAGGCATCGGCTACTTCTCCAAGAGCTTCGACCATTTCGAGGAGCTCTACGGCAAGGAGGCGGATGCGGTAATCCACGCGCATGGGACACAGCAGGCGGGGTGATCGTCTATGAGAGCAGCGGCTTGGCGCGATGCACCATGACCGCGCCGAGCAATTTTAGTCGCGCATCAACGTCTCTTCGGTGGCGAATTCATTGCCGCGCAATCACGGAGCGTATTTGTCGTCGCGATAGGTCTCGCCGATTCCCCGGACCGCCGACGGGCAAGGTCAGTGCGCGGGTCGCCTTCCGTGAGGTTGCTTTCAAGGCCCCAACCCGGCATCGCCGTTCTGCGGATACAGTCTCCGACATCACGCTCCCTCAACTTCGTGTAGAGGCAGGATCGGCGCGGTAGTCCGTGAGCAACCGTTGATCGGGCTGGGGTTCGGCTGCGTTTTCACCGCTTCGAGAATGATGTGCTGGTCATCGAAGATCAGGTCGTGGCGCTGCGCGCATGGTGGGGCCGGAGGAGGCGATCCAGCTTTCTGAGGGATCCGACGCGCTTGACAAAGGCGCCGATAGATTATTTATAACCATCCGGTCGGAAATAAATTGGATGGAGCCATGGGCCGGAAACGCGCAATTGATCAACAGCAGGTACTGGATGCCGCCGAACGGGTCGTCGGTCGCGATGGCGCTGCCAACCTGACTGTCGATGCCGTCGCCAGGGAGGCCGGTGTCAGCAAGGCGAGTGTGCTTTATGACTATAAGTCCAAGCAGGCGCTGATCGAGGCCGTCGTCGACCGGGCGTTTGAGCGTGACAACGCACACCATGCGCGGGTCGAGCAGAAGATCGGAGACATTCAGGATCGAGCGGTCAGGGGGCGCATCGTTGCTGCGGCCGAACCGCCGCCCGAGGAATTCCGGGCGGTGGCACTGAACCTCAGCGCGGCGCTTACGCTCGATGCCGGTTTGCGCCGGAAGATGCAGGCAAGCCAGGATGCGACGATCGCGAGAATTCTTCAGAACTCCCAGTCGCCGCGCGGGGCGTTGCTTGCCTATCTCGCGCTCGAGGGTCTCAAATTCCTCGAATATCTCGACTTTCACCATTTTGCGCGTGCGGACCGCGACGAGGTGCTGCGCGAAATCAACTGGCTCGTGACTGCAACCCCGCAGGCAGCCGATCTTCCGGACGAGCGCTAAGCGTCCAAACCTCATAGGTGCAGTGAAATGAACCGAGCATGCGATGCCACATCCGCCGTGGCCACGGGCGAACGCGCCCCGTTCCGAAGCATCTTCATCACCGGTGGCAGCGGCTATGTCGGCCGCAACCTCATCCGCCATTTCGTCACGACGGGCGCTTCTGTTGTCGCTCTGGCGCGCAGCCAGAAGGCGGCCGACCGCGTCCGCCAACTCGGTGCGACGGCCTTTATGGGCGACCTGCTCAGTCCAGACATCGCCGCGGGAATGGCGGGCTGCGACGCGCTTGTCCATGCCGCGGCCGATACCGATCATGGACCAGGCACGCCGCAGCAGCGGCGGGTGAACGAGGATGGCACGCGGATCGTCATGGAGGCGGCCCGCGCCGCCGGTATCCGCAAAGCGATCCATATCAGCACCGAATCCGTGCTTGCCGATGGGCACCCGCTGGTGCAGGTGGACGAGACGGCGCCGTTTCCGCGCCGCCCGGCCGGCAGCTATTCGCGCAGCAAGGCGGCGGCCGAGCGTGTAGCCCTTGCGGCCAGCAGTCCGGCTTTCCCGGTCGTTGCCCTTCGGCCGCGCTTCGTCTGGGGGCGTGACGATACCACGGCGTTGCCGGCACTGGTCGAGGCTGCCCGCTCCGGCAAGCTCGCCTGGATCGCGGGAGGCACCTACCTGACCTCGACCACGCATATCGCCAACCTGTGCCAGGCCGTGGCGCTTGCGCTTGCAAACGGGCGGGGCGGGGAGGTCTATTTCATCACCGATGGCGATGCCGTGCCGTTCAGGACGTTCGTCTCGCAGCTTCTGGAAACGCAAGGGATCGTCCCGCCGGAAAAATCCGTTCCCCGCGCCGTCGTCAGAGCCGTTGCCTGGGGCGGCGATGTGCTCGCTGCCCTCTCCAGGGGGAGGATCAGCGTTCCGCTGACATCACAGGCCTATGCGACGTCGGCCGTCGAGATCTCGCTTGATATCGGCAAGGCAAAGCGGGAGCTGGGCTATGTTCCTGTCATCTCGCGGGAGCAGGGGCTGGACGAGCTTCGGACCGTCAGCACCGGTAGTCCTCCAGTTGCGGCGCCGTGTCCGGCTTGCCTGCCTTGATCCAGTCCACCTTGCCGCGCAGGAACGAGAGAGCCGCGTCCAGCGCGGCCTTCCGCTCTTCTAGTCGCGCGATCTGCGCTTGCAGGATCTCGACCGTTCGTGCGGGCGAACTTTCGCCGGCGCGATAGGCGTCATTGAGGGCCTGAATCTCCCGCAGCGAGTAACCCAGCGTCTGTTGCAGCCGGATCATCCGCGCGGCGGTAACATCTTCCTGGCTGAACAGCTGATAGGGATTAGAGCCCCCCTTGGCGCTGCGCTCCGGCTTCAGCAGCCCCTTGGAAATGTAGAAGCGGATCGTATCGACCGGCAGCTCCGTGGCCTTCGCAAATTCCGAAATCAGCATTCAGCAAACCCTTGACCATGGAGTATGGTCAATACTTATAAGGGCTGCTTGTCTGGAATTGGAGACCCATGATGACAAGCAAGGAAAAGATTCTACACCGCGTCCAACTCGGCTCGGATGGCCCGGCGATCGGGGCCCAGGGCCTCGGCTGCATGGGCATGAGCGAGTTCTACGGCACGACGGACGAGGCCGAATCTCGCGCCACTCTGGAACGGGCGCTCGAACTCGGCGTCACCCTGTTCGACACGGCGGACATGTACGGTATCGGCGCCAACGAGGCCTTTCTTGCGTCCTTCGTCAGGACGCATCGTGAAGCGGTCCTGATCGCCACCAAGTTCGGCTATGCGCGCACGCCGCAAAGCCCAGAGGACTGGAGCATAGACAACCGGCCCGAGTTCATTCGTGCTGCCGCTGACCGCTCGCTGAAGCGCCTGGGTGTCGATGTCATCGACCTGTATTACATGCATCGCCGCACCGATGCCGTACCACTCGAAGAATCCATTGGCGCGATGGCCGATCTGGTCGCGGCCGGAAAGGTCCGTTGGCTCGGCCTCTCGGCGGTGTCCGCGGCGGAGCTGCGGGCCGCGCATGCCATCCATCCGATTGCAGCGCTGCAGTCGGAATGGTCTGTTTTCACGCGTGAGATCGAGGAAGATGTCGTTCCCGCTGCATTCGAACTCGGCGTGACGCTCGTGCCTTACTCTCCGCTCGGACGTGGCATGCTGACCGGCCAGGCCTTTGCCCAATCCCTGACGGAGGGAGATGCACGCAGGAATTTCCCGCGCTTTGCATCGCAGCACCACCAGGCGAACATGCAGGTGGTGGCAAAGGTCGAGGAAGCCGCGCGTGGCCTCGGCATTACCTCGGCCCAGCTGGCACTAGCCTGGCTGCACACGCAGGGCCGCAAGTTGAATGCGAAGGTGGTGCCAATCCCCGGAACACGCAGGCGCAGCCGCCTTGAGGAGAACGTCGCGGCGGCGTCCATCATCCTCCCCGATGATGTAACGGCCATGCTCGATCCGCTCGCCGGGGCTGTGCAAGGAGCCGCCGTCTAAGGGTGCGACCGCCGTGCGCGACGGGCGTGCGGCGGCCGGTTCTTGTGTTGGGTGGGGAGGAGGGACGCTCGCCGGCCGCCGACGGCTAGCTTGTGCCAGATGTTTGCACTGCCTCTGCGCTCTGCCGCTCGCGCTCCTCGATCTCGGCGATCAGCCAGTTGAGAAAGGCCTTTGTTACCGGCTTGGTGCGCAGGAGGTCTTCCTGGCAGACGAACTGGTAGGTTTCGGGCGGCTCGTAGAAATGGTCGTGGGCCAGGCGGATCTGGCCGGATTTGAGTTCGTGTTCGACCATGGTGCGGTCGATCAACGCCACGCCCTGGCCTTCTCTCACCGCTTCGAGAATGATGTGCTGGTCGTCGAAGATCAGGTCCTGGCGGCTGCGCGGAAGGGCGAGGCCGGAGGAGGCGATCCAGCTTTGCCACTCCTGAAGGCCGCGATAGTGCAGCCGGTTGCCGGAAAGCAGTGCCTGCCTGTCGCCCTGCCAGAGGTCGCGGCCGCAGACGGGCACCAGGCGCTCGCGCAAGAGCTTGCGGGTGAAGCGTCCGGGTGGCGGCTGCAGGCAATAGGCGATCGTGACGTCGGCCGGGCCGGTGCCGGCGGTGATCGTTTCGAGGTGGGAGAGGTGGATCTGCACGCCGGGATTGGCGGCGAGAAACTCGGAGATGCGCGGCGCGATCACTTTCATCGAAAAGAACGGGCCGACCCGGACGCGCAGGATCTTGTCGCTCGTGCGTGGGCGGATGTGCTGGACCACGCCTTCGAGATCGTCGAAGGCGCGCTGGCAGGAGGCGTAAAGCAGCCCGCCCTCCGGCGTCAGTTCGACACCGTGCTGTTTTCTGACGAAGACCCGAAGGCCGAGATTGAGTTCCAGATTCCGGATCTGGTGGCTGATCGCGCCCTGGCCGATGCAGAGCTCGTCGGCGGCGGCCGTCAGGCTGCCGTTGCGCGCGGCCGCCTCGAAGGCGCGCAAGGATTTGAGGCTCGGCAGGTCACGCATCCGTTGCTCCGGGTCTGGATCGGTTGCAGCCTACATGAATTTTTTCGATAGCTGGAATGATTTCTTTCACATTGCGAAGGCTGGAGACCTCCCGCATTGTCGAAGCATAATAAAGCAAAACGAAAACTGAAATCGGCCGAAAATCCAGATAGTTTCAAGCAAGTTGCTCCTTTGGTCAGGCCAATGGTCACGCTTGCGACCGGAACTTCGTGGGTGGCCGACAGGAAGGACAGAGGGAACGAGATGAAAAAGAAGTTCATGACCGCATCGGTCATCGCCGCGCTGTTTGCGGCCGGCACCGCCAATGCCGAGACGCTGGCGATCGGCACCGAGGGCGATTACGCGCCATTCAACTATGTGACCGCAGCCGGCGAAATCAAAGGCTTCGACTACGATATCGGCCAGGCGGTCTGCGCCGAAATCAAGGTAGACTGTGTCTGGAGCACCAATGAGTGGGCGGGCATCATCCCGGCCCTGCAGGCCAAGAAGTTCGACGTGATGATCGCCTCGATGGCGATCAATCCGGATCGCAAGACGCAGGTCGACTTCACAACCCCTTACTACTTCAACGCCATGCGCTTCGTCGCTCGCAAGGATCTCGGCCTCAAGGACATCTCGCCCGAGGCGCTGAAGGGCAAGGTGATCGGCACGCAATCCGGCTCGGTCGCGGTCGAGGCGCTGCAGGAGTTTTTTCCCGATAGCGAAGTGAAGCTCTATCCGACGATGAGCGAAGTGTTTCTCGACATGGAAAACGGCCGGCTTGACCTGATCCTCGAAGGGCAGATGGCCTTTACCGAGTGGCTGGCCAAGGAAGAAAGCGGCTGCTGCGCCTTTGTCGGCGAGAGCTTCGTGCTCGACACGGCCGAGGGCAACGCCATGGCGGTGCGCAAGGGTGACGCGGCGCTGCTCTCCAAGCTCAATGCCGGCCTCAAGACGATCATGGAAAACGGCACCTACGACAAGATCCGCAAGCAGTATTTCGATTTCGACATCATGGCGAAGCCGAAGACCACGAGCGAGTATTTCCGCTGAGGTTTGCCGGCCACCGTCTCCCCGCCTGCGGGGAGAAGGTTAGGGTGAGGGGCAACTCCTCGAAAGATGCGCGAGGGCGTCTCTTCTAAAGGTGCCGAGAGGGGCCGCCGCGGATCCAAGGTTCAACTCCAACCATCCAGAATTCGCCTGTCGCGCCCTGCGTTCAACGCATCGCGCGGCAGGAGAACAGGCGCGGCGTCGGGGTTTCGCGTTTTCCCCGACGCCCGTCTTCTCGATTTTTCCAGTCAGCAAAATGAAAGTGCATAGGATGAGCTTCCGGGTCGCCGTTCTCGAATTCAACCAGGAAACCAACACGTTTTCGAAGCTCAAGACCGGGTTCAGGGACTTCGAGGCCTGCCACTATTTCGTTGGCGCCGAGATCGAAACCCATTGCCGCGGCACCAATTCGGAGATCGGCGGCTTCATCGATTGTTGCGACACGTACGGCTGGCAGCCGGTCTATACGGTGGCGGCGCGGGCCGAGCCCGGCGGCAGGATCGAGGAGGCGATGCGGCAGCGCTTCGTCACCGATCTCCAAAGCGCGCTCGACGGCGAAAGGCTCGACGGCGTGTTTATCGTCTTCCATGGGGCTATGTGCACGGAAACGGCTGACGATGCGCAGATCCAGCTTCTGGAGGTGGTGCGTGGCATCGTCGGGTCGGAACTTCCCATCGCCGCGACGTTCGACCTGCACGCCAATTCGGCGCCTGAAATGGCCGGCCTGCTCGATATTGCCGTCTCGTTCCGCACCTATCCGCATGTGGACATGGCCGAATGCGCTCACAAGGCGGGCGCATTGCTCGAGCGCGCCATGCGCGGCGAAATCCGGCCGGCGCTCGCCATCCGCCAGCCGCCGATGCTGAACGGCTGCAACGACGGGCGCACGACCCATGCCTGCGCCATGACCGAGCTGCTCGAAATTGCCGACGGGATCGCGGCGCGCGACGGCATGCTGGCGACCTCGATCAATGCCGGCTTCTACGATGCCGATATCTTCAATACCGGCCCATCGGCGGTTATCTGCTACGACCGCAACCGGGTGGCGGCCGAAGACGCGGAAGCCGAGGCCGAGCGTCTCTGCCGCGGGATCTGGGACCGGCGCGAGCACCAGGATGTGCAGCTGCCGCTCGACGCGCTGCCCGGCATCGTCGCGGCGCATCTTGCGAAAGATGGGGCCGGGACGCCGCTGGTCATTGCCGACTTCTCCGACAATCCCGGCTGCGGTGCCTATAGCGATTCCACCTGCGTGCTCGCCAGGCTGCTCGATACCGGCGTCCGAAACGCGGCTTTCGGCGCGCTCTGCGATCCGGAAGTCGTGGCCGAGTTGATCGCCGCCGGCATCGGTGCGACACGCGAGGTTACGCTCGGCTGCAAGATCGACCCTGAAGTCGGCGGCGGGCCGATCACGATCAAGGGCAGGGTGGAGGCGATTTCGGACGGCAGGATCGTCTTCGAGGGGCCGATGTTTCAAGGGCTGCCGGCGACGATGGGGCCGAGCGTGCGCTTTCATGTCGAAGGCATCGACATCCTCATTTGCAGCGAACGTCAGCAGATGCTCGATCGCAACCTCTTCCGCGCCGTCGGCATCGAGCCGTCCGACTATCAGATCGTCGTCGTCAAATCGCAGCAGCACTTCCGCGCCGCCTTCGGTCCGATCGCATCCGAGATCGTCGAGATCGACGGCACGGGCCTCAGCAGTGCCAATATCGGCGCGCGCAAATTCCAGCGGGTGCGGCGGCCGGTCTATCCGCTGGATCACGGCGAACTCGGCTGAGGCGGGCTGCCGTTCACGGGCCAAGGTTCATGCTGCGCCCTCTAAAGGGGCAGCCGTATGGCGCGGTAACCGTTACGTACTTCCGCAGTGCCCGGCTTTGGGTCTAGCGTCCCCGTCGTGAAGGGGAGCGCAACTTCATGAGTTTTATCGATCTCTTCGCCTGGATCGTGCTGATCGTGCTCGTGGTGAGCACGGTCGCCGTGCTGATCTTTCTCGCCATGCTGCCGGGGTCGATCGCAAAAAGGCGCAATCATCCCTGGAGCGAGGCGGTCAATGTCGCGGGCTGGGTGACGCTGTTTCTCGGCTTCGCGCTATGGCCGATCGCGCTCGTCTGGGCCTATGTCGACGTGCCGCGCCCGAGCGGCGCGCATCCGGCGGCGACCCCTGCAGGCGAGGTTCATCCGAGCGAGGCGGGCCAGTCATGATCGTCTTTCTCTTCAATGTCTATCTGGCGATCCTCTTCTGCCTGGTGAAATTCAGGATCGTGCCTTTCAACCTGTTCTGGAAGATTTCGCCGGCGATCGTGTTCCTGCTGCTTCTCGTCGGTCTGTTCATCCCGATGAACTGGGGCGCGCCGCAGGGCAAGGCGCTGGTGGTGCGCAATTCGGTGGCGATCGTGCCCGATGTCGCCGGCGAGGTCACGGAGGTGCCGGTCGCCCCCAACAGCCCGCTGAAAGCCGGCGACGTGCTCTTCCGCATCGACCCCGTGCCCTACCAGGCGAAGGTGGACGCGCTGCAGGCGCAGCTTTCGCTGCAGGAGCTGCGGCTTGCGCAGATGACGAAGCTGCAGTCGCGCGATGCGGCAACCGAATTCGACGTGCAGCAACGCCAGGCGGACGTCGACAATCTGAGAGCCCAGATCAGCAATGCCGAGTGGGAACTCGGCAAGACGACGGTGCGGGCGCCGGCCGATGGCTACGTGACCAACCTTGCGCTGCGCAAGGGCGCGCGCGTGACGACGCTGCCGCTGTCGCCGGCCATGGCCTTTATCGACACCTCCGAGACGATCATCGGGGTCGAGATCAACCAGATCGATGCGCGCTACATAGAGCCCGGCCAGATGGTGGAGGCGACCTTCAAGTTTGCGCCCGGCGAGACCTATACCGGTGAGGTCGAGGGCGTGCTGCAGGCGATCGCCTCCGGGCAAGCCCGGGTGTCCGGCACGGCGGTGACCCCGGAGGCAGTCTCCGCCGCGCCCTTCATCGTGCGGGTGAAACTCGACGACCAGGCTTTCGCCGCACGGCTGCCGGCCGGCGCCACGGGGGACGCGGCCATCTTCACCGACCGGGTGAAGGTGGCGCATGTGATCCGCCGGGTGCTTTTGCGCCAGATCGCGATCACCAACTACGTCAATCCGTTCTGATCGGCTGCGCGGCGGGGTGCCACCGGCTGCCCCGCCCGCTGGAAGACGGGCGAGGATAGGACGGTTTCTCGCAATTCCGGACGGAAAACTGCTGCGCACTTTTCCTGGAATTTCTTGGCCAAATGACGCAATTCCGGACGGAATACCGCTGCGCACTTTTCCTGGAATTGCTTGGCCAGATGTCGCAATTCCTGGCGGAAAACCGTTTCACACTTTTCCTGGAATTTCTTGGCCAAACGACGCAATTCCGGACGGAAAACCGCCGCACACTTTTCCTGGAATTGCTTAGCCGGCAATCGGTAGCGGCGCCTCCGGGTTGACGAGACCGGCTGCCCTCAAGTCCCGCCAGAAGTCGGCCGGCACGGCCTCGTTCAGGGCGGCGCGGTCTTCGGCGATGCGGCTCGGCTGGCTGGCGCCGGGGATGACGGCGGCAACTGCGGGGTTGGCGAGCGAGAACTGCAGGCCGGCCGCCTTCATCGAGATGCCGTGACGGTCGGCGATCGACTTGATACGCGCGACCTTGTCGAGAATTGCCGGCGTGGCCGGGGCATACTCGAAGTTCGGGCCACCGACGAGCGCGCCGGAGCTATAGGGGCCGCCGACGACGATGCCGAGGCCGCGCTTGGTGACCTCGGGCATGACGCGCTGGAGTGCGCGGTCATGGTCAAGCAGGGTATAGCGGCCGGCAAGCAGGAAGCCATCGGGACGCGGACCTTCGAGCGCGAGCAGCAGTTCGATCGGCTCCACCCGGTTGACGCCGAGCCCCCAGGCCTTGATCACGCCTTCGTCGCGCAGCCGGTCGAGCGCCCTGAAGGCGCCCTTGCGCGCCGTCTCGAAAACGTCGAGCCATTCGTCGCCGTAGAAATCCTGGGCAACGTCGTGAACGAAGGCGATCTCGATACGGTCGGTCTTCAGGCGCTTGAGGCTGTCCTCGATCGACCGCAGGGTGGCGTCATGGGAGTAGTCGTTGACGATCTTGTTGGGGCGGCCATAGCGGAAGACGTCGCCCTTTTCCCCAAGGTCGCGGGCGCTGACGTCCTCGATCTCGTCGAGGATGACCCGGCCGACCTTGGTGCTGATGACGTATTCGTCACGCGGGCGACCGCCGAGCGCTTCGCCCATGCGGATCTCGGCAAGGCCGGCGCCGTAGAACGGGGCGTTGTCGAAATAGCGGATGCCGTCGTTCCAGGCGGCCTCGACGGTGGCAAGCGCTTCCTTTTCGGGTATTTCGCGGAACATGTTGCCGAGCGGGGCCGCGCCGAAACCGAGCTTGCCGGGCAGAATATCCTTGAGTGTCATGTGTCCTGTCCTTTGCTGATCGATGGGGCAGGTGATGCGCTGCATCGCCGTTGTTTGGAAAAATAGGTCAGCGAGCGGAGTCCCGGTAGCGGGGCACGCTTCGCAGGATAGGGGAAACGAATTCACAGATGCGATGTTCGGAGCCGGATAACTGGTGAAGTGTTCCGGGGAAGCCATCGGGCAGACCGTCTGTGACGGATCGGATGGAGAACACCGGTCGTAAACTTCTCGCGTCTCGGGTCTGGTTTGCGTATATTAGACTAGCCTAAATCGGTGGAGATTCAACGATCTGCAATAGGGGTGTTCGCCATGACCATTGGCCAGAGCATGCTTGCGGGTGCAGCCTTCTTCGCGCTTGGTTTTACGTCCGCATGGGCACAGCAGGTTTCAGGGACGCTCGGCGCCCCGGGAGCGACGACAACAATTACGGGTAAGCAGCTTCCGTCACCAAGTCCGGCTTTTGGCGGTGTAATCAAGGAAAAGGCCTCGGAATCGACGCCCTGGTGGGCTCCGCGTGTCGTGCCGCCGAAAGGCGCGCCCAATGTGCTGCTGATCATGACGGACGATCAGGGCTTCGGCGCGCCCAGCACCTTTGGCGGGGTCATTCCGACACCGGCCATGGACCGCATCGCCAAGGAGGGGTTGCGCTTCACGAACTTCCACTCGACATCGCTCTGCTCGCCGTCTCGTGCGGCGCTGATCACCGGGCGCAATCACCATTCGGTTGGCTACGGGGTCGTCGGGGAGATCGCGACCGGATATCCGGGCTACGATTCGATCATTCCGATCGAGAAAGGCACTGTTGGCACGATCCTCAAGGAAAATGGCTACGCCACCGCGTGGTTCGGCAAGAACCACAACACGCCGTCCTATCAATCGAGCCAGGCGGGGCCCTTCAACCAGTGGCCGACGGGCATGGGCTTCGATTATTTCTATGGCTTCGTCGGCGGCGACGCGAGCCAGTGGCAGCCGAACCTGTTCCGCAACACCACGGCCATCTATCCGTTTGAAGGCAATCCCAAGTGGAACCTGGAAACGGCCATGGCCGACGAAGCGATCCAGCACATCAGGCAGTTGAGCGAGATCGCCCCGGGCAAGCCCTGGCTCGTCTACTACGTGCCCGGTGCCACCCATGCACCGCACCACCCGACGCCCGAATGGATCAAGAAGATCAGCGACATGCACCTCTTCGACGAGGGCTGGAACAAGGTGCGCGAGACGATCTTCGCCAATCAGAAGCGGCTCGGCATCATGCCTGAGAACGCGAAGCTCACGCCGTGGCCGGAGGGGTTGCCGCAATGGGATTCCCTCAGTTTGGAGGCGAAGAAACTGTTCATCAGGCAGGCCGATGTGTACGCCGCCTACCTTGCCTATGCCGACAACGAGATCGGGCGCGTCATCCAGGCGGTGGAAGATATCGGCGAGCTCGACAACACCCTGATCATCTACATCGGCGGCGACAACGGCGCGAGCGCCGAGGGCATGCTCAACGGCACGCCGAATGAGTTCACCACATTCAACGGCGTCGACGTTCCGGTGAAGGACCAGTTTCTCTGGTATCCGTTCTGGGGTTCGGAGCGGACATTCCCGCATTTCGCAGCCGGCTGGGCCTGGGCGATGGGGACACCGTTCAAGTGGGTCAAGCAGGTGCCTTCGCACTTTGGCGGGACGGCGCAGGGCATGGTCATGTCGTGGCCCGGCCATATCAACGACGCTGGCGGTGTCCGCGCGCAGTTTCACCACTTCATCGACATCGTGCCGACGATCCTGGAAGCGACAGGCATCCCGCAACCGGAGA
Source organism: Ensifer sp. Root954 (assembly GCF_001429005.1). Classification (NCBI taxonomy): domain Bacteria; kingdom Pseudomonadati; phylum Pseudomonadota; class Alphaproteobacteria; order Hyphomicrobiales; family Rhizobiaceae; genus Ensifer; species Ensifer sp. Root954. The sequence goes on from NZ_LMJM01000025.1 coordinate 430,070, forward strand.
CGATCAACGGCATCAAACAGGAGCCGATCGAAGGCGTCAGTATGGCCTACACATGGGACAAGGCAAATGCCGCTGCCCCGACGCAACACCAGACGCAGTACTTCGAGATGCTGGGAAACCGCGCCATCTACCACGACGGCTGGGTCGCCGCGACGACGCCAGCGACGCTGCCGTGGGAACTCAGCACCAAGACGCCACCCGACGTGATCTCCGGCTACAACTGGGAACTCTACAACGTCGATGAAGACCCGACGCAATTCACCGATCTTGCCGCCAAAATGCCTGACAAACTCAAGGAATTGCAGGACCTCTTCTATGCCGAGGCGAAGAAGTACAACGTGCTGCCACTCGACAATTCGACGCTCGCACGCTGGAACGCCCCGCGGCCGAACCTGACGGCCGGCCGTACGGAATTCACCTACCGCGGCGAACTGAGTGGTGTGCCGGCCAGCGCTGCGCCGAGCACCTTGAACAAGTCCTATACGATTACGGCCGATGTCGAGATACCCGACGACGGTGCGCAAGGCATGATCGTCACCGAGGGTGGCCGCTTTGGCGGTTACGGCCTCTTCCTCAGCCAGGGCGACTTCGGTGTCGGCAGTGGGAAGGTCGTGTTCCTCTACAATCTCCTCGACCTCAAGCGCACCCTGTGGGAAGGACCGGAACTCGAACCCGGCAAACACAGGATCGTCTTCGACTTCAAGTCGGATGGAAAGGGACTTGGCGCCGGGGGCACCGGCGTTCTGTCGGTGGACGGCAAGGAGGTCGCCAGGAACAGCATCGATCATGGCATCCCGGTCACTTTCCCCGAGGATGAGACCTTCGACGTCGGTCTCGACACGCGCACCGGCGTCGCCCTTTTGGAACACCGCTACGACACGCCCTTCCGCTTTACGGGCAAGATCGACAAACTGACTTTCGAATTGAAGCCAAACGCAACGCCCTAGAGCGCCGTGCGTTCACGTGAACGCACATGGGACGCTCTGGCGACCTTGCATCGCAAGGCCCGGACACAAACGACTGGCAGAGGTGCGTTCCGATGATACGCGTGCTTGATCTCGCCGCCTTCGGGGAGATGGCAACAGGGCTCGCACTGGTGGTGGCGCCTTCGCTCGTGGGCCAGGTGCTGCTTGGCGAGCTACTCACCGGGCCTGCGATCCCGACGGCCCGGGTGGCGGGAATTGCCCTGATCGCACTCGGCGTTGCCTGCTGGAAGAACTCAAGCCTCATCGGCATGCTGATCTACAGTGCGGCCGTCACGCTCTATCTGGCCTGGTTCGGACTGACGGATGGCTCCACCGGCGTCCTTCTGTGGCCTGCGATCGCAGTTCATGCGGTGCTGTCGGTCTTGCTCTGGCGCGGACGTTACACGCCCGGCGCCGGCTAGTTTTCGGATAGGGACGGGGACATTGTGGGGGCGTTATCCGCCCGCAAGTGCAGCTATGGCAAGCAGGATATGAAGGGCCGCCACAGAAGCGACAAGGAAAAGCGCCATTCGCCGCATGAGTTCCAAGGTTTCGGAAGACTCATTGGGCCGACTTTCCGAAAAAAGGGTGTCAATAGGCTGCTCCCGAACGTCGTGCCAGCCGAGCCGCTTGAGATGACGGCGCATCAGATGGTCTTCGCCGCCGTCGTAACCTAGCCAGCCGGCATTTGTCAGATCGTAGTGTCTCTCGCCGAGACCACGTATCGTTGCAAGCGTTCTTGCGGCATCATCCTGCATATATGTACAGGGTTCATCGTCGGGATCCCGCTGCCAAAATCCGTACACGAGCAGACGGTAGAGCGCATTGCATCCTTCCATCGTTACTACTAGGTCTTTTATCTCCCGGCTTTGATAGAGATCGCGGTCGAGGCGCTCGTTGTCGTCGGTGAAGTAGACCTCCGGCAGCGATTGATCGTCCTCAAAAATCACATCGCCTGGCGTGATGATCAGCTTCCCCCAACGCCAGTCGATCGGAATTGCCACGGCCGCGCTGGACCAAGCGCGCTCACGGTCATTGAGCGGCCGCCGCCAATGTTGTCGGCCGATATCCGCGGAGCGAGCCCGGCCGCGTGTTCCGTCTGGTAGGCGGACGCGGTCGGCGGCAAAAGCTATTCCGAAGCGATAGTGGAGAACGGCAACGCCATGCCGCCGACCATAATCGCTCCGTGGTTCATTCGGCCCGCTCTGATCCGTAGACAGCAAATACCCTTCGGGATATTCGTCGTTCTCGAATGGCCACATGACTATCCAACCTTCCGCGCGCAGCCGCAGGCGGCGGCTGCTCATCCAGGCGATCTCCGGCAACCAGGATGTGGATTGTTCCCGTCTTGATCCCACCGGTTGCGCAACGAGTTACCGGAAAACGGTCAAGCGTTTGCGCATTTGGTTTGGGCAATTTTATCCAATATCGTTTTGCTCGCGTTCAGCCGGACGACATGATGCGCGGGCGGGTGGTGCTACCGGTCGAAGGGAACGGTCGATTTTCTCTCGCGCCTGTCGGCAAGCGTCGCCTCGGTTCGTCTTCACGACGTGCATCAACGGAGAGCCACCGCATGAAGCTCTATTTCAGCCGCAACCCCAATCCGCGCCTGGCGGTCGCCACGGCCCGATTTCTGAAGGCAGAGGTCGCGTTCGAATATGCCGAGCCGCTGGCGTCGGGGCAGGCGGACCGCTATCGGCCGCTCAATCCCAACCTGCTTTTGCCGATCCTGGAGCGTCCCGGCCGGGCGCTGTGGGAGGCGGATGCGATCGCCTGCTTTCTCTCTCGCCAGGTCGGCTCCAACCTCTGGCGAAGGGATGACGACGAGCCGGAGATGATCCGCTGGATCAGCTGGGGCAAGGAGAACTTCGTGAAGGCCTGTGACATGGTGCATTGGGAGCGCGGCACCAAGCTGCGCTACGGCATCGGCACTTGTGACGAGGCCATGGTGGAGGAGGGGATGATGGCGTTCCACAAGGCGGCCCGGCTGCTCGATGCCGAACTCTCCGGTCACGCCTGGCTGGTCGGCGAGGCGGTCTCCTACGCCGATTTTCGCATGGCGACATTCCTGCCCTACAATGATGTGGCAAGGCTGCCGCTCGCGGACTATCCGGCACTTGCGCGCTGGGCCGGGCAGCTCGAGGCGATCGACGCCTGGCGCGATCCGTTCCGCGGGCTTGATGCGCCCGCGTTGCCTCCGATATCAGGCTGAGCGGCGGCCTTTGCCTGCCGTCGAGCGGCGGCGACGGCCGGTGGTTGTCGCCGCGCATTCGCAGGTTGCGTGATTGTTCTCGCCATCCATTTTCTCCTCTGCTAATACAGTCGCGCTAGCATGCGAACAGCCTCTTCTTGCTCAGAAGGAATTCGTCCGATGCGTTTCACAGTCGCAATCGCAGCAGCAGCATTGATGTCCCTTCCGACAGCAACCCTTGCCAAATCGCCGGCCGATATCGCCGATCTCGTCGGCGCACGCGCGCCTGGCGCCGAGAGCGAGATGCAGTCCAGGGGCTATGTCGACGTCGGCGGCAACAATACCTGGTGGAATGCCGGCACCAAGACCTGCGTCCGGGTGCATGTCTCCCAGGGACACTACTCGGCGATCTCGCAGATCAAGCCCTCGGCTTGCGGCCAAGGGAGCGGCAAGAGCACGCCATGCCCGCCGGATCTGTCGCAGGCCGATCTCTACAAGCATCCGGGCTGCAGCCTCTAGGGGCAGTCGCGTCCAACTGGTGCTGGGCTGGAACTTTCGCAGTGAAGGCAACGGTGACACGGGCGGTGCCGGCGGCCGCCTCGGCTTCATTGTGCCCTTCGATCGGCGGGGAAAGCGGTACGAGAGCGCCGCGACCATTGCGCAATGCGATGATCTCTGCTCTCCTTTGAATGGCCTATCGGTGGAGCAGATTGCCCCTGGCGATCGGATTTTGCGGTTGAAAGCGTCGGAAACCGCCAAAAAAAGGCCGATTGCGGCAGATATTCCCGCCCCAACCATTCCCGCCCAAAACCCGAAAGGTGTTTCGCCTTTTTTAGGAAAGCGAGATTTGCCTACCTTCAGTACCCTTTTGGTTGTCCCGCTGGAGACGGGACATATCGCGAAGGTATGGAGGAGATACCCTTGGCAAGCATTTCAGAGGACACTACGCATACCCAGAATCCGGCGCAAAATCCGGAGGACGAACGGCTGAGCATTGGTGCCAATCTGGCCTATGGCCTGCAGCACGTCTTGACCATGTATGGCGGCATCGTCGCCGTTCCGCTGATCCTTGGCCAGGCGGCGGGCTTGAATTCCAGCGATGTCGGCCTGCTCGTCACCGCCTCGCTTTTCGCCGGTGGCCTCGCCACCATCCTGCAGACGATCGGCGTGCCATTCTTCGGCAGCCGCCTGCCGCTGGTGCAGGGCGTCTCGTTCTCGGGTGTCGCCACGATGATCGCCATTTCCGGCAATGGCGGCATTCCGGCGATCCTTGGCGCGGTCATCGCGGCTTCATTGATCGGCCTTCTGATCACGCCGGTGTTTTCGCGCATCACTCGCTTCTTCCCGCCGCTCGTCACCGGCATCGTCATTACCACCATCGGCCTGACGCTGATGCCGGTTGCGGCATTCTGGGCGATGGGCGGCAACAAGGCGGCGCCGGACTTCGGCAGTACCGCCAATATCCAGCTTGCGGCGGTCACGCTCATCATCGTGTTGCTCTTGAGCAAACTCGGCAACGCTTCGATCTCCAGGCTTTCGATCCTGCTGTCGATCGTTATCGGTACCGGCATTGCCTATGTCGCCGGCATGACCGATTTCTCGCAAGTTGCAAACGGCCCGGTCTTCGCATTGCCGAGGATCTTCCATTTCGGCTATCCGACCTTCGAGCTTGCGGCTGTTATCTCGATGCTGATCGTCATCATGGTGACGCTGGTCGAGACCTCGGCCGACATTCTCGCCGTCGGTGAGATCGTCGAAACCAAGGTGGATTCGCGCCGGCTTGGTGACGGCCTTCGTGCCGACATGCTGTCGAGCATTCTCGCGCCGGTCGTCGGCTCCTTCACCCAGAGCGCCTTTGCCCAGAATGTCGGCCTCGTGGCGGTGACGGGCGTGAAGAGCCGTTACGTGGTGGCAACGGGCGGCCTGTTCCTGGTAACGCTCGGCCTCTTGCCGATCATGGGTCGCGTCGTCGCCTCGGTGCCGACCTCGGTGCTTGGTGGCGCCGGCATCGTGCTCTTCGGCACGGTTGCGGCAAGCGGCATCCGCACGCTGTCCAAGGTCGAGTACAACAACAACATGAACCTGGTGATCGTTGCGACCTCGATCGGCTTCGGCATGATTCCGATTGCGGCACCCGGCTTCTACGAGCATTTCCCGGCCTGGGTCGCCACGATCTTCCATTCGGGCATCTCGTCGGCGGCCGTCATGGCGATCCTGCTCAACCTCCTGTTCAATCACTTCACCGCAGGCAATTCCGACCAGCAGTCGGTCTTCGTGGCTGCAACCGAACGCACGATCCGCTACCAGGACATCGCAAGGCTGCACGACGGCGACTACTTCCTCAACGGCAAGCTCTACGATGCCAAGGGCACCGAGGTGCCGCTGATTGCGGCGGAGGCGCACTGAACCGGCAAGCTCCCTGAATTGATGCAATCCCAGACTGCTTTCCCTGGGGTTGCTTTGAATTACGCAATCCCGGACGAAAAACCGCTTCGCACTTTTTCTGGAGTTGCTTGTGAAACCCGCCATTCCGGGCAGGAAGCCGCTTCCTGTTTTTCCTGGCGTTGATTGAAAAACCCAACGAAAGGACATTGGGAATGACACGTGAGACCGACAATTACGCGCTGCTCGATGCGCTGCTTCACACGATGGAGAAGGGCATCATTCCGGCAACGGAAGCGGGCGTTGCCGCCGGCAACAAGATCTTCGGCGCGGCGCTGATGCGCAAATCCGATCTTTCGACCGTGCTTGTCGAAACCAACAACGAGACGGAAAACCCGCTCTGGCACGGCGAAGTGCACACGCTGAAGCGGTTCTACGAGATCGAGGGCGAGAAGCGGCCGGACAGCCGCGACCTCATCTTCCTCTCGACGCATGAGCCGTGCTCGATGTGCCTTTCGGCGATCACCTGGGCGGGTTTCGATAATTTCTTCTACTTCTTCAGCCACGAGGATTCCCGCGACAGTTTCTCCATTCCGCATGACCTGAAGATCCTGAAGGAGGTCTTCACGCTGGAGCCGGGCGGCTACAACCGCACCAATGCCTTCTGGAAGGGCCAGTCGATCCACGCGCTGATCGACGCTCTGCCCGAGCCGCAACGCCAGGAACTCAAGGCCCGCGCCGAGGCGATCCGGGCGAAATACGACGATCTCTCCTCCGTCTATCAGGACAGCAAGGACGGCAACGCCATTCCGCTGAACTGACGCTCGAAAACCGTCACCTGTACCGGGCCATTTCATTCTCTCATCAGAGATTGAAATGGCCTATTTCTTTGAAAGAATATGCATTCCTCCTCGCCAGGGCAGGTGCTAGGGTCGCCTCCATACAGTCGCGTTTCGGGGGAATTGCGTGAACTGGTCCAGGCCTCTCAGGGTGCATCTCAGCGTGCTCGTCGTGGCGCTGCTCATCTTAACGGCGACGCCGATCATCTGGATGGCGTTCAGCCAGGGGCGGCAGGCGGCGATCCTTGCCGGCGAAAAGCACATGCGCGAGATGAGCCTGAGGCTGATCGAGGGCTACAGGAATGCGCTCGAGGGCGGCCACGAGGCGGTCGCGCTTGCGTCCACCGTGCCGCAGCTGGCCGTCGCGCCGCCGGGCGACCTGCAGCCGAAGGAGCAGTTCTTCCTGGAGGTGCTCAGAAGCGTTTCCAACGCGACGAGCGTCTACGCCGGCTATCCTGATGGATCCTACCTGCAGGTGATCAACACGGGGCGGGACTATGTTCGCCAAAGTCTGGCGGCACCGGCAGGCACCGCCTTTGCCGTTCGGTTGCTTGCGCATGCCAAGGACGCGGGCACCGTCTCGACCCTTCGGTTCCTCGACGCTGCGGCGCAGACGATCGGGGAGCGTCCGTTCGAGCGCACAAATTTCGACCCGCGGCAGAGCCCCTGGTATCAGACGGCGTTGCGAGCCGGCGGTCCGGTTTCCGTCGGGCCCTATGTCACCGGGACGCTGAAGGTTCCGACGCTGGCGCTGGCCGTTCCGCTGAAGGGCAAGGAGGGGATCGTGGTCGGCACCAACATCCACCTTCAGACCATCAGCCGCCTTCTCGATGCGCGCGAGATCTCACCGCGGGCCCGGTCCTATGTCATCGGCAGCGACAACAACCTCGTCGCCCATTCCGATCCCGCGGTCATGAGCACAATCCTCGGCGCCTGGTCGGGTGGTGGCGGCGCCGGCATGCGCAGCCTGGATCCCAGCCTCGACGTCGTCGCCGGGCTGCGCAAGGATCCCGCCTATGCGGGCGGTGGTCTTGCCGAAGCCGATTTTGCCGGCGAGCGCTATCTGGTCCAGATGGCACCCGTCAGCGTATCCGGCCTCTTCAAGGGCAGCTCGGTCGCGATCGTCGTGCCGCTGCAGGATCTGGTGGTGCAGGCAAACCGGCTCCTGGTGCGCAACCTCATGATTGCCGCAGCCGTGCTGGTGGCCGGCGTGGTCGGCTCGCTCATGCTGTCACGCGTGATCAGCCGCAAGCTCTATCACCTCGCCGACGAGGCGCGGCGGATCGGTGACCTGAACTTTGCCGGCACGGACGCCCCGCATTCCTGGATCACCGAGATCAATACGCTTGGCGGCGCGCTTTCCGCCAGCCGGCGCGCTATCGTCCAGTTTGCGCTCTATGTTCCGCGCGAGGTGGTGCGCCGGATCATCGATCCTGAGGGCGGAGCGGCGGTCCGGGGCAGGCGGCAGGAGGTGACGGCGCTTTTCACCGACGTGCGCGACTTCACCACCATCTCCGAACAGCATTCGCCGGAGGAAGTCGTCGATATTCTCTCGGCCTATTTCGAGATGCTGAACACGGTGGCCGAGCAGTACCACGGGACCGTGATCCAGTATCTCGGCGACAGCATCTTCGTCATCTGGAACGCGCCGGTTGCCGATCCGCAGCACATCGAGAATGGCTGTCATTGCGCGCTGGCGATGAAGGCGGCGGTCGATCGCCTGAACGAGACCAACCGCAAAGGCGGCCGGCCGGAGCTGTTCACGCGCTTTGGCATGCATACGGGGCCGGCGGTCGTCGGCAGCTTCGGCGCGATCGCGCGGCAGCAATACACGGCCATGGGCGACACGATCAACGTCGCCTCGCGGCTCGAAGGGTTGAACAAGGAGTTCAACACGTCGATCCTGGTGAGCGGGGCGGTGCAGTCTGCGGTTGCCGAGCTCTTCGACTTCCGCGCGATGGGGATGGTGCACGTGAAGGGGCGCTCGGGAGGCATCGACCTCTGGGAGCTGGTGAGCGCGAACGCCCGTTAGTCCTTGCCGCCGCGACGACCACCGCCCAACGGGGCGGATCAGCGCTCCGCCAGCAGGCCGGTGGCCATGGCGCGGAAGGCCTCGATCGCCTTCGGCAAGACCGCTTTCGGCTCGTCGCTGGCGGCGACCCAGAGGGCAGCGTTGAGGGCGGCACCGCTCAAGAGCCGCGCGGCCGCTTCCGGATCGACCGGCTTCAGCACGCCCTTGTCCAGCAGTTGCTCTACCGATCGCTTCGTCGCCAGCAGGCAACTGTTCTGGCTCGGCCATTTCGAGGGGTCGCCGAGCACGGCCGGGCCATCGAGCAGAACGATGCGCTGGACTTCGGGATCGAGCGCCATCTCGATATAGGCGGCCCCTTCGGCAAGCATCGCCTGCCAGTGGTCACCGGCTGCCGCATCTGCGCCGATCTGCTTGGCGCGGGCGGCCATCTCGCCGTCGATCTGGGTTACGACCGCGGCCAGGAGCCCGCGCTTGTCGCCGAAATTGTGGTAGAGCGCGCCGCGCGTCAGCCCGACATCGGCGGTCAACTCATCCATCGAGGCCGCCGCATAGCCCTTTTCGGCAAAGGCCTTTCGGCCGGCCGAAATCAGCTTCGCGCGGTTTTCCTCCATCGTTTCCTGGCGGCTTCTGGCCATCATTGACCTCAAATTCAGATACGGCGCGTATATGGATTTGACATACGCGTCGTATTTCGCTATTTCAGATACGTTCCGTATACCAAATGAAGCGGGTTTTGTGAAGTTCTGCCTGAAACGGCAGCGCGCGCCCGTTTGCGCGTCCTCAATTTACGAGAAGGATCAGACCGATGACCAAACGCAACGCAATCTTTCCGGCAAATCGTCATGCGCTCTACGAGGCGCACGGCTACTCCGCGGCCATCCGGTCGCAGGACCTGCTGTTCGTCTCGGGGCAGGTGGGGAGCCGTGAGGATGGCACCCCGGAGCCGGATTTCGAACGCCAGGTCGAACGCGCCTTCGACAATCTCGAAGCGACGCTCGCGGCAGCCGGCTGCAGCTTCGACGACATCGTCGATGTGACGACCTTCCACACCGATCCCGAACACCAGTTCGAGACGATCATGGCCGTCAAGAACCGGATCTTCAGCGAAAAGCCCTATCCCAACTGGACCGCCATCGGCGTCAACTGGCTCGCCGGTTTCGATTTCGAGATCAAGGTGATCGCGCGGATTCCTGTGAGCGCGGGTGCCGGGGCCGAGCAAGCGGCCTGATTTTTGGTTCTGGAGCAGCGTGGCGTCGCATTCCATGTGGCGACCACCTGCCTTACGAAGTTGGCCCACCAGCCATATCGGCAGAAAGGGTTTGCTGCTGGTTGTTGACCTTGAAGTCACAACCCTTGGCGTGCGAAGGAACGATGAAACCCTCTCGAAAAATGCGGTCCGGCTAATGGCTTTGGCGAACGAAGAGATGGTGCAGCAGAAGCTGCCAGGTACGGCCCGCTTCCTGGGCGCAGTCCTGGTGACACTCGGCGCACTGCCTGTACTTGCGAAAATGGTTGGCTATCAATTTTTGCCATCGGCAGATTGGGTAGCAACGACAACCATTCCCGGAATTTTCGGGGGCGTGGCGTTTGCGGCGGGAATGCTGTGGCTCACCTGCAAAAGCAAATACAGGATTCGGGGCAGTGAAATAAAGAAAGCCGCCGCGCTCCTTGGATGGCCGTTTATTGGCTACTTCTTTGGAAACAACACGGTGGTGTTCGCGGGCCCGATGATTCTTGCCATTATCGCGGGCCATCAGGTCGAACTCCCGTATACGGTAGTGGACCCGGGTCGCTACGGCACTAGCGAATGCCGTTCACCGGTCGAATTGCGAGACGTCCCGTTTCTCTTCAACAGCCTTTGCCGCGTTCCCGACGAGCTCAGGAGAGGTCTCGAACCGGGTGGGCGCATCATAGTCATTGGTCGCGGCACCAACTTAGGCCTCTATGCAGAGGGCCTTCGGCGGGCCAATTGAGACGGCCGCCTTGAGCCGGTCGCCTTGTGCCGAAGCGCAGGAGAGCTTCGACGGGCAATACCGGCCCTAGTGCAAATGCACCAGCTTGTCCGGGTTGCGCACGACGTAGATCGCCACGACCTTGCCGTTCTCGATCTCCAGCGCAGTCGTCTGCAGTTCGCCATCGGCCTCCCGGGTGACAAAGCCGGGCAGGCCGTTGATGAAGCCGGCGCGCACGAGCGTCGAGCCGTGCTTGGCAAAGAGGGCGGCCAGTTGCGCGTGCACCTTCATCACAGCGTCGAAGCCGAGGATCGGCTGCAGGGCGGCCGGGCGCTTGCCGCCGCCGTCGGAATGTACGCTGACATCGGCTGCGAGCATGGAGCCGAGCGTTTTCATATCGCCGTGGCGGGAGGCGGCAAAGAAGGCATTGGCGAGTTCGAGGCCGCGCTGCTGCTCGATCTGGAAGCGGGGGCGTTCCTCGCGCACATGGGTGCGGGCCCGGGCCGCAAGCTGGCGGCAGGCGGCGGCGTCGCGGTCGATCGTTGCCGCTACCTCATCGAAGCTCTGGCCGAAGACGTCGTGCAGCAGGAAGGCGGCGCGCTCCAGCGGCGAGAGCCGTTCGAGTGCCAGCATCAGGGGCAGGGTGACGTCGTCCTCCGGCTCCTCCTCGACGACCGGATCGGGAAGCCAGGGGCCGACATAGGTCTCGCGCTTCAGCCGCGCGGATTTCAACTGGTCGAGGCAGAGCCGCGTGACGGTGCGACGCAGAAACGCCTCCGGCTCGCGCACGGATGTGCGGTCGGCCCCCATCCAGCGGATGAAGGCCTCCTGCACCATGTCCTCCGCATCGGCGACCGAGCCGAGCATGCGGTAGGCGACGCGGACGAGCTTCGGACGCAGCGGGTCGAAAACCGCCGCTGCGTCCTCATGGGCGCTGTCCACCATCAGGCGGCAGCCTGGGCGGCGGCCTTGGCGGCTGCCGGATCGACCCAGAGGCCGAAGCCGACAGCCAGACGGTTCCAGCCGTTGATGACGTTGATCATCAGCGTGAGCTTCACCTGTTCCTCCTCGGTGAAATGGTCCTTCAGCGCCTGATAGGCCGCTTCATGGCCGTGGCCTTCCGAAAGCCGCGTCAGCGATTCTGTCCAGCCTAGCGCGGCGCGCTCGCGATCGGAATAGCAGGGCGCTTCGCGCCAGGCGGAAAGCAGGTAGATGCGCTGTTCCGTCTCGCCCTTTTCGCGGGCTTCCTGGGTGTGCATGTTGATGCAGTTGGCGCAGCCGTTGATCTGCGAGGCGCGGATTTTCACGAGTTCGATAATAGTGGCGTCAAGGCTCGCGGCAACGGCCATCGAGACACTGGTCCAGCTCTTCATCAGTTGCGGGGCAGCGGCGAAAAGGTCGATCTTGGCAGTCATGGTTCCGTTTCCTTTCGTTGGTTCCGATACCATGACGAGCGAGCGACGGCCGGTGTGACATGGCCGCGAATTTTTTTTGAAAACTCCAGTGTGGATTGTTTTGTGCGGAGCCGGCGCATGCCGCGCCGCACTAACCCGTTTGGATGACTATGCCGCATTCGGCCGATATGTGAGTGTAGCCTGGGGGATCCTTTATTGCAGGTGGTGGTGCCGAGTGCTTCGGGAGGTACTCAATGGCAGACGAATTCAATGCCGCACTCGATATTCCGTATGTCTTCGAGATCACCATTAACGACTTTGCGGCGCTGTGGCGGAAGCTGGAGAGGCGAAGCTTTGCGCTGAAGGCGCTTTTGCCTAACTGGTATGGCCAGCTCCAGGGAGAATTCGCAGCAAGCTTCGGCGCGCTCGATGCCTATGTCGGCCACGGCAGCGCGGTCATTCCCCGAAACGGCATGGAAAAGGCCGCTGTCGAGGCGGTAATCGCGACAATGCTGATGGGCCGACTCGGCATGGCCATTCGCGAGCTGGCCGTCGAGGCGGGCCAGGCCGCGACCCAAGAGGGCGCTCCCATCAAGGGCCGGCTTCACTATGGCAAGGACAACCGGATTATCGGTGTGGACAACGAGTATCTGCGCCGGGTGCTCGATCCGGCCGAGGACTATCAGGCCGCCGGCTGCGTCTTCGAGGTGCTCGGCTATTCGCCGAGCAGTCCCTTTTCCATGACGTCGAGGATCGCCTCGATGATGCTGCTCTTCAACCGTGGCATGGCGCCCTTGAGCGGCCGGCCGGTCGAGTACAACGTCATCCTGAAGACGATGCACGCCTTCATCGCTGCGGAGAACCTCGGCTATGTCATGACCTTCGAGCACCGCAACACCAATGACGACCTGTCGATCTTCACCACCAACGAATTCAACAAGCTGACCATCCAGTCGGCGGAGGGCGACCTTCGCCTCATTCAGAAATACCTGAAGGCCATCGGCTTCTATTTTGGCGATGTCGACAATGCGCTCGGACCGGAGTTCGAGGTCGCTGCCCGAAATTTCGCGCGCGTCTACAGGCTGGACCACTATGCGCACTACAGTGACCGCGATTTCCTGTACACACTGGCCAATGCCTATGTGCTCCACCGCAGCCAGATGTCGACGGGCGCGCGCTAAAGCTCATCGCGTGAAGCACGTCGTCGCCGCAAAACCGTTGCACACATTTGCGCGACCTGCATCGGGACCCACAGATCGCGCGTCCCCCGGTTTTGTCATACCCCTGTAAAAGGGTGGCCCTATCCCTCGGCGCCAGTTTCAACACGAGGGTGTATCCATGAAATCGTTTGTCTCCGTCCTTGCCGGCGCTGTTGTCGCAGGCCTGCTTTCGACCGCGGCCAATGCCGAGAGCCTGGTGCTCTATACCAGCCAGCCGAACGAGGATGCGCAGGCGACGGTCGACGCGTTCCAGGCCGCCAATCCCGGCATCGAGGTGGAATGGGTGCGCGAGGGCACGACCAAGATCATGGCCAAGTTGATGGCAGAGATCGAGGCCGGCAATCCGGTGGCCGACGTGCTGCTCATCGCCGACACCGTGACCATGCAGCGGCTGAAGGAAGCAGGCCATCTCGCCGACTACAAGTCGCCGGAAGCGGCAAACTACGACGCGGCACTCTATGATGCGGACGGCGCCTATTACTCCACCAAGATGATCACGACCGGCATCGTCTATAACACCTCCGCCGCCATGAAGCCTGAAGGCTGGCAGGATCTCAGCAAGCCGGAGGCCAAGGGCCTCGTCACCATGCCGAGCCCGCTGACCTCGGGTGCGGCTCTCATTCACGCTCAGACCCTGACCGGCATTGATGGCCTCGGCTGGGACTATTACAAGGCACTCGCCGCAAACGGTGCTACGGCTGCCGGCGGCAATGGCGGCGTCTTGAAGGCGGTTGCGACCGGCGAGAAGGCCTATGGCATGCTCGTCGATTTCATGGCGATCCGCGAGAAGGCCAAGGGCGCGCCGGTGGAATTCGTCTTCCCGGCCGAGGGCGTGTCTGCCGTGACCGAGCCCGTCGGCATCCTGAAGACCGCCAAGAACGTCGAGGCGGCGAAGAAGTTCGTCGACTTCCTGCTGTCCGAGGAAGGCCAGAAGGCGGCGGTGAAGATGGGCTATATCCCGGCCCGCAACGGCGTGGCGCTGCCTGCGGGCTATCCGGCCCGCGAGACGATCAAGGTGCTGCCGGTCAATGCGGCCGAGGCCGTGAAGAACTCCGACGCGGATCTCAAAACCTTCTCCGGCATCTTCGGCACGAACTGATCCCGGGAATGCTTGAACGCAACGATGCGCGCAGCCGGCCCCGCTGGCTGCGCCTTTCCTTTCACGGCCGGACGATGGGCGCGCCCAAGGTGCGGGCAGGGGCGAGCCCCGCCGCCGAGCCGCGCTGGCTGGTGCCCTTCGTTCTCGCCTGCCTGTTTCTCCTCTGCCTGCTGCCGCTCTTCAGCCTGGGGAAGGCCGGCTTTGCCGGGCTTATTTCGGGCCGGTCGATTGGCGTGCTCACGGAACCTGCAACCTTTGCCGCCATCCGCAACACGCTGATAACCGCGACCGGCGGCATGGTCGTCTCCGTTGTCATCGGCGCGCTCTTCGCCTTCTCGGTGGCGCTGACGGATGTGCGCGGCAAGCTTACGCTCAGCTTTGCCTTCATGCTGCCGATGATGATCCCGCCGCAGGTAACGGCGCTTGCCTGGGTGGAGATGACCGGGCCGGCGAGCCCGCTGCTAAAGACGTTCGGGATTGCGCCGCCGCTCGGCAGCCCGCAGCCGCTCTATTCGCTGGCAGGCATTTCGCTGCTTCTCGGCGTCCAGCATGCGCCGCTGGTTTTCCTGGCGCTGAAAGCCGGGCTTTCCGCCGCGCCGCGCGACGGGGTGGAGGCGGCACGGCTTGCCGGGGCCACGCCATTCCGTGTCTTTCGCGACATCGTCGCGCCGCTGTCGCTGCCGGGACTGATTGCCGGGGCGGCGATCGCCTTCGTCTCCGGCGTCGGCAATTTTGGCATTCCGGCGATCCTCGGCATTCCCGCGGGCATCGAGGTGCTGCCGACCCTGATCTATACGCGGCTCGCCAGCTTCGGCGCCGGCACCTTCGGCGAGATCGCGCTGCTCTCCAGCCTCATCGCCATGATCGCGGCTGCCGGGCTGATCCTGCAGCAGAAGGCGCTTGTCGGCAGGGATTACCGCATCATCGGCCTTTCCGGGGCGAATGCCGCCTTTTCGCTCGGCCGCTCCCGCCCGGTCGTCGAGCTGGTCCTCGTGGCGATCCTGCTTCTCGTGCTGGTCGCACCGCTCGCCGCTCTTGTCGCGAGCTCGCTGGTGCCGGCCTATGGCGTGCCACTCAACCTTCAAACGGTGTCGCTGCGCGCTTACGAAGAAATTCTCTTCCGCCAGTCGATGACGCTGAAGGCGCTTGGCAATTCGATGTTCCTTGCAGCAACGGCCGCATTCGGCCTGCTCGCCGTCTCGGTGCCCGCGGCCTATCTCATGACGCGGCGCAAGGGGTGGCTTGCCAATACGCTCGGCATCCTCATCGAGATCCCCTATGCGCTGCCGGGCATCGTGTTGGCCGTCGCCTTCATCCTTACCTTTGCCGCACCTCTGCCGATCCTCAAGGTCTCGCTCTATGGCACCATCTGGATCATCCTGGTTGCCTATTTCTCCTCGTTCCTCGCCGTCAGCCTCAAGCCGGTGATGAGCGCCTTCCTGCAGATGGACCCATCGCTGGAAGAGGCGGCGCGTCTCGCCGGTGCTGGCTTCTTCAGGCGGATGTCCGACGTGATCCTGCCCTTGGTAGCGCCGGCCGCGGGTGCGGCGATCATCCTCGTCTTCCTGATTGCCGCCAATGAGCTGACGGTCTCGGCGCTGCTCTGGTCGGCCGGTACCCAGACGCTCGGCGTCGCCATCTTCAATCTCGACGACAGCGGCTCGTCGGACCTGGCCGCAGCCCTTTCGGTGCTCGTGGTTGTCATGGTCGTCGTGCTGATGGCCGCGCTCGAGGCTCTCGCAAACTATCTCCCGGAAGGCGTGCTGCCGTGGCGCAACTGATCCTCAATCACGTCACCAAGCATTTCGGCGGCGGCCGGCCGGCGGTTTCCGATGTGTCGCTGACCGTGCGGGAAGGCGGCTTCCTGGCGCTGCTCGGGCCTTCCGGCTGCGGCAAGACGACGGTGCTGCGCATGATCGCCGGCTTTGAGCAGCCCAGCGATGGATCGATCGATTTTGGCGAAAGACGGCTTTCGGATGCTGCACGGGCGCTGCCGCCGGAGCGACGCAACATGGCGATGGTGTTCCAGTCCTATGCGCTCTGGCCGCATATGACGGTGGCCGAAAATGTCGGCTATCCGCTGAAGGTCCGCGGCATTTCAGGCTCGGCGTGGCAAAGGAGCGTCGCCGATGCTCTGGCGTTGGTAAAGCTCACCGACTATGCCGACCGCCGGCCGGCAGCCCTTTCCGGCGGCCAGCGCCAGCGCGTGGCGCTCGCCCGCTGCCTGGTGACCTCACCGGATGTCGTGCTGCTCGACGAGCCGCTCGCCAATCTCGACCAGCACTTACGCAAGTCGATGGAGGAGACCTTCCGCATCTTCCACGAGCGCTCGGGCGCGACGATGATCTATGTGACGCACGACCAGGCGGAAGCCATGGCGCTCGCAACCGATGTCGCCGTCATGTCCGAGGGGCGGCTGATGCAGATGGCGCCGCCGGCCGAGATCTACGCAAGACCCGAAGGCGCCGTCGTCGGCGGCCTGATCGGCCGCGGCTCGGTGCTCAAGCTCGCCGTGCCGGAGGGCGCGCCACGGGCGCTGGAATGGTCGCTGCTGCGGTCAGCGCTTGCCGGCGTCCGCATGGAAGGCGCGGGCGATGGCGCCGTGCGTGACGTCCTCGTGCGCCCGGAACATGTGCGCCACGACGGCGAGGGCATGGCGCTCCGCGTCGTCTCCTGCGTGTTCGAAGGCGAGCGTTTTGCCCTGACCTTGGCTTTGCCGGACGGTCAGTCATTGAAGGCCTATGGCGACAGGGCGATCATGCCGGGAGACACGGCGCGCTTCGTGATGAGCCAGGGGTGGCGGCTCTAGGTCGGGTTGGCGTCAGTCGCAATCGGGTTTGTCGAGTTCGACCTCGAACTGGCGCGGGCCGACAACGCCAGGCTTTGCCGGCAGACCGACGATCCTTGCGATCACCGTGCATTTGCCGGCGACGACGGCATAACGGTCGCGGCCCTGGCTGATGACCTTGTCGATCGGGTGTTTGGGAACGGCGACGGCGACCGCGTTGATGACCGCGTTCAGTTCGCGGGCACGCTGAAAATTTGGCGCAAGGGCGGCATTGGCCTGACCGGTGGCAAGGACGAGGACGAGGCAGGCGACGGCGGATCGGGCGAACATGGCAAGCTCCTGTTTGGAAGAGGCAAGCATGATCGCCCGGCAGATTCAAGGACAGCGATCGGCCGGGCCGTCGATGGGAACGGCTCGTTGACAGGGGGTGATCCGAAGACGATCCTCGGCCAGCTTCGCCTCCAGCCTCTCGAACGGTCCGATGACATCCGAAACGCCGATACAGGAAACGCCGCTTGCGGGCGGGAACGTCAATGCCGGCGTCGTACGCGTGGGCGATACGGTGCGCCGCGCCACGCGCCCTGAGAGCGCGACCGTTCACCGGCTGCTCCTCCGTCTCGAGGCAAAGGGCTTTGCGGGATCGCCGCGGTTCCTGGGCCTCGACGGCCAGGGGCGAGAGATGCTGAGCTTTGTTGAAGGCGATGCCGGTGTCTCTTCCGACATCTGGCTTTGCGAGGATGCGCTGATTGCCGCAGGGCGGCTGCTTCGCGCCTATCATGACGCGACGGCCGAATTCGACTTCGGCGCGGCGGATCGCTGGGCCTTTAGATATCCGGATCGGCGTCGATGGGAGGTCATTTGCCACAATGATTTTGCGCCGTACAATCTCGTTTTTCGGGCCGGCGAACCGGTGGGGATCATCGACTTCGATCTCGCCGGTCCCGGGCCGCGGCTGCGCGACCTTGCCTATCTCGCCTATTGGACCGTGCCGCTTTCCTTCCATTCCGATGACTTGAAGGCAGCGGCGCTGGCGGATCTCGATGATGGCAGCCGGCGGCTGAAACGGCTGTGCGCGACCTACGGTCTTGCCTCGGACGATGCGTTGCTTGGGATGGTCGCCGATGTGCTCGGGCATATGGGCGACGAGGCGGCGATGCTGGCAATGATCGGCGCGGCCGCGACCGAGCGGCTGAAACGGGACGGGCATCTCGATCACTGGCGGCGAGAGCGGGACGCCTTCGAGCGCCATAGGACGCTATTGTCCCGAAACCTTGTCTGACGACCGGCGAAGCGGCGGGGCGAGCCGATAGCGTTCGCGAAAAAGAATTTTTGCCTACTGAAATAAACCATTGAGTTAAATGAAACTGGTTGTTATAAACAACCGGTGTTCCGCTTTTATGCGGTTGAGGAGGAACGGGGCGGTCGCCTCATCGACAGGAGGATAAGATGAAGCTTTATCAGGGCATGGGACCGAATTCGTATCGCGTGCGCATCTTCATGGCGGAGAAGGGGATCTCGCTGCCGATGGTGGATGTCGATTTCGCCAAGGGCGAGCACAAGGCGCCGGAGTTTCTCGCCGTCAACTCGCTCGGTCAGATCCCGGTTCTGGAACTCGACGACGGCACTGTTGTCACCGAGAGCGTCGCGATCTGCCGCTATCTCGAAGAGACCACGCGCGAGGCGCAGCTCTTCGGCCATGACGCCGTCAGCCGCGCCAAGGTGGAGATGTGGAACCGGCGCGCCGAACTGGTGATCCTCGGTACCGTCGGCAATGTGGCGCTGCATTCGGACGCGTTCTTTGCCGAGCGGCTGACGCAGTTTCCGGCTTTTGCCGAGACCGAGCGGGCGGCGGTGCCGCAGAAATGGGGCTGGCTCGACGATGAGCTCTCGGATGGAAGGCCGTTCCTGGCAGGCGACGAATTCTCGATCGCCGACATCACCGCAGGGGTCACCGCCTGGCTCTGCGAGGTCTTCGGCATGGAAATCCCGGCTTCCGCAAAAAACGTCCAGCGCTGGCTGGAGCGGGTGCGTTCGCGGCCGAGTTTTGAGGCCTAAGGGACAGCCTGTGGCAGGGGCGGTTTCGCGCAGTCTTAGGGTGGCGAGATCGGCCCCTCATCCGGCCTGCCGGCCACCTTCTCCCCGTGGTCGCGGGGAGAAGGAGGGACGTGGCGGCCGCTCGTTCCTTCGGCCAATGTGACAGCCGCGTTGCCCGTCGGCAGGTCTCGACCTGGGAGCCAGCCGTCGTCCGCGTTCCCTCTCCCCGCAGGCGGGGAGAGGGTCAGGGTGAGGTGATGGCATGCGCTATAGAATTGATTATTTTGTAGATTTCCCCATTCTGCCGACGAAACCCAGCGGCCGAATTCCCGCCTCTGCGCCCCCGCTAAAATTCATATGTGGATAGGCGCGTCGCCCTTTTTGCTTGCCTTCTCCATGGCTTTTTTCAATTCCTAAAATACAAGCTGCCCGATTCGCCGCTGCCGGGCGCCTGCAAGGCGCTGGCTCTAGGAGACAAGCCATGACCGATTTCAAGAAGCCCACGATCACCGAAATGCGCCCGAAGATCACCGTGATCGGGGTCGGCGGCGGTGGCGGCAACGCCATCAACAACATGATCAACGAAGGGCTTCAGGGCGTCGATTTCGTGGTCGCCAACACCGACGCGCAGGCGCTCGCCATGTCGAAGTCGTCGCGCATCATCCAGCTCGGCGCCGCCGTGACCGAAGGCCTCGGCGCGGGCTCGCTGCCGGATGTCGGCCGGGCGGCGGCGGAAGAATCGATCGACGAGATCATGGATCACCTCGGCGGCACGCATATGTGCTTCGTCACCGCCGGCATGGGCGGCGGTACCGGCACGGGCGCGGCCCCAGTAATTGCGGCGGCGGCACGCAAGGCCGGCATCCTTACGGTCGGCGTCGTCACCAAGCCCTTCAGCTTCGAAGGCAAGCGCCGCATGGAAACGGCCGAGCAGGGCATCGAGCGGCTGCGCGAGGCGGCCGATACCGTCATTGTCATCCCCAACCAGAACCTCTTCCGCATCGCTGACGCCAAGACCACCTTTGCCGATGCCTTCGTGATCGCCGACCGGGTGCTCTATTCGGGCGTTGGCTGCATCACCGACCTGATCGTCAAGGAAGGCCTGATCAACCTCGACTTCGCCGACGTGAAATCTGTCATGAAGGGCATGGGCCGGGCGATGATGGGCACCGGCGAGGCGACCGGCGAGGGCCGCGCGCTGAAGGCGGCCGAAGCCGCCATCGCCAACCCGCTGCTCGACGAAGTGTCGATGCGCGGCGCCCGCGGCGTGCTGATCTCGATCTCCGGCGGCATGGACATGACGCTGTTCGAGGTGGACGAAGCCGCGACCCGCATCCGCGAAGAGGTCTATGACGAAGCCGACATCGTCGTCGGTTCGATCTTCGACCGTACGCTCGACGGTACCTTCCGCGTGTCCGTCGTTGCGACCGGCCTCGACGGCGCGCGCTCATCCGCCAACCCGGCCGGTGCCGCCGTCGGCCAGCCGGCGGCAGAACCTGCACCGACCCGCACGCTGCAATAGCATAAGCATCCATCGCCTGCTTCAAGGACCCTCCCGATGTGATGACGCCATATCGGGAGGGTTCTTGCGTTTGGGGGCTCGAATGAGCGACGAGGGTGTGCCCGCCGATGAGGCGGCAAAGCACGCGCCAGCGGCACCAGGCCGTGCGGCGAGAGCGGTGATGGCGGCTGAGGCGGTGCTTGCGGAACGCTTTCCGCAGGCGATCTTTGCGATCGTCGCGGGCTCGATCCTGCGCGGCGAGGGTACGCAGACCTCGGATATCGACCTGGTGGTGCTGCACGAGGCCCTGCCGGCCGCCTGGCGGGAAAGCTTCCATTTCGACGGTTTTCCGATCGAGGCCTTCGTGCACGACTTCGAGACGCTCAACTGGTTTGTCGACCAGGATATGGCGGGCGGTTGCCCGGTGCTTGCGGACATGGTGGCGGGCGGCGTTGCTATCGGGCCTGAGCGGGCGCGTGCCGAAGCGGTTCAGGCCGGGGCGCAACAGCGCCTGGAACGAGGGCCGGCGCCGCTGACGCCTGAGATACGCGACCGACTACGCTACCAGATCACCGATCTGGTGGATGATCTGCGCGATGCACGCCCGGCCGCCGAGATCCGCGCCATTGCCGCCGAACTGGCGAAGCCGCTCGCCGATCTGATGCTGCTCGGCCGCGGGCGATGGTCTGGGCGCGGCAAATGGCTGCCGCGGTTGCTCGTCCGGGCGGACGCGTCGCTTGCCGAACGCTTCGACACGGCATTGCGCCACGCGGGCGCAGGACAGGCAGCAGAGCTGATCCGGCTTGCCGAGCTGGAACTGGCGCCGCATGGCGGGCCGTTGTTTGCCGGCGACCGTCGGACGGCGCCGCCGGATGCCCGGCGTCCTGGTCTTCTCGCGCAGTGAATGCGCCGGCTTGTGGGATGGCCGCCTCCGATGCCTT
Source organism: Ensifer sp. Root954 (assembly GCF_001429005.1). Taxonomy (NCBI): domain Bacteria; kingdom Pseudomonadati; phylum Pseudomonadota; class Alphaproteobacteria; order Hyphomicrobiales; family Rhizobiaceae; genus Ensifer; species Ensifer sp. Root954. The sequence continues at coordinate 451,408 of NZ_LMJM01000025.1, forward strand.
GGGCGCGGGTGGGGACATGATCTGTTTGCGAGAAACCGCCGGGACGCTTCAACACGAGCGCCGGCGCCCGCATGGCTGACGGCCGCCAAGTTCTGGGTGAGCCAACAGCTACGGCGAGTGCAGAGGCGAGGCCTTTGGCCTTCACTTGCTGCGCGGAGGGCGTGGCTCCCGGCGCTCAGCCTCCTCGACCACGGAGAATGGAAGCTCCTCGTACATCGAGCGGTTGAACTCGGCGAAGGTCAGCCTGCCATCGATGAACACTTTGAAGTAGCGCCGGCAGACGTCCTCCGCCATTTCTTTCCGGCTGGAATAGGGCGTTCCCTCAAGCGCATTGTCCTTTAGGTCGGGCAGGTACTCCGATACGCATGCCTCTACATATTGCCGCTGCGCGCCCGGGCGCTTGCGCAACGCGGAGATCGTCCACTCATATTTGGAATGGCTCATATATTGCTCGGTTCGCGGCGCGAACAGGACGATGGCGATTGCGCACAGCAGAGCGACAAACATGCCGCCGGCGACGAGACGAAAGTCCATTTATTCAATCGTATAAATTGTTGCCCATGTCTATGTAAGACAACTTTAGCGGTTAGCAAGAGGCGCGCTTAGGCGTCGAGTGGTTTCACGAAATGTTCCTCCCCCATTTGGGGGAGGAGGCTACGGGAAAACCACTTTCGTGCTTGGACCGTTCTCCCATCGTTCGGTGTCTATTAGAGGTTGCGAAATTGGGCGCTCCCAATTGCGCCCTCGGCCGGAGCGGGGACGGGCGGGCAGGGCACGATCGGTGGCGGGGCTATGTCGCTGCGCCTGCGGGGCAGCTGCCAGAGACGCCTGGGATGGAAACGGTAAGGGTCGGCGGGCCGCGACCGATGTCCTTCGCGCCGACTGGACAAAGCAATCCCTGTGGTGGCGCTTCGAGTGCGAGTGCCGTCTTCAGCCAGAGATGGGGAGGATGGAGAGCTGTGGCGCCGGGCCGGAGCATCGTTTTGCTACCGGCAGCACGATCAGGGGGAGGTTCTTAAAGGGCGGCGAGCTGTTCGGCTGTTGCAACGATCTGCGTGTTGCCAAGCGAATGATCGGCATATTTGAACACCAGGATGCTCATGACTGAGGCGACAAGGGCTACCAGGATGATGCGCATGGCGTTGCTCCGACTTCCTTCTTGCCTGGCCTTGATCCTTCGTTGCGCCGGGCGGTGATCGATCCGGAAGCCCTGTGCTTTCCGGTCAAAGGCCTTCCGGCCTTTTGTTGAACCTGTTCTAGCAAATGGGCGGGGCCGACTATTGTTCCCGTGGGGACAGCGGGAAATCGCGGAGGCATGCAGCTTTTCGGTGTGCTCCAGCCCGTCCTGGGCCGGAGATTTCCCCGGGGAGCTACACGCCGTGTTGAAGCGGTTGCGCGAGACCGACGGATCGGAGTTGCGGCCGGCCACCGAGAAGTTCAACGGGCGGCTGAAGGGGCGCAGCCGTGTGAATTCGGACGCGTGAGGAGCGCTTCGCATCTCCTCGGGCTTCTGGACCTTCGATGTCGATTTGAAGAGATGGCCGCCGAACGGCTCTACAGGCCGAGGATCCAGAAGACGACGCCGAACAGCACGATGAATGCGCCGACGGCCAGCAGGAAGCGGGCCATGCCGGTGTTGGTGTCCTTCGTGCCGACGAGACAGTACCAGAGGTGATCGTTATCCATTCCTGACGCTCCATCGAAAGGCGCTGCTGCCGCGCCCGCGCGACCCACCATACACGCAAAGGTCGTCGCGGCACTTGAATGATTGCGTGTCCTCGTCGCCGGACCGAGATCGGTGGAGGACGCGTGCCGTTGGCGGACACGGCATGTCGCAGCTCGGTTGCTCAAGGACAGGGTGGGGCAGGTTGTGTCTCGCGGCAGCTACGGCATGTCCATGCCGCTGTCGCCATCGACTGCCTGCTTATCCCTCCGCCTCCGCCGTTTCGGCCGCTGCCGGCTTTTTCGCCAGCGCCAGGTTGGCGGCGGCCGCTTCCGCCTCGGCTGCACCGGCAGCGCCGGAGCGCACGGTGACGGCGTTGGAGGCGAGGTCGAGGCCGGCTTCGCGCAGCGCCGGCAGCAGGCGCTTCATCGACTCGCGCTGCAGGATGCTGGGGTTGCCGGGGCGGGCGGTGAACTTGAGGCGCACGACGAGCGAGTTTTCGGTGACGTCCTGGATGCCTTGCATCTTCAAGGGCACCAGGAATTCGCCGCCGATCTCGGGATCCTCCAGCATGGCAAGGCCGACCTTCTTGATGGTCTTGCGGATTTTCTCGGGGTCGGCATCGCGCTCGAATTTCAACTCGAACTTCACCGTGCTCCAGTCGCGGCTGAAATTGGTGACCGCCTGAAGCTGGCCATAGGGGATCGTGTGGATCTGGCCGTTCTGGTGGCGCAGCCGGAGCGAGCGCAGCGAGATGCGCTCGACCGTGCCCTTGAGCTTGCCGGTATCGACATATTCGCCGACGCGGAAGGCATCGTCGGCGATGAAGAAGATGCCGGAGACGACGTCCTTCACCAGCGTCTGCGAGCCGAAGGAAAGGGCGAGACCCAGCACGCCGAAGCCGGCGATCAGCGGCGCAATATTGATGCCGAGTGCGGAAAGGATGACGAGGCTGGTGACGGCGAAGATACCGCCGAAGATGAGGTTGCGGACGAGCGGCAGGATGGTCGAAATCCGGCTTTGCTGGTGGACCACCGTATCGTCCTCGCTGTCGCCGGGCAAAGCGAGGCGGGCGGTGGGCGCGAAGGCCTCGAAGCTCTTCCAGAGGAAACTGCAGATCACCCAGCTCGCGACCACCGCAAGGCTGATGCGCTCGAGGATGACGATCCAGCCGATGGCACCGGCCGTATCATGCTGGACGAGCACCGGGCGCCAGAGCGTGATGATCAGATGCAGGCCGATCAGCCAGATGGCGCCGGCAAGCGCCGTCTGGACGCTGCCCGAAATCGCCGCGTGCAGCGCATGGGAGGCCGGCGTGCGCCGGCGCTCGGCGGCAGCCCCCGCCAGCGAATGGATGCCGAAGGCAAGGATCGGAAGCGCGAGCAGGATGATCTGTGTCGTGCCGCCGGCAAAGCTCCAGGCGGCGCTGTTCGGGCTGCCGGCAACGATGACGCTCATCAGCCAGAGCACGATGGCGCTTGCCGCATAGAATTCGGGCACGCCGAAGGCGATGGCGCGGCGCACCGGGCCTGGGTTTTCACCGGCAAACACCGTGCGGATATCGCCGGCGCCGGCGATGAACCAATAGAGTTTCAACAGCGTCAAAAGGGTCACGCCGATCAACAGCCAGCCATCGGTTGCAGCGTTCTCCAGTCCGCGCTGGTGGGCAAAGCGCAGGCTGGCGCCGAGGATGGCGCCGATCGCCCCATAGGCGGTCAGCATGTTGGCGTGGAAGCGCGGGTGGGCGATATCGAGCAGGCGGATCTCGGGCCGCGTCGGCGCAAACAGGAAGCGGGCGCCGACCGCATAGACCACGGAGGCGAGGGCGATGGTGATGAGGGCGTGGGCGAGTTCGGCAGAGGCAGTGGCCGGCGTCAGGAACAGGCGGGCAACGGCATGCGCGGCCACGGCGAAGATCGCCAGATAGGCGATGTCGAAGCCAAGCCGGATCAGCGAGGCGCGCATGCGGTGGAGCAGATCGACCACTTCGAACGAGGCGCCGAACAGCCGGTGGATGAGGAGCCGGCTGGCAAAGGCGGCGGCAAGGCCGGCTGCGACGGCGAGCAGGGCCACGGCTGTTACCGAAACCACCGACCAGCCCTCGGCGCGGATGCCTGCCGCAACGTCAGCCATCACCCCGGCGATGCCGGACATACCGGCAACGCCCATCTGCAAGCCATTGACAAAACGAGCGGAAAGCGTGTCGAGCGTGTCCGGCTGATCGGGCGAGGACGTTGGTTCAGGCGTCGTGGTTGCGGGTGCAGCCTGATGCGTGGCCGCGCCCCCCGACGCGGGCGCCGGTGCCGCGACGCCAGCGCCAGCGGGCGTCGCCGTTTCGCCCGAGGCCTGCGCCGCAGCGTCGCGCCACTCGACGGTCACCGACCCGCCGGCCTTGGCGGCGGCGCGCAAGATCTCCTCGATCTCGGCAGCACTCTGGCCGGGTGTGAGGATCACGGTGACCGGCGGAGGGGTCGTCTCGGCGAGTGCGGGCAGGGCGAGGGTCAGGACGAGAACGAGGCCCGCCAGCAGATGGCGGCAGAGGAGGTGGAAACGCAGCATGAAATTCATCCATCAAAATCGGTTGTCCGCCCTGCGGCCTTGTCCATCACATTACATAACGTTCTAAAATTCCAATCGAATTTTGTGGGGCGGGATGGGGACAGGGCCGCCGCTCACCAAGGGTTGCCCTGCGCCGAAGCTGCCCCCTCACTGTCTTGCCGGACATCTCTCCCCGCCAAGCGGGGAGAGAGACGCTGGGCGGACGCTCCGGTGCCAGGTCCTCCGGCCTACTTCGTCGTGTAGCCGCCATTCACCAGGATCGTCTGGCCGGTCATCCACCAGCCGTCGGAGACGAGGAAGCGGATGTAGGGGACGATGTCCTCGATGTCGGTGAGGCCGGTCCTGGAGAAGGCCGAAAGGGCCGATGCGGTTTTGTGATAGGCGACGGCGTCGGCGCCTTCGGCCGGGTAGAAGAAGGGCGTATCCATCGGGCCGGGTCCAATCGCGGTCACGGAGATGCCGCGCGCGCCGAACTCCTTGGCTGCTGCCCGGGTGAAGTGCTCCACCGGCGCCTTGGTGCCGGCATAGGCCGCATAGAAGGGCGTGAAGGCGCCGAGCAGCGAGGTGACCAGCGTGCAGACCTTGCCGTTGTCGCTGACGTGCCTGCCGGCCTCGCGCAGGAAGAAGAATGCGGACTTCGAATTGACCGCGCTCATCTCGTCGTATTCGGCCTCGGTGATCTCGACGAAGGGCTTTTTCAGCACCTTGCCGACGGTGTTGACGGCGATGTCGATGCTGCCGAGCGCCGCCTTGGCGTCGGCAAAGAGCTTTTCGACATTGGCGGCGCTGGTGAGATCGCCGGAGAAGGCGTGGGCCGCGGCACCGGTCGCCTTGATCGCCGCCACGGTTTCATCGGCTGCCGCCTTCGTCGCCGCGCTGTTGTAATGGATCGCGACGCCACGGGCGCCGTGTGCGGCAAGATCGCGTGCGAGCAGGCCGCCGAGGTTCTTCGCGCCGCCGGCGATGAGGACGGTTTTGCCGTTGATGCTGTGGTCTGCCATGGGTTTCTCCTGTTGTGGCCGCCTGGTTGCGGATGCTTTCGTTCGGCGGGCGGGGCTACGCATTTGCCCGAGATCGCCCCGCTCTCCAGTACGGGCCGCCTGTGCGACCGCCGCTCGTTGCGGACGTCGTGTCTCTTGCTTCATGGGGTGCGGGCCTTATCGCCGCCGACGTGAGCGGTCGGTGATGCGACCGGCATCGCGACCAGGAGAATATCGTCGGCGCTGCTGGCATAAAGTCCCCGAACGTGACATGACTTGTCAGGAATTACGAACAATGGGAGTGAGGCGTCGCGCGCCGGCATGGACAGGATCGAGCTTTTCCGCATCTTCACCCGTGTCGTCGAAAGCGCGAGTTTTACCCGCGCGGCCGACACGCTGGGCCTGCCGCGCTCCTCGGTTTCGGCGGCGGTGCAGACGCTCGAAACATGGCTCGGCACGCGACTTCTCCATCGTACCACGCGCAAGGTTGCGCCGACGCAGGATGGGGCAGCCTTCTACGAGCGCTGCCTGCGGCTGATTTCCGATATGGACGAGGCGGAGAACCTGTTTCGCCGCGACACCTCCGGCCCGACCGGACGGCTGCGGGTCGACCTGCCGAGCCGCATCGGCCGGCTGATCGTGGCGCCGGCGCTGCCGGAGTTCCTGGCGCGGTACCCCGGCATCGACATCGATCTCGGCATGACCGACCGGGCCGTGCACCTGATCGAGGAAAGTGTCGACTGCGCGCTGCGCGTCGGACCGCGCGAGGATTCAAGCCTGATTGCCCGGCCGTTCGGCACGCTCCGGCTGATCAATGTCGCAAGCCCCGACTATCTTGCCCGCCATGGCACGCCCGCAACGCCCGCCGTTCTCGAAAGCCATTTCGCCGTCAACTATGCCTCGCCCTCAAGCGGGCGGGTGGAGGACTGGGAATGGATCGAGGCGGGCGAGGTGCGCACGGTTCAGGTGCCGGGTCGGGTCAGCGTCAACAGCGCGGAAGGCAGCATCGCCTGCTGCCTTGCCGGCCTCGGCCTCATCCAGATCCCGGCCTATGATGTGATCGATCACATCCGAGAGGGCCGGCTGGTCGAGGTGATGCCGCATCACGTCGCCGCGCCGATGCCGATGGCTTTGCTCTACCCGCACCGCCAGCATCTGTCGCGCCGGCTCAAGGTGTTTGCCGACTGGTTGGAGGGGCTGATGCGGGGGGTGATTGCGGCGTGAGGGGCGTAAGGTCCTGCAGCGGAGAGGAAGCCGATGCGGGACTTTTTTTGCATCGTGGCTCCGGTGAAGAAAATATCTAAATATCCGAGAGACCAGTTTGCGAAGAATTATTAGAATTTCTGCCGAAGATCTAGCTATTGTCTCTCTGTCGCTTCTTATCTCCAAGTTGAAAGGAGTGTTTGTGTGGGCTTGTTGTCTAAATTACTGGCAATGTCCAAGCGCTACGGATCGAGGGTTGCTCATCCCGTTTTTTCCGTTTGGACGGATGAGATCGTAGAGCTGATAGATTTTGAGACCAAATATAAATACGGGAAGGTCTCGTTTCAGCTGCGAAAAGATAAATCATCCGGCGCCGAATACCTGATGATGGAGCATCGAGGCCCCGAAGGGTTTATATGGGTTCCGATCGTAGCAAGCGACGCCAAGAAGCTATCGAAATTTTTGATGGAAAAATTCGATAACGAATACTGAGCGAAGGCTCAAACAGGATCCATCCTCTTCCGGACGCGCGGCGAACGCACGAAGTAAGCTTTAGCTAGTCGTCTGATGACACCGCCTGCCGTTCCACGGCAGGAACTCGGATCCGCCGGCATTCCACTTGCCGTCGAATTCGGAGAAATCCGGCGTGAAGGTGACGATCAGCTGGCCGTAGCCGTATTTGTCGCGCCACATGAAGCTTCGGGTGAGATCGCTGCCGTCGCCATCGTCGCCGGTTTCGGCGAGTTCACCGTCGACGGACTGGCCCTGATCGGAAAACACGTATTTGCCGACGACCGTACCATCGGCAGCGGTTTCGAAATGCGTCTCGGCGTCCGAGAGCACGCCGGCGGAGGAAAGCTGGCCGCAATAGGTGCCCGAGGGCGCGGTGCTCGTCTCGCCTGCCATCGCCGCAGAGGCGGATGCGGCCACAAGCAGCAGCGCGGCGGTGAAGGAAAGGCTTGCAGGCAACGCGGCACCTTTGGCGTTTCGGGATGTCGCGGTCTCTCGTGATCGCCTGGCAGCAGCGAGTCGCGACGGTTGTCGTCATGGACAGTCATTCGGGATGCAAAATCAAGATGCTCATGCGTCCAGCGCCGGCGCGGTTCTGACGCTGGCGTCGCCGAACAGGCGTCCCTTCTCGGCGACGAGGAAGCAGGCGAGTATCGGAGCGCGATGTGCTTCCACATCGCGCTCCGAGGCATGTCGTCAGGTCAATCAGCTTGCATCAAAGCCCGCGTGGAAGCTGACGCGCCCTGACGGTACCGGACCTTCGAACGCCGTTGCCATGAAGTATTCGGCCGGAACGCCTTCAAGGCGCAGGGCGGCGTGGTTCTCGAAGCCGAAGCGTTTGTAGTAGTCGGGCTCGCCGAGGACGACGCAGCCCTTGGCGCCGGTCTTTGCAAGGCGCGCAAGGCCTTCGCGGATCAGCCTGCCGCCGGTGCCGCTCTTCTGGCGGTCGGGCCTGACGGAGACGGGGCCGAGACCGAACCAGCCCTTGTCCTTCCCGTCGATCGTGACCGGGGAGAAGGCGACGTGACCGATGATTTCGCCCTGGTCGAGGGCGACCAGCGAGATCGTCAAGGCGCCAGCGTTGCGCAGCGCGTCGATGATTTCGGCCTCCGTCTGGCTGCTATAGGCCATCGGCGCAAAAGCGGCCTTGGTGATCTGCCGGATGGTTGCGATGTCAGTCGCTCGTTCGGATCGTATGTCGATGGTGGTCATTGTCAAAAACCTGTTCTTGAAACCCTTCAGTCGCGCGCTGTCGACCGCGAACGACGGGTATCGTTCGCCGGTGGCGCGGTTTCGCGTCTCGACCGATCGAGACGCTCAGTGGGTGAGAACAAGCTCCAGCATCGACAATTCCTCTGCTCAGTTCAGGCGAGCAGGTTCGGTATAGGGCCAGGCCTTTGCCATGGTCAACAGGCGGCTCTGGTAGCGCAACGCGTTCACGCGGCGGCCGGTTGAGGTCCGTTCCCGCTTCGTCGTTCGCGCCTGTTGCCTGCGTCCTAGTTTTCCTGAACCGAAACGCCGTCCTGGCCGATCTTGATCTCGACGCCCGGCTTCGTCTCTTCCTGGTAGACATAGATGCCGAGGCCGACGACGGCGACGGCAAGCAGGGCGATGACGAGATAGAGGCCGTTTCGGTTCATGCGGAACTCCTTTTTCGCGGTTTCGTCAGGGAAATAGGAGCTTCTCAAGGAAAGACAACGGGATAGCGACGAACATGCGCACGGAGGGTGGCCCGGCCAAGCGACTGAGGGGGCCGATTTGACCACTATGCTGGCGTCTGTGTGGCCGCGCAGGGGAACCTCAGCGCGCCCGCAGCGCCTTCTATTCCTGTGGCGTACAAAGGTTGATTTGCCTGCATTGGTTGATTTTCGCTAATTGAGGCAAATAGATTGAACACGCGAATGACCGAATGCGGATGGTGGCCGGAATAATGGTGCTTGGAAGTTTCTACCGAAAAACCTTCGACATGGACCATTCGGACACGAGCGCCGCGGCGTTCTTCTCACGCGTGATCAAGCTCGTGCTCTCCTTCTGGGCGGCCGAGTTCTTCATGACCGGCGGGCTCTGGGTGGTGCTGGGCGTCAATCCGGTCGACTACGCACCGATCAAGCTCGTGGTGTCGCTGGTTTGCGTGCTGATCACGCTGATGATTTCGCACATCGTGGCGATGATGCGCGCGCGGAACATCGCAGCCCAGGTTTTCGTGTCGGCCGTCCTGTCCATTCTGGCGTCGACGGTTGCAACCACCATCGACTATCACCTGTTCACCTATGTGAAGCCCGCAGTCGGTGTCGACTATACGATCGAGAACTTCTGCTACACGCTGTTTTACGGCGTCTCGCTGTTCTTCGGCTGGTCCTGCTTCTTCATCGCCTACATGTACAATCTGAAGGTCCGGGCGCAGGAGCGCCGGCTGGCGATCTCGCGCGAAGAGGCGCTGACCGCGAAGATGCAGGCGCTCTACTACCAGATCAATCCGCACTTCCTGTTCAACACGCTGAACTCGATCGTCGGTCTGATCGAGGAGGGCGCCGCCTCTCAGGCGAGCCGCGTGGTGCTTTCGCTGTCGTCGTTTCTGCGAAAGACGCTGGAGATGGATCCTCTGCGGGATCTGGCGCTTTCGGAGGAACTGGCGCTGCAATCGGAATATCTGGCGATCGAGAAAGAGCGGTTCTCCGATCGCATCAGCGTCACGCTCGACATTCCGCAGGAGCTGAGAACGGCGCTGGTGCCGAGCCTGATCCTGCAGCCGCTCGTCGAGAATGCCGTGAAGCATGGGCTCGGGCGCTCGTCCGGCGATCTGAAGATCACGATCAGCGCGTCGCAGGAGGAAGACCGGCTGCAGCTTTCGGTCGACAACGTGTCCGATGCCGGCGAAGTCCTGCCGATGGTCAATCGATCCGGGCTCGGTGTGGGGCTTGCGAATGTCGAAGAGCGTGTCAAGGCGCGCTTCCCCGAGGGCGGTTCGCTCATCGCCGGACCGGTCTCCCCGGCCCATTTCCGCGTGACCCTGACCATGCCGTTGAGGGCACCCGCCGCCGATCGGCTTGCCGATGCTGCCATCAACGCCGCGCCGGCCGTGACGGCCTGAACGGGGTGCGACAATGGCTGGCGCGCGCCCCTGGGAGGCGCGCGACGGGAGTAACAGGGGTGGCTCGCGTTCAGACCGAACGCGTCAGGCCGCCATCCACCTTCAGGTTCTGGCCGGTGATGTAGGCGGCACCATCAGAGGCGAGGAAGGCGACGGTGGCGGCGATCTCGGCGCTGGTGCCGTAGCGCTTCATCGGCACGGCATCGCGGCGCTCTTCGGTCGCCGGCAGGCTGTCGATCCAGCCGGGCAAAACGTTGTTCATGCGCACATTGTCGGCCGCATAGGTGTCGGCGAAGATCTTGGTGTAGGAGGCAAGACCGGCGCGGAAGACGGCGGAGGTCGGGAACATCGGCGAGGGCTCGAAGGCCCAGGCGGTGGAGATGTTGATGATCGCGCCCGCCTTCTGCTTCTGCATGATCGGCGTGACGAGGCGGACCGGGCGGATGACGTTCATCAGGTAGACGTCGAGGCCGGTGTGCCACTGCTCGTCGGTGATTTCGAGGATCTGGGCGCGCGGGCCATGGCCGGCGCTGTTGACCAGCACGTCGATCCGGCCCCATTTTTCCATGGCCGCATCGACAAGACGCTTCAGGTCGTCGTTCGACTGGTTGGAGCCGGTGATACCGATGCCGCCGAGCTCGGCGGCGAGCGCCTCGCCCTTGCCGGAGGAGGAGAGGATCGCAACCTTGTAGCCGTCGGCTGCCAGACGCCTGGCGCTCTCGGCACCCATGCCTGAGCCACCGGCGGTGATTACGGCCACTTTTTCTACTGCCATTTTACCAATCTCCTCATCCATATTCGTGGAATGCCGCTTTCGCGGGTGCTGCCATTGAAATACCATCTCCTCCATGCGACGACGAAGCAATTTCGCTTTCATATGGCAGTAGAAAAACTATCCGATGAGTGATGCACCGGGAAAGCTCCCTTCGCTGAATGGGGTGAAAGTGTTCGAGGTGGCCGCGCGCCACCTGAACTTTCGCCTCGCAGCCGAGGAACTGGGCGTGACGCAAGGGGCCGTCGCCCAGCAGATCCGCGGGCTCGAGGCCGAGCTTGGGGTCAAGCTCTTCGAGCGGTTGCCGCGCGCGCTGGCGCTGACCGGCGAGGGACGCGCCTATATCGCCGATGTCAGGCGGGCGCTGGAGATCATCGCGCGGGCGACCGACGGGCTGAAGCCCCAGCCGGTGCGGCTGACGATCAGCACCACCCCGTCCTTCGCGTCGCGCTGGCTGATCCCGCGCCTGCCGGATTTCACCGTGCGGCATCCGGATCTCGACCTGCATATTCTGGCGACCGACCGCATGTCCAGCTTCCAGGCCGATGGCGTTGATCTTGCCGTGCGCTACGGGCGGCCACCCTTCGGGCCGGGGCTTGCGGTGGAACTGCTGTTCGAGCAGGAGATCGTCGCGGTCTGCAGCCCGATGCTGCTTGCCGGGCGGCCGGCGCCGAAAAACGCCGAGGAACTGGCCGGCTACACGCTGCTGCACGACGCCCATAATTTCTGGCCGGAGTTCATCGAGCGGCATTTCGGCGGCAGCCGGCAGGCCTCGTTCAAGGGCATCAGCTTCAACCAGACTTCGCACGCGATCGAGGCGGCGACGGCAGGTCAGGGGATCGTTCTTGCCAACCGCGATTTCGTCGCGCGCGATCTCGCCGAGGGGCGGCTCATCCGGCTGTTCGAGGGCTCGATGACCGGGCCCTCGGATTTCTATCTGGTCTGGCCGCGCTACCGAAAGTCGCTCAGCCTTCAAACTGTGATCGCCTGGCTCAGTGACGAGGCGAAAAAGGAGCGGGGAGGCCCGACCGATCGGGGGCCTGCAAATGGGTGGCGGAGCGAGGGTTCCTGATCCGCGATCAGCGACGCAGCGCCGTGTCGAGCCGGTAGAGCAGGGCGTGAAACGCACCTTTGCTGGGCTTTCGTCCCGGCAACTTGCCGACGATGCCTCGGATCTCCGGCGACGCGGCGGCGATCAGTTGCCGAAGGTCGGCTTCGATGGTGGCGGCCTCGTCCGCCGCGCCGATCGAGAGCGCCTGGATGGCGTAGGCAGCCGGGCCGAGCACATGGTTGATCTGGTGCGGCGTTTCGATCGGATGGGTATAGGGCGCACCGGCCGCAGCAATGGCCGCGCGGGCGGCAGCCTTGGCGGCGGGATCGTCAACCGCGCGCGCCGCTGCCTGGGCGCCCCAGGCGGCTTTGCGCAAGGTGGCCGTGCGCGGACCGCCCCCGGAAAAGGCGACAGCCGCGGCGATCGCCTCGCGCGGCCGGGTATCGCCCGGTACCGCCGCCTCGAAGACCGGCAGCGCGCGCGCGGCGCACAGGACCGCCCAGCGGGTGATATGGCGCAGGTCGTCTTCGGTCAGGAGCGGTTGTGAGGCTTCGTCGATCATGGGGTGCTCATGGTGAACAGGCCGAATGCATATCATGCGGTCGCCACGTGACAAGCCGATCGGTTGTATAAAGGACGCAGGTTGCATCCCTTCATAAACGCCATATCTTTCACCGCCGAGCCATTTGCAGCCGCAAACTCAGGAAAAGGGAGGCTCCATGCCGGCCGTCGGTTCCGATTATGGCGATGTCGTTGCCTGGCGGCGCGACATTCATGCCCATCCGGAGTTGCAGTTCGACGTCCACAGAACGGCGGAGTTCGTGCGTTCCAAACTCGCCGCGTTCGGATGCGACGAGGTCGTGACCGGCATCGGTCGGACGGGCGTCGTGGGCGTTATCCACGGCCAGAAGCGGTCAAGCGGCAGGGTGATTGGCCTGCGGGCGGATATGGATGCCTTGCCAATCGAGGAGGCGACGGGGGCCGCCTGGGCGTCAAGGACAACGGGCGTCATGCACGCCTGCGGTCATGACGGCCACACGGCGATGTTGCTGGGGGCCGCGCGGGAATTGGCCGAGGCGCGAGCATTTGACGGCACGGCCGTGGTCGTCTTTCAGCCGGCCGAAGAGGGCGGCGGCGGTGGCAAGGCCATGGTCGACGATGGCCTTATGGAGCGTTTCGGAATCAACGAGATCTATGCCATGCACACGGAGCCCGGTTTGCCGATCGGGCAGTTTGCCACCGCTTGTGGACCTCTGGCCGCTTCGGCCGATGGCTTCAGGATCAGGGTCGACGGCAAGGGCGCGCATGGCGCTTCCCCGCACGTCAGCGTCGATCCGCTGGTGGTCGGCGCCAATATACTTCTGGCCTTGCAGACGATCGTCTCCCGCAACGTCCATCCGCGTCAGTGCGCCGTGGTCACGGTCGGCTGGATGGCAGGAGGCAAGGCCGGCAACGTCATCCCCCAATCGGCCGAGATGGGCGGGACGACCAGGACCTACGATCCCGGCACGAGAGACCTGATAGAGGCGCGCGTTACCTCCATCGCGCAACGGATTGCCGAGGCCTACGGAGCCAGCGCCACGGTCACCTACAAACGCATGTTTCCGCCGACCGTGAACCATGGAAGAGAGACCGCCTTTGCCGTCAGCGTGGCGCGATCCCTGGTCGGAGACGCGCACGTCAACGACGCCCTGGAGCCGCTGATGGGCTCGGAGGACTTTGCCTTCATGCTCGAAGCGCGCCCCGGCAACATCATGCTGATCGGTAATGGCGACAGCGCGTCGGTGCATGACGCGCGGTTCGATTTCAATGACGATGCCATTCCTTTCGGCGTGGCCTATTTCAGGGCCATCGTGGAGGGCAGAATGCCGCTCTGAGCGATCGGCCGGATGTCCATCGCGCTGCGGCTGCAGCGACGACATCAACGAGGTTTCCTGCCCTCAACGCTCCCAGCCCTCGGTAAACGGAAAGCGTTCCGCCCAGAGCGTCGCGAGCTTCGGATCGGTATCGACGCGGCGGACGATGTCGGCAAGGGTCGGGGCGACCTCGTAGAAGCGGCGGCGGCCGGGTGACCAGCGCGAGGCAGTGGCGACGTAGAGGTCGAGGACCGACAGTTCATCGCCGAGAAGGTATTTGCCCGGTTGCAGTTCCGCGCCCATTCGCTGCCAGCAATGGGCGACGCGGTCGAACACGCGGGCCTTGACGGTTGCGTGGTCTTCTTCCCGTTCGGCGATGCGGGACGGGTTGTCGGTGATCCAATAGAGCGCGTAGATGGCGGCGGATACGAAGGTCATCCATCGGAGAAACGCCGGCCGTTTTGGGTCGGTTATCGCCGGGGCCAGACGGCTCTGAGGGTGTGCGTCGGCAAGCCAGATCAGGATCGCGGCACTTTCGGTCATCAGTTCGCCGGTCGGGAGTGCGAGGGCCGGAACCTGGCGCAGGGGATTGATGCGCGCCAGCCTGTCCGCCTCCTGCTTTCCTTTCCAGGGGGCGTGTTCCTCGACGCGGTAGGGCACGCCGATGAGGCTCAAAACGGCCTCGATCGGAACCGATCCTGAGCCTGAGGCTCCGTAGACGACAAACGGCTCGGCCAACTGCTTTTCTCCTCCTGATCGTGCCGCGACGAATCCGGCCGAAGCTTGGTCGCCCTGCGTCGAGACTGGGGGCGGGGCGGGTATTCCGCGTTGCAGTCGCATAGATCCCCGCCTTCGCGATACAATCAAGGCCCTGAGGTGCAATTGGACGTTTCGCCGCAAATCCCGGTTGCAGCGGGCAGGCGGGCCGATTCCGCTTTCCGCGGCAAGGGGCTCCGGTTCCATCTGCCGGAGCGACGGTTCGTCCGCATGCGGACCTTTTGACCGTGCCCGGTTGCAGTTGGCGCGGTTCCAGGCTGAAGCAGGACACGAGGATTGATCCGATGTCGCCAGTCACCGCCGCGTCTCCGACGCTCGATCGCGACCTTCTGCTGAAGACGGCACGGGAGCGTCTGCTGCGCTCGGAATGGTCGCGGGAGCTGTTGCGATCGTTTCAAGGCGGCGCGCTGCAATCCGCCCTGAAGCATGCGGTCAGTGCGTCACCCTACTATCGCGAAACCATTGGCGACCGCTTGGCGCAGGGGGCCGCACTCAAGGACCTGCCCGTGCTGACGAAGCGGGCGCTTATGGAGAATTTCGACCGGATCGTTACCGACCCGAGGCTGAGCCGGCAACTGGTCGAGGGGCATCTCGGCGGACAGTCTTCCGGCTCGCTTCTGCTTGGTGAATACAGAGCCGTTGCCACGGGCGGCACGACCGGCGAGCGTGGGGTCGCGGTCTTCGATCCCGCAGCCTGGCTATCGGCCATCGCCAACATGGTGCGTTTCCAGGCGATCGTCGGCATCGACGAGACGACGCGCAGTGTTGCCATATTCGCCTCGTCGCCGGTCCATATTTCCTACCATATCGGCGTGGAGCTTCGGGCGTTGAGGCCGCCGGCGCCCCGGTTCAACGTGCTGATGCCGATCGAGGAGATCGTGGAGGGCCTCAACCTGAACCAGCCCGAGGTGATCTCGACCTATCCGTCCTTCGTGCGTGTCCTGGTGGGCGAGCAGCAGGCGGGGCGGCTGAAGATCAGGCCGCGGCTTTTCCGAACCAGCGCCGAGACGCTGACGGAGGAGGTGCGCGAGCTTGCGGCCGAGACCTGGCAGGCGGCCATCGCCGACAGCTATGTCTGCACCGAGGCGGGACCCATGGGCCACGAATGCTTGCTTGGCGACGGGCTGCATCTCGCCGAAGACAGCTTCGTCTTCGAGGTGGTGGACGGAGACGACCGCCCGGTACCCGACGGCGTGGAGGGCGAGAAGCTGCTGGTGACGACCCTTGCCAATCGCGCGCTGCCGCTGGTGCGCTACGAGATCTCCGACATCGTGGCGATGGCGACCGAGCCGTGCCGCTGCGGCCTGCCGTTCTGGCGGATCGGGTCGATTGCCGGGCGGAGGGAAGAGACGCTGCGGCTGCCCAGGCGCGGTGGCGGAACCGTCAATGTGCACGCCCACCGGCTTCGCTCGCCGCTGACGGGTGCGGCCGGGGTGCGGCAATTCCAGTTCGTGCAACTGCCGGATGGTCTGGAAATCGCGATCGCCGTGTTTGAAGGCGCCGATGCGGCCGCCGTCCACGCTGCCGTCGAACTGGGCGTGCGTGCGGCACTCGAGGCGGTGGAAGCCGAACCCGCGGAGTTCCGTGTGCGGGTCGTGGATGCGATTGCGCGTTCGGGCGGCGGCGCCAAGCAAAAGCTGGTGGTCTCCGGCGGCGACTAGGAGAGGGCAGGATGCACGCGTGGTGCAATCGCGGCCCGGCTTCGGCCACGCGGCAGCAGGTGGACATTCCGGTGGCCGGCGGGCGGGCAAGCGGCTTATAGTGTTGATAGGCCGGTCCGGGGCCGATATGAAGCCGGCCTCTTGCCCGCGATACGGAGTTTTGAAGATTGAGCGTTGCCTTCACCAAGGAAGAAAGTGCCGAAACCGCCGCCGAGACATTGCTGCCGGACCGGGCGGTTTCCCCGCATCCGAACCTGGTGACAAAGGCGGGGCTGACGGCGCTGGAGGCGCAGATGCAGGAGGCGCGGGTCGCCTATGAAGCGGCAGCCACGATCGACGACGTGAACGAAAAGCGGCGGCAGCAGGCGGGACCCTTGCGGGACGTGCGCTATCTCTCCGAACGGCTGCGCACCGCACAGCTGATGCCCGAACCTGCCTCCAACGAGATCGTCGCCTTTGGCAGCACGGTGACCTTCAGCCGGGACGACGGGCGGGTACAAAAATACCGGATCGTCGGCGAGGACGAGGCAGACCCCAAGGCGGGATCGATCTCCTATGTCTCGCCGGTGGCACGCATCCTCATGGACAAGGCAGTGGGCGACCTCGTCACGGTCGGCGACCAGGAGCTCGAGGTCGTGGCGATTTCCTGACCTTTAGCGTTTCGGCTTGATCGCGGGGATTCGTGGCCATTATTATCGTATCCGATTTAATAGTGTCATCTTGACATTCCGCTGTTGCTCGGTATTTATATCGCGTCCGATCTAATTTGGCGGTGCCGGATGATCGGAGGCGCTTGCCGGAGGCAGGCGGCCAAGAGGTTTGCTCGGTTCGTCGGTACGGAGAATGGACATGCACAACACTGGTGACGCTACGCCCGTTCGCGCCTATCGCGAGTTTTCCCGCGTGCTCGATCCCGATGTCTACGAGCCGCTGCCGGACGACTGGCTGATCGGGATCACCGACGTCGTGAATTCCACCGGCGCGATCCGGGCCGGGCGCTACGAGGACGTCAACTATGTCGGCGCTTCGGCGATTGCCGCCATCGGCAATGCGCGCGGCGATTTCGATTTTCCCTTCGTGTTTCGCGGCGATGGCGCGGCCTTTGCGCTGGCGCCCGGCGGGGCGGCAATGGCAGCTTCGGCGCTGCGGCAGCTCGCCGCCTTCGCAAGGGACCGGTTTGGTCTCGATTTGCGCGTCGGCCTGCTGACGGTCCGGGATATCAGGGAACATGGCCAGGATGTGCGCATCGCCCGCTATGCCGCATCGGAAAACGCGACCTATGCGATGTTTGCCGGCGGTGGGCTTAAATGGGCGGAGCGGCAGCTGAAAGAGGGGCGCTACCTGCTTTCGCCGGAAAGCCATGGAGCCGAACCGGATCTGACCGGCCTTGCCTGCGAATGGCGGCCGTTTCCAAGCCGGCAGGGGCAGATCCTGTCGCTGCTGGCCGAACCCGCCGATGAAGTGACGCCCGAGCGCTTTGCCGCCGTGGCGCGCGCGGTGATCGCTGTCTTCGATCAAGGGCCGCGGCAGTCGCATCCTCTGCCGGAGGAAATGGGTGTGCCGAAGGACGCGCGGGTGCGGGTTGCGCCCGAGCGCTGGGCGGGAGTGGCCGCCAGTTCCGATTTCCGCAAATATGACGACGGCCTGCGCCTGACGGTGGATTGCACGACGGAGCAGATCGACCGCATCGAGGCGATCCTTGCGGCCGCCAAGGCGCGCGGCGAGGTGATCTTCGGGCTGCATCGGCAGAGCCACGCGCTGATGACCTGCCTTGTGCCGTCGGCGCGACCGGATGCGCACTTACATTTTCTCGACGGCATGGACGGCGGTTACGCCAAAGCGGCGGAAATGATGGTGCCGCGTGAGCGCTTGAGTGCCTGATCCGGCCAAGCGGCAAGGGCGGCGGAGAGCCGCCCTTGCGCGTGATGCTGGCCGCTCCAATCGCCGTGCCGGCCTTTGCGCGAGCGATAATCGCGGCAGCGGCAGGCGGGCGTTTCAGCGACCTTCACTATTTCCGGTTTCCGGGCTGACCAGCGCCTAGCAGGTTGTCGCGCAGCTTTGCCACCGACCGCTGCACCGTCTCAAAGTCGTCACCGAGGCCGATCACGTCGGTCAGCGCAGCACCCGGCTCGGCATCCACCACCGCCTGGCCGGCCGGCGTCAGCGTCAGTCGCACCTGGCGTTCGTCCGCGGGATCGCGGCGACGCTGAAGGTAACCGTCAGCCTCGAGCTTCTTCAGGATCGGCGTCAGCGTGTTCGATTCCAGAAAGAGCTTTTCACCAAGCGTGCTCACCGTCTGGTCGTCCTCTTCCGACAGCGCCACGAGGGTCACGTATTGGGTATAGGTGAGGCCCAGCTTGTCGAGCAGGGGCTTGTAGGCGCGGCCGAAGGCAAGATTTGCCGAGTAGATCGCAAAGCACAGGAAGTTCGAGAGCTTCTTGCCGCCCTTGGCCGATGCAGTGCCAGGGTCCTTGGCAGTCTTGGACGTGGACATGGGAATCTTTTTTCCTTTTCGTTGTCTGCACTTAATATAAATCGTATCCGATTAAATCGCAATGGTGTTGACGGTGCTTCACGCTTCATCTATAAACATCGCATCCGATTAAAGCGGATCCGATAAAAAATCAAACAGAGAGGAAATGACATGACCGAGAAGCTTCTTTTCACCGGCAAGACCCACAACACCAGCGGCCGCGACGGCGGCACCATCAGCCAAGACGGCACTTTGGAACTCAAGCTCACCCAGCCGCATCCGGCCGCGGAAAACCTGTTCGGTGCCGCCTGGTCGGCCTGTTACCTGGGCGCGATCGAGCTCGCAGCGCTGCAGCGCAAGGTGAAGCTCCCGGCCGGGCCGCAGGTCGATACCGAGATCGATCTCAACGTCAACGACGGCTCCTATTTCCTGCGTGCCCGCCTGAACGTTCGCCTGGATGGTCTCGACCGCGACGTTGCGCACGACATCATCCACGCCGCCCATGATATCTGCCCTTACTCCAAGGCAGTGCGCGGCAACATCGACGTCGAGACCAATCTCCTCTGATTTCGGCTAAAAAAACCTATTGATATCATCGGGATGTGCCTGAGCTGGTCACCAGCCGCGGCGCATCCCGATTTCGTTTCAGCAGCGCTCGTTCCTCTACGCATGGTGTCCGGCGGCGGCGGCGGAGGGATTTTCCCGACGGGACCTCACAAGAATGTAATTTGGCCGATCGTCGCCCTTGTTGGTATTTTCGCGCCTTCGCATGTACAGGGGAGCGGCCCTGAGGGGCCGATGGTCGCATGCCTTACAACCTCACGGTCAATGGAAAGAGCTATGCCGTCGATGTGGACGGCGATATCCCTCTGCTCTGGGTCCTGCGCGACACGATAGGGCTTACCGGAACCAAATTCGGCTGCGGCATCGCCATGTGCGGCGCCTGCACGGTGCATGTCGACGGCCAGGCGGCGCGCTCCTGCGTGATGCCGGTGTCAGAGGCGGCGGAGAAACCGATCACCACGATCGAGGCCATCGGCGACACGCCCGAGGGCAAACGGGTGCAGCAGGCCTGGCTCGACATCGACGTGGTGCAGTGCGGCTACTGTCAATCCGGGCAGATCATGTCGGCGACCGCGCTCATTGCCGCCAATCCCACGCCGACCGACGACGACATCGATGCCGTCATGGCCGGAAACATCTGTCGTTGCGGCACCTATCCGCGCATTCGTGCAGCCATCAAGCTTGCGGCGCGGGGGTGATGCCATGTCCATCTTCGACAGAACGAACCTTTCCTTATCGCGCCGCCAGCTTCTGATCGGCGCATCGCTGACCGGCGCGGGGCTGGTGATCGGGTTCAGGCCGCAGGCTGCCGTCGCAGCGGGCGAGCCCTTTTCGCCGAACGCCTTCATCCGCATTCCCCAGGAAGGCAAGATCACCTTCGTCATGCCCTCGGTGGAAATGGGGCAGGGCATCTATACGGCGGTCGCGATGATGCTTGCCGAAGAGCTGGAGGTCGGGCTCGACCAGGTGGTGCTGGAACATGCGCCGGCCGACCCCAAGCAATATGCCAATCCGCTGCTGGGCGACCAGATCACCGGCGGTTCCTTTGCGATCCGCGGTGTCTACGAGCAGATGCGCAAGGCGGGTGCGGCGGCCCGCATCATGCTCATCGGTGCTGCGGCGCGCGACTGGGGCGTTTCGCCGGACGCCTGCAAGGCCGAGGCGGGACATGTGGTCGAGACCGCCGGCAGCCGGCGCGCCGCCTATGGCAGCCTGATTGCGGCTGCGGCCTCTGAAGTCGTGCCGCAGGAGGTGCCGCTGAAGCCGGCGTCCAGCTACCGGGTGATCGGCAAGCCGGTGCATCGTCTCGACAGCCCGGAGAAGGTGAACGGCACCGCGAAATTCGGCATCGATGCCCGCCCGGATGGCGTCTCCTATGCGGCGATCGCGATCTGTCCGCACTTCAACGGCAAGCTGCGCTCAGTCGACGAGGCCCCGGCCATGGCGATCAAGGGCGTCAGCCAGGTGGTCCGCATCGAGGAGGCCGTCGCGGTCGTCGCCAACAATACCGGCGCTGCGCGGAAGGGGCTCGCGGCCCTTTCGATCGAATGGGATCCGGGGCCGAGCGCCTCGGTTTCGCAAGCCGAACTCGAGCACCTCATGGATGCGGCGATCGACGGCAAGGCTCTGCCGCATGTCAGCGAAGGCGATGTCGCCAAGGCCGAGGCCGAGCATGGGCCGGTGCACGAATTCGTCTACCGCATGCCGATCCTGACCCATTCCGCCATGGAGCCGATGAATTGCACCGTGCATGTGCGCCCCGATGGCTGCGAGGTCTGGGTGGGGACGCAGATCATGAGCCGGGCACGGCAGGCGGCGGCCGACGTGACCGGCCTGCCGGTCGAAAAGGTGGTGGTGCACAACCACTTGCTCGGCGGCGGCTTTGGCCGCAGGCTCGATGTCGACGGCGTGATCCTCGCGACGAAGATCGCCAAGCAGGTGAAGGGCCCGGTGAAAGTGACCTGGAGCCGGGAGGAGGACATCCGTCACGACTGCTATCGTTACCTCAACTACAGCAAGGTGACGGCGACGCTCGGGGCCGACGGCATGCCGGTCTCCTGGCGGCACCGGGTCATCGGCCCGTCGGTCATGGCGCGCTGGTTCCCGGGCTTTACCAAGGACGGTGTCGACCTCGACCAGATGGCAGGGGCCGAAACGCCCTATGCGATCGAAAACAGGCAGACCGATTTTGCCCGCCAAGAGGCGCCGGATGGCATGCTCACCGGTAACTGGCGTGGTGTCGGCGCCACCCGCAACATTCCCCCGGTCGAATGCGGAATCGACGAACTGGCGGAACTGGCGGGCATCGATCCGCTCGAATACCGACGGCGGCTGCTGCAGCACAAGCCGCGGCTGCTCGGCGCGCTCGACCTTGCAGCCGAGAAGGCCGGCTGGTCGACCCCGCTTGCCAAGGGCAGGGGGCGGGGTATCGCGGTTGCCGAGGATTTCGGCAGCTTCGCAGCGATGGTCGCCGAAGTCAGCCTCGACGGGAACGGCAGGTTCAAGACCGAGCGTATCGTTTGCGCGGTCGATTGCGGCCAGGTGATCAACCCGGACACGGTCGAAGCACAGATCCAGAGCGGCGTCGTCTACGGCCTGAGTGCGGCACTTTACGGGCGCATCACCGTCGAAAACGGCGCGGTGGTCGAAGGGAATTTCGACGATGCGCCTGTCCTGCGCATTCACGAGACGCCGCCGATCGAGGTGCATATCGTGCCGAGCGCCGAGGCGCCCGGCGGCATCGGCGAAGTGGGCACGCCCGGCGTGGCGCCGGCGCTTCTGAACGCGATCTTCATGGCGACCGGGAAGCGGCTCAGAACCCTGCCGATCGACCAGGGCGACCTGAGGAGGGTGTGACCATGAACAGGCCCGCCCTTGCTCTTTCGCTTGCATCCGCGCTCGTGGCGGCAGGTCTCATCGCCACTTTCGAGCCGGTCAGCGGTTTTGCCGAAACCGCCAGCGGCGGCGCCTTGAAAGGCGCGGCCGACTTTGCCTCGATCACCGATGCGCGCCAGCGCTCGAAGGCGATCTTTGCCGAGGCGAGCCGGGTGCTCACCCATCCGCGCTGCATCAACTGTCACCCGGCAACGCGCAGCCCGACGCAGGGCGAGGACATGCATCCGCATGTGCCACTGATGATCGCCGCCGACAGTTCGATGGGGCCGGCCGGCCTTGCCTGCAGCACCTGCCACGGCGCGGAGAACCGGGCGATCGTCGGCAGCCGGCTGAAGTCCATCCCCGGCAACGCCCATTGGCAGCTGGCGCCCGAAAGCATGGCCTGGCAGGGCCTCACCGTTCGCGAGATCTGCGAACAGGTGAAGGACACCGAGCGTAACGGCAACCGCTCCCATGCCGATCTCATCAAGCACATGGGCGAGGATCACCTGGTCGGCTGGGCCTGGCATCCGGGTGAGGGCCGCAGCGCGCCGCCCGGTTCGCAACCGGAGTTCGCCGCGCTGATCACGGCCTGGGTGGAGACCGGCGCGGAATGTCCGGACTGAGCGGAAGCTCATGTCCGGACTGAGCGGAAGCTCAAGTTTGGGCTAAGCGGGTTGGATTGCCGGCGAGCGCTGTATCAGCCTGTCGAAGCGCGTGCCGCGCACGGTGTCATGCAATCTTCAGCAGCCTTCGCCAGGCCTGCTGCAAGATTGGATTTGATGCGGCCAAGTAACTGTAAACAACTGAAAATTGCAAGATCGAGGCGTTGCTGCGACGATCGGGGAGCGCAGGCACGTCGTCGCTAGGAGCGGGTCCTCCTTGACAATGCAGCCGGACTGTTCGACCTTCGCGCCCATGACCTGCCGCCTCGCCAAACTGACGACTGCGAAAAAAGCCCCGCACCCGGGGCTGTCGGTCGTTGCGCGCAGAGCATAGCAAGCACAAGGACCAGATCGACCCCGCCGGTTCGGACGGGGTTTTCGCTTGCGCTCTCCGTCTCCGGTTTCTTCAAGGAGATGGAATTTCATGGAAAGCACAGCTTCAACGCAATCGCCGGGCCTTGGCGGCCTCTGGCTGCCGCTGATCACGCCCTTTCGCAATGGTGAACTGGACGAGCGCTCACTCCGCCGGCTGGTCGTCCACTATGCGGCCGAGCCGATCGATGGATTCATTCTCGGCGCGACCACGGGCGAGGGCATGGCGCTCGACGAGGCGGAGTGCGAGCGGGTGGTTGCGATCACCAATCAGGCCCTGGCTGGGTCCGGCCGGCGCATCCCGGTCTATTTCGGGCTTGCCGGCAGCGATACGCGGAAGTCGGTGAAGGCGCTGGAGCGGGTGGCCGCTTGGGGCGTCGATGGCTATCTGATTGCCTGCCCCTATTACACGCGGCCGTCGCAGCGGGGGCTGTTTGCGCATTTCTCGGCCCTTGCTGATGCCACGGACCGGCCGATCCTGATCTACAACATTCCCTACCGGACGGGCGTCAACCTCGGCA
Source organism: Ensifer sp. Root954 (assembly GCF_001429005.1). NCBI lineage: Bacteria > Pseudomonadati > Pseudomonadota > Alphaproteobacteria > Hyphomicrobiales > Rhizobiaceae > Ensifer > Ensifer sp. Root954. The sequence goes on from NZ_LMJM01000025.1 coordinate 475,000, forward strand.
ACGAGACGATGCTGCAACTGGCGGAACGGAGAAACATCGTCGGCGTCAAGGATTGTTCGGCGGATGCGACGCAATCCTTCGATCTCATCCGCCACAAGCCGCGCGATTTCGCCGTACTGACCGGCGAGGACCCGTTGTTCTACACGGCGCTGACGCAAGGGGCCGAAGGCGGGATCACGGCGTCCGCCCATGTGCAGACGGCAGCCTTCGCCGATGTTCGCAACAGGCTGCTTGCCGGCGACCAGGCGGGGGCGCTTTCCGCATGGCAGCGCCTTGCCGACCTGCCGCGGCTGCTCTTTGCCGAGCCGAGCCCCGGCCCGATCAAGCACTGGCTGTGGCGCGCGGGGCTGATCGACAGCCCGGAGATGCGCCTACCGATGGTGCCGGTGAGTGATGACTTGGCGCTGAGGATCGAAAGGGCGATAGCGGCGCAGGACGGCCGCCGCTGAGCCTGCGACGGTTCCTCAAGGCGGGGGCGATCGGTGAAAGGAAGATCGCCCTGCTTTGCGTGGTCATTTGCATCGTATTTTAACAGTTACGTACTTTCGCCGAACGGCTTGTTTCGGCAGGATAGCGGTCCTCACGCGCGGTGTCCGACGGCCCTGTGCGGACCCGTGCTGCTGGGCATTGAAATGCCGCAGTTGAGGAAAAAAAACAGAGAACCATTCTTGCGAGCGATCCGTGTCCTGAACCGTCACGGGTGAGGGCGAAAGGCCGGTTTCCCGGCGCGAGGACGAGCCGGGCGAGATGGACGGTGTGCCAAAAACGGGGCGCCTGTGCGGGTGCCTTTCGAAAGCTGATTGATCAGGACGCCTGGAGACGATGATGAAAACATCCGGCAGCAATCTTGAAATCACTCGACGCGACATGATGAAAGGCGGGATCGGAGCAGCCTCGCTTGCCGCGATCGGTGCCGGCGCGGCCGTTCCGGCGGCTTTGACCGCCGCCTCGGTCGTTACCTCGGCCACGCCCGCCGAGGCGCAGCAAGCGCTCGGGCCGGGAGCGCCGACGCTGCCGGTGACCGGTGTTGCCATGCATCCAGGCTATGCCCGTACGATCGGGCAGATGGCCTATATCTGGGGCTGGCCGATCGTCAACATGCTGAACCGCAGGGCCAAGGTCACCCAGGCGCCCTATGCGGGTCTGCTCGGTGGCCTTTCGCCTGTGGCCCCGCGCGGCCAGGTGGGCATGCTGCACGACTATATCGAGCCGTCGGAAACCTTCGTCACATGCCCCAACCAGGACGTCGTCTATGGCCTCGGTTTCTTCGAGCTCGACGATGAGCCCGTCGTCGCGCAGGTGCCCGACTTCGGCGACCGCTTCTGGCTCTATTCGCTCTACGATGCCCGCACCGATCAGTTCGGCCAGCTCGGCAAGCCCTATGGCACGCGGCCCGGCTTCTATCTTCTTGTCGGCCCCGACTGGGACGGGCTGAAGCCCGCCGGCATCACCGACATCATCCGCTCCCCGACATCGCTTGCGAGCGCCATTCCCCGCATCTTCCAGACCGATGTGAGCGACGACAACCAGGCGGTCCAGCCGCTGATCAACCAGGTGGTTTTCTATCCGCTGAAAGAGTTTACCGGCGAGGCGAAGACGATCGAATGGGCAAAGCTGACCGACATTCCGGCTCCGCCCTTAAACGGCGGCGCGACCGACGCCGAAACCAAATGGGTGACGCCGGAGACGTTCTTCGACCAGTTCGGCGACGCCATCGCCGCGGTCGATCCGCTGCCGGGGGAGGAGGCGCTTTTTGCCCAGTTCCGCCTGTTGCTCGACGCGGCCGAGCGGGATCCCGAGCTTCGGGGCATGCTCGTCGACACCGCGATCGAGACCGAGAACAAGGTCATCCACCCCTTCTTGGAATGGCAGCGCAACGGGCTGCCGGCCGGCAATGGCTGGAACCGCTCGGTCAACAATGCGCAATGGGGGATCGACTACTTCAACCGGACCGGCACCGCCAAGTCGAACATGTTCAACAACCGGCCGAGCGAGACGCAGTATTTCTATACCGACTTCGACGGCGCCGGCGACCAGCTGACCGGCGTGAAACTCTACGAGATCACCTTTGCGCCCGGCCAGGAACCGCCGGTCAACGGCTTCTGGTCGCTGACCCTTTATGACGACAAGCACCTCTTCCACACCAACGACTTCAAGCGCTATTCGCTGGGCACCAAGAGCGACAGGCTGAAGCGCAATGCCGACGGCTCGCTGACGCTTTATGTGAGCGCCGAGCGCCCCGGCGGGGAGAAGGACAGCAACTGGCTGCCGGCGCCGCACGGAATCTTCTCGCTCTACATTCGCGCCTATTGGGGCAAGGACGCGATCCTCGACGGCACCTGGCAGCCGCCGAAGATCACGGTTGCGGCATGAGGGTGGCCAAGGTGCCGGGATAAACCGACGTCGGTTTGCCCGGCATGCTCAACGCCAGAAGCGCTTGACGTCGATCACGTCGTCGAGCGCAGCCTGCGCGCGGTCGATGAGCTTGTCCTTGTTGGCCTGAACGACGAGCGTTCCGGCGTCCGGGTGATCTTCGAGGCCGATCTCGCCGAGCACATTCGGCGCCGAAACCAGATCGTTGAGCGTGCCGAGTTCATCCTGCAGTGCGGCCATTGCGGCCGTGAAGCGCTTGTGGCGCCTGGCGCCACGCTTGTCGTCGAACAGTGTCGCAAAGAATTCGGCGGCATAGCGCAGCTTCTTGGCGTCCTTGCGGGCCTCGTGCCGCTCCTCGTCGTTGATCTTGGCGAGCGCGCGGCCGTGCTTCTTCAGCTTCCGGCGCTCGCGGTCGAGCACGGCCTCGGCAAAATCGGTCACGGGCCGATCGTGAAGTTCGGCGGGCGGCGATGAAAGATAGGCGCCGCAGTGCAGCCACTGGTGGAGATCGAGCATGAGGGCGCGGCCGCGTCCGTCATCGAGCGCCGCGAACACCTCCCGATAGCGGGCGGCGCGGGCTGTCTTCAGCCACTCGACAAGTTCCGGCTGGGATGCGCGGGCCAGGAGAACGTCGACGTCGCGGGCCTTGCCGAAGACGCCCGCCAGCCACTTCAGCTCGCCTTTCAGGCGCGTACTTTCGTCGTCCTGAAACAAATCCCTGTAGAGCGAGAAGGCCGATCGCAGGCGCCGAAGGGCAACGCGAGCCTGGTGCAGGGCCTCCGGGTTCTGGCGCACGCGCAGCACGTCTTCGTTCAGGCGGTGGTGGCGAAGACAGGCAAGGGCGACCGTGCGGAAGCTCTTTGCCACCCGCATCTCGCGGTCGAGTTCGACCGGCTCGGCCTTGAAGACCATCTGCTCGGCATCGATGAGACGGAAGCCGCGCTCCGCCTTGGACATGACGCCGAAGCGGATGGGAACGATCGCCTCGATACGGCGGGCGAGCGTGAAGAGCGCCTCGGGCGCGCCGTCCTTGAGCTCAAGTTCGATCTCGCCGATCGCGGTCTGGCGGGTGCCCGCGGTGATCAGGCCGCGGTCGAGCACGACCTCGACGTCGGCGCCATCCTGTTTCACTTTCCAGGTGGTGCGCTCGACATCGACGGCAAAATGCGCCTGCAGATCGCCTGGCTCGAGGTCGAACTGGGCGGCAAGCGGCGTGGTGTGGTCGACCACCGGCTCGTCGCTGTCCAGCGGCTGCTCCCATTCCGGCCGGGCGAAAACCGAGGCGCTCGCTCCCGTCGCCTTGATCGTCTGGGTGCGGGCAGAACCGACCGTGCGGATGCGCAGCGTGAAACCCGACTGGAACAGGTCGCGGGCGCGCGTATCGAAATAGACGGACCGCTGGCTTTCGACGCGCGCCGGCTCACCCAGAAGCCCGGATGCGGCGAAGCGATCGAGATCTTCAGGGAGAAGCTCGAGCTTGATTTCGATTTCCGTGTTCAACCCCATCCTCCAACAAGTGCAAGAGACAACGCGATAATGCCATATGAGCACATTGGTTCGTGTTCTGGATGACATGGATCATATTTGCGGCGGCGGTCCCACGCGATAGGTCGCGCTCGAAGCTGGAGGCCGCCGGTGTGTACGGGATTTCAATGGATTCCTGACGGAAAACCGCTTCGCACTTTTCCTCGAATTGCTTTTGAGGCGACGCAATTCCGAACGGACAAGCGCTTCACACTTTTCCTGGAATTGCTTTTTGAGATGGCGCGATTCCGGACGGAAAACCGCTTCGCACTTTTCCTGGAATTGCTTTTTGAGATGACCAATTCCGGACGGAAACCGTTTCACACTTTTCCTGGAATTGCTTAAGCTCCCCGCATTTCATGCCACGGAATTGATAAATGTCGCTTCGCCTTGCCACCTTCAACATCGAAAACCTTTTGAGCCGCTTCGATTTTTCCGGCTTTCGCAACCAGCTGAAACAGGACCGCGTGCTCCGGCTCTTCGACGTGAAGACGGAAGCCGAGTACCAGCGGCTGGAGGAGGCGCGCACGATTGCGCATACGGACGATACGCGGCAGATGTCGGCGCTCGCGATTGCCGATTGCGATGCCGATATCCTCTGCCTGCAGGAAGCCGACAACATGGCCTCGCTGCAGGCCTTCGAATACAACTACCTTTTTCGCATGGTCGGCAACGGCTATCGCCAGAAGTACCTGATCGAGGGCAATGATTCGCGCGGGATCGACGTCGCCGTGCTGATGCGCGAGGAGACGCGCGACGGCCAGCCGATCGAATGCCTCGACGTGAAGAGCCATGCGGGGCTGACCTATGAGGACCTCGACCTCTTCAACGACAGAATAGCGCTTACCAACCGTCCGGCCGACCGGATCTTCAAGCGCGACTGCCTGGAGCTGGACTTAAGGATCGGCGGGCGGCCGCTGACGCTCTACGTGGTGCATTTCAAGTCGATGGGGCCGGCGCGCGAAGGGCTCGACGGCCGGCAGGCGACGATGCCGCTGCGCGTGGCCGAAGCCTCGGCTGTGCGCCACATCATCGAAAGCCGCTTCGGCCGCGGGAAGACGGCCGACAAGATGTTCGCGATCTGCGGCGACATGAACGATTACCAGGAGAAGGTGAACATCCTCGGCGACCGGCGCACCGGCTACCAGTTCGTGCCGCATGAGGAGGAGACGAGTTCGCTCGACGTCTTCACCCGCGACGGCTTTGTCGAGAACCCGATGCTGCGCCGTCCGGTGATGGATCGCTGGACGCTGTTCCACAGCCGCGGGCCGCAGGAGCGGCATCTCTGCCAGCTCGACTATATCTGGCTTTCGCCGGCGCTTGCCAAGCGCAACGCGCACCAGGTGCCCGAGGTCATTCGCGGCGGCCAGCCGTTCCGCACGATCTTTCCGCCTGATCTGGAGGTGGAGCGCTATCCGCGCACCGGCTGGGACCGGCCGAAGGCGTCCGACCATTGCCCCGTGGCCATCACCCTGGATGTGTGAGCATGAGCGCGCTTGAAAGCAACACGGACGCCTGGCCGGATGAAGGCGTCATCATCCCGATCGATGCGGTGGATGTCCGCGTTACCGGCGCGGCGCATCCGTTTCACCAGGAGGAGGTGGAGCGCGCGCAGGAAAACTGGCAACGGGAGATTACCGCCAACCCGCACCTCTTCGACGGGCGGATGGTGTTGCTCAGGGCGCTTCGCATCGCGGACGGCCGGCTGCGGGGCGAGGGGCATGTGGTGCCCTATTCGACCTTTCTCTGGTGGCGGAAGACGCGAGCAAAGAGTGCCTTTCATCTCTTCGCCATGCCGGCGATCCTTTCTTCCGATGGTGCGCTGATCCTCGTGCGCATGGGCGGGCACACCGCCAATCCGGGCCGGGTCTACAGCCCCTCCGGTTCGCTCGAGCCCGAGGATATCGTCGATGGCGGCTGCGACATCGACGGCAATATCCGCCGCGAGGCGATGGAAGAAACCGGCATCGACCTTTCGCTCGCGACCGTGGAGCCCGGCTATCACCTGCTGCATATGGGCCGCGCCGTGACGCTCATCCGCGTCTATCGCTATCCGGAGACGGCGGCAGCGCTGGTTGCGCGCGTGGCGGAGCACATTGCCGCGGACCCGGAGCCGGAGATTGACGAGGCGATCGCGGTTTTCGGCCCGGATCCCGTGGCGCACAACTATCCGCCCTTCATACCGCCGATCCTCGACTGGCTGTTTCGGCGCGAGAAGCCGCTCTGATTTCGAATCAACGGGACGTCGCATCTCCTTGTATTTGTGCGTTTTAGCGGGGGTCGCCACGCGGCCGCGCGGCGGCGGATGCGCGCCGGTTGCGGCCGGGAGGGTTTTTGGCCGCGTGAGCGGCGTAGCGTGCTGCCGGAGCCGGAGCTAAAGAAAACGTGATCCGCGCCGAGCTGTGTACCGGCGCTTTTAAGCCTTGCCGCCCGCGTCCCGACGCTGCAAAGTTCGCGCATATTCGCAAGGGGACATGAATGGCGCTCAGCTACGCGATCTACGACGTCTTCACCGACAGGCGACTGGAAGGCAATCCGCTGGCCGTGGTCTTCGGTGCCGACTGGCTCGACGATGAAGCGATGCAGGCGATCGCGCAGGAATTCAACCTGTCGGAGACGGTGTTTATCCGCAGGCCCGGCGGTGCGGCGCATACGGCGAAGCTCCGGATCTTCACGCCTGCCCAGGAACTGCCCTTTGCCGGCCATCCGACCGTCGGTGCGGCAATTGCGATCGCCGAGGCCCAGCGTGGCGCGACCGAGGAAGGCTTCGACCTCGTGCAGGTGCTGGAGGAGAAGGTAGGGCCGGTGCGCTGCGCCGTGCGGCTCAAGCCCGGGCAGGCGAGCTTTGCCGAATTCGACCTGCCGCGAAAATCGGTCAGGCTCGACGCACGCTTCGACCGGCAGGCGATCGCCGATGCGCTAAGCCTGAAACTCTCGCAGATCGGTTTCGAGAATCACGTGCCGTCGTTCTGGAGCGCGGGCGCACCCTTCGTCATGGTGCCGGTGCATGATGTGGCGGCGGCTTCGTCGATCGAGTTCGATTCGCTGCGCTGGGAGCAACTGACGCCGATGGCCGAGGGACGGCTGGCCGCGGCTTACGTCTATTGTCGCGGCGGCGTGAACCACACGGCGCGCTTTCACGCCCGCAAGTTCGGCCCTGGTGCCGGCAATCTGGAGGATCCGGCAACCGGCTCGGCCGTTGCCGCCCTTTCCGGCGCGATCCACTATTTCGACCAGTTCGTCGACGGCCATCATCCGGTGCTGGTCGAGCAGGGCGTGGAAATGGGACGGCCGTCCTTCATCCATCTGCATCTCGACATCTCGGGCGGCGAGATCAGCAACGCCCGCATCGGCGGCCATGCGGTGAAGATTGCGGCCGGCGAACTCTACGTCTGAGGCGTCGGCATAAGACTTGGAAAATTCAGCTTAATCAGCGTCTTAAGAGAAGTTTTGGTGGGTGATCACGGGCTCGAACCGTGGACCCGCTGATTAAGAGTCAGCTGCT
>NZ_LMJM01000025.1:482423-483475 GCF_001429005.1 Ensifer sp. Root954
TGGCGTCGCTTTAGCGCACGACCTGATCACACTCAAGAGGGTATTTGCATCTCGCAATGATAAACTCACAGCCGTTTCCGCCGGAGAGGTCGGAAACGGCTAGATTCTTGCCTTCATCATCCCCGTCGTCAGCGCACGTCGATGAAGTTGCCCCTGAGGTCGAAGCGGCAGTTGAAGAAGGTGACGCCGCGGCCGCCATCGTAGTTGCCCTGCACCCAATAGTAGCGGCCGCTTCGGAAGGCCATATTGACGGTGATCCGGTTGGGACGCACGCCGAAGGCGGCAGACGCTTCGCCCTGGCAGAAGCGCGGCATCATCCTTGCGTCGACACGATCCGGCTGCTGCGTGTCGTCGTATTGCGGCGGGCGTTCCGGGCGTGGCCGTGTGTTGCCGCCGGCAGACGTGACACGGCAGACGCCGTTGCCGGCGCCCCGGCGCGTATAGCTGATTGAAGGCGAACCATCGCGGTTGACGCTGATCGAGATCGTGGTTCGTCCTTGGCTCGCCTCGTAATAATCGCTGCTGAACCGCTTCAGACGGGCCTGGCTGCCATTGATGAAGACGGGACCGCCCTGATCGGCGTGGACCTCGATACGGCCGGGGCAGGTGGCGTTGAAGAACGGCACTTCGGCCTTCGCCTCGGTGGCGAAGCCGGCAAGGATACCGACGAGCATTCCTGCGGCGATCGTGCTGCGCATGGGGATACCTCTCCAATCATCGCTCGTTTCGTGTGCCCGGCTCGCTGCAGTATGCCGACCATGCGCCTCGCGTCAAACGGGTCTTTTGTCGCGTTTCCCCTGTGGCCTGTATCCGCAGGGATGCGCGAGGGGTGGCCGGAACGCGCCCGGTTGATAGCGGGCGAGTTCTCCACAGGGGTTGCTCTAGCCCCACGAGATTTTTCAAAAGATTTTTACAAAGGCGCTGGACAACCAAACCGAACGCCTTTATACGCCCCCTCACGACAGCAGCGGGACACACCGCAGCGGTCGCGGATGGGTGATTAGCTCAGTTGGTAGAGCAGCTGACTCTTAATCAGCGGGTCCACGGTTCGA
>NZ_LMJM01000025.1:483516-513756 GCF_001429005.1 Ensifer sp. Root954
CTAAAGCGCTGATTAGATTACAATTCCTATATCTACGCCGATCGCATTTGTCCGGGCTTCTGGGCAAAAGTCACGGCCCGTTTCCGTTGCAAAATATGCCGGTTCGATGTTGCGACCCCAGTGGGCGGCGCGCATTCCGCTGAACCGTGGGACGGGCGGCGGATGAGGATCGCAAAGACAGGGCTGGGGCAGCGTGATTGGTCTTCCGGCGATCAGTCGCCAAGCGCGCGCGACGGCCGGGCCGCCGTCGCGCCGTGTCTTGCAGGGCTCGTGAATCACTTGGCCGGAAAATATCGCAGGGTTCCGGCGAGCCGGGGACCGGTTGAGCCCTTGGTGTCCATCGGATGATTGATGCCATCGTTGACCGGCAATTCTTCAAAATCAAAGGGGCTCACGCCCTCCAGGCAGGCTGCGTTGACGCCGTAGAAATCGGGGTTGGAGCGCGGCTTGTGAAAGGTGTAGATGCCGCATTTCGAGCAAAAGAAGTGTTCTGCTGCATTTGTGTTGAACTGATACTTGGTCAGCGCCTCGCCGCCCGAAAGCACAGTCACGCCGTCTTTGGCCGCCGAGACGGCAACCGCGCCCTTCAGCTGGCAGTATGAGCAGGTGCAGCGGCGGGCCGTATGGAGGCCATTCTTCAGCCGAACATTGAAGCGAACCGTTTTGCAGTGGCAGGCGCCGTTGAGGTCCTGAACGTCGAAATTCATGGAAACATCCGTCTGGTCTGAGCCGAATTGATGTCTGTTCCATAAGGGCTGGATCACCGATCCTCAAGTGCGGGCCGACGGCGTAGCGGTCGGCGCGACCAACCCTCGGCCAGTTGTACCGCCGGCACCGTTCGGCGTCGGTCGCCCCTATGTTTTCGAGATCAGAAGGCTCCGTTCAATTGGCGGTGCAATTGGGATCGTTTCCGTTGATGACGGTCACGCCCGAACCAGGGGTGGTCGCAAGGCTCACAAAGCCCGCCGCATTGCTGGTGTTGCCGGCATGCAACAGGCGCATCTTCAATCCTGCGTCTGCAGATTGTCCTCTTGCCGACAAAGTAATCCTGTGTAATTTTCGCCAAATCGGAGCTCAAACTAGAGGAGGCATACGATGAATATCAATTTTGTTCAGATGCGCGCCTCTGGTGGAATGGTTCACCCGTCACGACGAGTGTGCCGTAATCCTGTGTATTACTTCGGCGCATAACTGCGTCCTGAGTTCCGCCTTTTCGTATCTTCCATTTTGACTTGATGTGACCGGCTTCCGGAACGTAGTTCCGTGTCCGCGCGCATCCATAATCTAGAGGACCCGACCGCTTTGCGCGGCGGGAAAAATCATGCGCGAATTGCAACTGACCACCGCTGGCGCCTTGCCGGCGATCATGGACGACCTTTTTCGAACGTTCGGCTTCCGCCGCACGGTCGGCGCTTTCCTGCTTGCTGCCTGGAGGCGTCAGCGGACGCTCAACCAGCTCAGCCACCTCTCCGACCGTATGCTGCGCGATATCGGCGCAGAAACGGGAGAGGGCGTGAAGAAGCCGGAGATCGCCGACATCTCGCTCTGGCAGATGCCGGTCGGCTATCCGGTGACGAGACACAACTGAGGCCCGCGTCAAGCGGGCCTCTTTTCCCGCAGCAACCGGTGGCCGATGAACAACGGCTCAGAGGGCAATCGGCTCACTGGGGGACTGGCGCGGCGAGCTTGGCCGCGCAGTCATGCTTGATCATCGCCGCGGCAAGGTTTTCCCGCCCCTTGCCGGTCGCCTTCGCCCTTGCCGCCGCCATCTCCCTGCACCAGCCGGCGTCGAGAACGTCCTCCGGGATGTGCGGTATGCAGGAGGACAGAAGCAGCAGCGAAGAGAGGAAGACGACGCGCATTCGGGGGCTCCATGGGTGGGTTCCGAATTGATAGCATTGGCGGGCGATAGGGGAACAGACGGCAATGGCTTGGCCGAAAAGGTCGAGCGGCTTTGGAATTGTCGATCGGTGCGCCGCGTCCCCCGGCGTTTCCGAGCTCGGTGGGACATCGAAGTAGAACCTTGCGGCTGCGATGTGTATATCGCCTGCATTCAATTAGTGCGGGCGTGGCGGATGCGATTTGCAAGGGTCAGAAGAATATTGCTCTCCACGGTCCCGCTTGGTCGATTGGACTATCTGCTCGGCATCGCGCTGTGCGCCTTGCTCGTGGCAGCCCTGTTTCCGTTCGCGGCGGCTGACGAAGTAGGGTGGCCAGCGAAATCGGCGTTGATTTTCGGCGGCGGCTATGCGGTTTTCCTGACGTTGCGACGACTGGTCGATCTCGGCGTTGCCAATTCGGGGCTCGCCTTCCTGTTTCTCTATGGATATTCGGTTGCAGCCGGCGGACTTGGCAGGGCACTTGGCGCCTGGGGAGCAGTCGCCCCTGTGGCGCTGGCGTTGTTTTTGTTTCTAAGCCCGACGACTGCTGGTCGCGTGCCTGCGCAAGATCAGCCAGATTCGGTGGGCTGACTTCCGATGTTTCGCGCGATCGACCTGAAGTCGGCCATCGCCTTCGGCCTGCTACCGCGCCTGGACGGAGTTCGACTTCGATTGCGATGAAGGACCCGAGGCGACTTCGCCAGACGACGTGAAGTTCACGCTGGAGCTGGAGATCGGCACGAAGGAGGAAAGCTGGGCGGAGAGTTTTTCCGTTCTGGTGGTCACCCCCAACACCAGGCCCGGCCGGACCCCGCACACGCGATTTCTGGCGTTGCCACGCTACAGCCACGCGGTTCTCAAGGGGCACTTGGTCAAGGCGCTCGCCGCCAGTCAGCGCGACAGTTGGGAAGAAAGCCTCTTGGAACTGCGCAAGCGGTTTTTCTGGGAGTGGGAAAGTACCTGATCTCGCCCGGACTTCTGGGTGGTCGACTGGTGAACGCCGCCTCTCGCCGGCCGCACGGGCCGGTTTTCCCTGATTATATCGACGAGCGCGCTTGCCCGGTTTGCTCAATTAGCTATGACGGTGACGAGGTCGGGACATCCGGCATTTGAAACCGCGGGTGGAAGTGCAGTAGCGATGACGGACACCAGGAATATTATTGACGCGCGTGCGTGCAGCGACGAGGCCCTGCAGGCGATCGGTTCCGATGTGCTGATTGTTGGGTCGGGGGCCGCGGCCTGCGCCATGGCGACGCGGCTCTTGGCGGAGGGCTTGAAGGTCACGTTGCTTGAAACCGGCGACAACCTCGTCAACTCCGACAGCTCGCCCTTCTTCGAGATCGCCAACCAGGAGCCGTTCGGGCTTTCGTTCCAGATCGGCGGCGCGACCAATCTTTGGTCCGGGCGTGTCGCGCCGCTGGAAGATGTCGACCTGACGTCCGGCAACGACTGGCCACTGGAGCGCGCTGAACTCGATGGATATTACCAGCAGGCGATCGAACTCCTGCAGCTGAAGCCGATCGGCGCTATCGACCAGGTGCCAGCCTATGACGGCGGCTCGGCGCCTTGGCGGGATTTCGTCTCCGACCCGGCCGTCTCGGTCAAGCGGTTCCAGTGGAGCCGTCCGGCCTTCAACGGTCAGGATTATCTGGAGGCGCTTGCGGGCAAGAACCCTGATCTCACCATCGTCTATAATTGCCGCGTGCTGCAGGTGATCCCGACCGCCGCCGGCGATCGCGTCGGCGCGGTGCGGGCGGCGATCGGCGAGGGGCGAACCGTGGAGCTTTCCGCCCCGGAATTCGTGCTTTGCGCGGGGGGGCTCGAAAACCCGCGCATCATGCTGAACAGCCGCCAAGGCGGGTTTTTGGCAAACGACAATATCGGCCGCTTCTTTTCCACCCATCCGAAGGCGAATGTCGGACGCATTCACCTGTTCAAGACGGTGAAGACGGCAGGGCCGCTGTTCAGCGATCACAAGAGCGGCAGCAGCTCGCTGCGCTTCGGTGTCGGCGTGCGCAAGGGTCAGAAGAGAGACCAGCTGAACCATTATGTTCAGTTTTCGCCGCGCTTTGAATCGATCGGGCTCAAGCTTCTCGAGCATGCGCAGCACGTGGTGGCTGCCGGCGAGGGCGGCGATCGCCCGCAATCGACCTTGCGTCGTCGCCTGACCTCGGCGCTGGCGGTTGTCGGCCAGGTCGCCTTCAACGTCATCGGCAAGATGGGGTTGCTCGGGCCGGGCGGCTCGATCCTCGTGGTGCGCGGCTTCTTCGACCAACATCCCAATGCCGAGCACAGGGTCGAGTTGAGCGAGGCGCGCGATCCCCATGGGCTGCCGAAGGGCGTCGTGCGCTGGTCGCTGACAGAAGATGATCAGGCGTCGATCCGCGAATTTCTAGACGAGCTTTCCGAGCTGCTGCTGCGCCACAATATCGGCAAGCTGATCTCGACGCTGCCGCCGGCAGGCAAGCCCTGGGACATCACCGGCATCCATTCCCATTTCATGGGCACGACGCGTATGGGCCGCTCGGCCGACATGTCCGTCATCGATCGCGATGGCCGGGTGCACGGGGTCGACAATCTCTATGCGGCAGGCGCGTCGGTCTTCACCTCCTACGGCTACGCCAATCCAGTACTGACAGTCATGGCGCTTGCAATGCTTACCGCCGATAAGATATGCCAGCGCCACAAAACAAAGGCGGGTAATCCATGACGGAAATGACTTCCCCGGAACTTAGCGGCAAGGAACAGCGGGCGAAACGCACGCGCTGGCAAAAGCTCTCGCGAAAGAACTACTTCGGGGGCAAGCTTTCGACGAAGAACCTGGTCCGGCTATGCCAGGAAAATGCTTCGAACAAGCGCACGATCATCGTTCACACCGAAGACGTTGACTATACTGAGTTTTTCCCGAACTCGTTCCTGGTCTCGAAGTCCGATCGCAAGAAGGCCGATCTCGTCGTCGACACGCATTACCATCTCGATGCCATCGAGAGCGAAAGCTACGACATCGTGCTCTGCACCGGCCTGCTCGAACATGTTCCCGATCCGCAGCGGCTGATCGACGACATGCGCCGCATCCTGAAGCCGAACGGCAAGCTGATCATCTCCGCCTCGGCGGTGTTCTCCTTCCACGAGGGGCCCGAGAACTATTTCCACTTCACGCCCTTCTCCTTCAAGATGCTGTTCAAGGACTGGAGCGAGATCGAGGACCTGCGCGGCTCGAGCATGCCGTTCGAAACGATTGGCATTCTGATGCAGCGCATTCTCCTGCAGTGCGACGTGTTTCCGCTGGCGCGCCCGTTCATCGAACTCATGGCGCGCTCGGCCCGGTTCTTCGACGTCTTCATTACCCAGCAGTACGATACGACGTGGAAATACACCGACGATCACAAGATCGATTCGATGATGCCTTCCAATATCCAGGCCGTGGTGAGGAAATAGCGCGGGCCTGCCCGCGGCTTGGGCGACATCCGTCGCCGCTTCGCCTTTAAAATTCCGATGAAGGATCACCCACGGGCGACGCCCGTGGGTGATTGCGTTTTTGGCGCCGGGTGCTCGCGGGCGTTTACGGGGTCGTCGCGGGCTGCGTCGTGGCCGGCTGCGTGGTTGTTGCTGGCGGCGTCGCCGACTGGTCTGTCGTTGCGGGCTGCTGGGTCGTCGCTGGCTGCTCGGTCGTTGCCGGCTGTGTCGTCGTCGTTGTCGGCGCTGTCTCGGTTGCCTGCTGGTTCGCCCCCGGTTTCAGGAACATCACAGCAAGTACAATGAGCACGACCACAACCACGATACCGATGATGGTGTTTCGATTCATCAAGGCTTCTCCTCAGGTTAAGTGCCTTGAAGCTGTAAATGGAGCGGTTGGTCGAATTATCAACGGGCCGGTTCGCGGGTCGGTTGAAAAACACATGCCAAACGTGGCGTGGGGCGGCTGTGACCGCCCCGACGTGTGCGGCTGTCCCTGAAGTGTAAACATGAGCCGGGTGGTTTTCCCCAAGCGACAGCCGGCTAAGCGAAAGCGCGAACCGACAAACCCGCCTTAGCGGGTTCCTTCGTCGGGAGCCTTCGGGACCGCGGTAATGAAGCCGAGCCGCAGCAATTGCTTCGATCCGTCGAACTTCATCGAAGACTCGGAAAAGAGCTGCAGGGCGCCAGTGCTGGAGAGTGCATCCGTCATCTTCGCGTAGGCCGCCGAGCCGTCGAAATATTGCCCATCGGCCACCGCGTCGTTGATGACCTTCTGGTAGTCGGCAAAGAACTTGAAGTGCAGCAGCGTGCCAAGAATAGACGAGAAGTTGCGCTGATAGGGGAGCGGCTGGTGGATGCTAGGGCCGAAGCGACAGTCCTCGTCCCAATAGATCAGCGGATACTTGATCATTTCCAGGTCCGAGTCGAACTCGCGGTGGCGAGCGCCGCCCTTGATGGTGATCGCCCGCTTCGTCGTCGTCAGCGTGTAGCCGCTGCTGTCGAAATGATCGGCGACTTCCCAGGGGGCACTTGTCTGCAACTGGTTGATGTCGGCGGCCCCGAGATCGACCGGATACATGTCCAGCATCGGTGCCGGGAGGCGCGAGATCTTCAGGCCCTCGAGCGCGTGGATGACCGACCAGAGCGTGCGGTTTTCGCAATCGTCATAGATCAGGAATTCGTCGGAATCGACGTTCACGTACCAGCGTTCGCCACCATACAGTGCGAACAGCGACTCTCTCCAGGCGCGTCCGCGCCGCGCATCCTTGTAGCGGACCGAGGATGCCCACAGGTCGACATCCGGCTGACAGAGCAGAAATTCGCGGGTGCCGTCGGTCGAGGCATCGTCGACGCAGATGAAGCGGGTGATCCCGAGTGACCGGTAATGGGCGAGGAAGCCCGGCATGAGCTTGGCGTCGTTGCGGGTCAGGAAGATCAGCGGCAGGTCATCGGGATAGAGCGATGTCTGCCCTTGGGGGCTGACACAGCGCAGATCGACCGCGTGGTTCATCCTGCGCTCGCGCCGCTCGACCTTGGTCGTCTCGTACCAGGTCGCGATGCGATCAAACAAGCTTCGATCCGTGATCGACTCGGCATCGGATCGATTCTTGAAGGGATACGCGATATCCGTCATGCTCATTCCGACATTTGTCATAAACAATATGAACCCGGACTAAATCAAAAGCACAGGCGTGGCAATCCATACGATCGCACGGATATGGGGAGCGAAAATCGCTGTGTCGAGTGGCTCGCACACGTGGAGTGCGCCCGGCTGCTACAGTTTCTGCGGGTATCCTTCAATCGCAAAAGGCGGCATTCAAGCGGCTCGGCACTTGTGCGCAGCCTGACGTCAAAGCGTTTTCTGCGAAACTTTTTGGCCGCTATCCTGTTTCTCCTTCATCCACGTTCGCGCTGATGCGCCAAGAAGTGGAGGAGGCAGACATGACAAGCATGATGAGCAAGCTGTTGATGGCGGCCCTGGTGGCCGCGGGATCGGTCACCGCAATGCCGGTCGTCTCGCCGGCGCAATCACTCGACCTCTATATCGGCCGGGACCGGGATTATTACGGCGACGACTTCCGTCGCGAGCGGCGGTATGACGACGAAGATTACGTTCGCCCGCGCGGCTGCAGCACCGGTCAGGCGTTGCGCCGGGCCTATCGCGCCGGCCTGCGCGATCCAGAAATTGCCGCCATGAGCCGCAACCGGATCGTCGTTGAAGGCGAAACCCGGCGCGGCCAATATGCCCGGATCTATCTGGCGAACCGCAGCGGCTGTCCGCGCATCGGATAACGGCTGGGCGGTCGCATGACGATCGCATCGTTCTCTCGCATAGGCCGGTGCCGGCAATCGTTCGGCGTCGGCGGTCGGGTAACGTCGAAGTTTTGCGGGTTTCCTTGCGGCCGGGCACGGTGATAGACCTCGCCGCATGACCGCACTTTCCCATTTCAACGCCACCCCGCTCGCCGAGCGCGCCTGCGGCACCTGTACGCTCTGCTGCCGCCTGCCGGATATCGATGCGCTGGAGAAGCCGGCCAATGCCTGGTGTCGGCATTGCACGGGTGCGGGATGCCGGATCTATGAGGACCGGCCGCAGCTTTGCCGTGACTTTCTCTGTCTCTGGCGTACGGACGAGACGTTGGGCGAGGCGTGGGATCCGGCGCGTTCGCATATGATGATCTATCGCCAGGGACCGCAGGTCACGGTTCTCGTCGATCCGGACCATCCGGACGCCTGGAAGCGGGCACCCTATGCAGCGGTGCTGCAGGGCTGGGCGCGCGAGGGCGAGGGCGGACAATATGTCATCGTCTTTGTCGGCGACGCAGTGTTCAAGGTTGATTGAGACCGGTTGGTAACGACCCGGCAGGCCCCTAGAAAGAAAGAGCCCCGCACGAGGGCGGGGCAAGCAGGCACCCAAAATGGCTCGGGGTGCGGGGAAGCGCAGTCCAGAAAGAACGTACTGCGCGGTACGGAAGCTAACGTGCATCCGCCGGAGCGGGAAAGGCCGGATTCGCTGATTCTGGTACGGTTGCCAAAATAAAGTGGCCCGCGCACGGGCGGGCAGGCGCGCCCCCGTGGTCGCTTCACTGGTCGGTTTTCATGGCTATCGATTGACTTTGCCGGTCGGCGCTTCATTTCCGATTGGAGGAAAAGACGGAGACGATCATGTCAAAGGCGATGCTGACGTTCCTGTGCCTGGCGGTGCTTGTGCTTTCGGCTTGCGCCAACACGGCGCGCGGCTTTCGGCAGGACGGTGTCGAAACCGGCCATGCGCTGGACGATGCGACCCATCGCGTGCTGAAATCGACATCGAAGTGACGCGATACGAGGTGCCCCGGGCTGCAGCGGCCTACCTACCGCGATGGGGCGGTGCTGGCGCGCGCGGGACTTTCAGCGCTGCTGAAGATCACCACGGCAAATAGCAGCACGCCGAGGAAGGCGACGATCGACGCGGCGGCAACGATGGGCTCGATCTCGGGCCTGCCTGTCGTCATCAGATAGAGCGAGGGCACGAGCACCGCGACGCCTGACGTGTAGACATAATACTGGATCAGTGCGAGCCGCCGCTCGGCCTTGGCCGGGTTGAGCGCGTAATAGATGCCGAAGATCGCCATCGTCACCCAGCCGAGCAGGTTCGTATGGGCATGGGCCGGCGTTGCTGCATGGTCCTGGCTGATCGCCATGTGCAGGCCCATGCAGAGGCCGATGATCAGGAAGATGATTGCGGTCTTGAAATAGAGTTGCGCAAGCCTTGGCATGGACTGTCTCCTCCGCGATGCCTTTGCTGTCTATTAGCATGTTCGCAAATGATTGGAGATTGCCAATATTGGGCGTGTGGGGGCGTCCGGGCAGGCGAAGGTCAGGCGGGCCGGGCGGTGGCGGCGGCGAGCGCGGCGCGTTTGCGCGTCGCCATGCCGTCGAAGGTGGTGAGCCCCTGGTGCTGCAGGTAAGCCGAAATCGCCGCCTCGATGCCGCGATCGTTGCCGCCTTCGGTTTCCCAGAAGGCTTCGATGGCTGCAAAGAGGGCGGATCTGTCGAGCGTGACGGTCATCGCAAGCTGGTTCCGAACTGCTGGCGGTGGTTGAGGGTGCCGTGGGCGGTTTGGCCGAAAGGCGCGCACTGCGCGCTGAAATCGGCGCACCAGCGTTCCCATGCCTGCGACGTTCGCACGAAAGCGGGCAGTCTGTGTTCCTGCTCGGGGCTCTGGTCGAAACCGTTCAGCCAGGCATCGGCGACGGTCTCGGTAACATCTTCGCCGTGAAGCGCGTCGAGATCGAAGCGGATTAGCCGCTCCACATGCTCGCCGTCATGCACATCGAGCCAGTCGGCTGCGGTTCGGTAGGTGGTGCCCGTCGTGTCGGTCTCGTCGCAGAAGGTGCCGGCACCGAGCGTCATCATGGCGAGAATGATTTCTCGGCGCTTTAGAAAGGGTGCTGCGCTCATCGCCGTTGCGGCGCCCACGGAGATCGCATCCGACATCGTTCACCTCGTCTGTTCGAGGTGCGCACTGGAACACCCTTCGCGGGTTTCCTGTCGGCCCCTCCGGCTGTGTTTCTGATGTAGATATAGGAAAAATCCTATCTTTCAGTCAATAGGAAAAACACTGCCGGCAGGAATTGCCTTGTTCAAGTTGTCGATGACGCACTGTTTGTTCTTGTTTTGTTCGGGTGATTGCGCCACTGTGGGGCCGCCATTCCAGGTGGCGGAAAAGGAGCATGGGATGATCACCTACTTCGTCGTTCAGAGCTTCACACTGGGGAGCCGCGGCGCATTTCTCGCCGACGATCCGGTGCAGGCGACCGGACCCGAGCATGCCCAGCGGCTGGCCGAAAGGCTCGCGGCGACCAAGGTGGGGGTGATCGCCTTCAGCCGCTCGGGCGACCTGGCGACCGGTGAGTTCGAGGATGCCAGGGTGCTCTTTACGATCGGCGACCTGCCCACGGAGATCGAGGAGGCGATGGCGGCGTGACGGCTGTCGCCGGGCAGGGGTGGCCCGTAACGGTCACATCCGTGAGCGGTCGAGAAGGCGCTCACCGCTTGGGCGCCACTCAATGTTCATTGGTTACGAGCCGGGTGCGCCGTGGTAATGTCGTCGCGCAACGTTGGGAGGCGTGAAATGATGTCCGTCGACAGTCGTGCAAGCGGCGAGCCGTCTACCGGTCAATATTGGTCTTCGCCCATTCCGGTTGACGAGGCCGAGTTGAGCCCCGTTCTCCTGCGACAGATCAATTTTTGCGACGACAGGCGCGGATTTCGGGCCTATGTCGTGCAGGTGTTTGCCGATCCTGCCGGGCCTCCAGAGGCCATGTTCGAGCTTGCGTACAATCGCAGGAGCAAGCGCGCCTGCGCCATTTTCGAGGCGGTTCGGGCGGCTGACCTTGGTGGTTCCGGTGATAGGGTCGTCGCTGCGGCCGATCCGATCTGGGTGGTCGCAAACAGCCCTCGGACAGCGGTTGATGCTGCTTTTCAGGCCTTGGTCGATCGGTGTTCCGACTAGGGCAACTCGCTTATTTGTGCTGTTTGCGGCGGCGATGGGCGAAAAATCAAAGACTTAAAGCGCGACGAGGGGGCCGGAAGATTGCGGCGTGCCTTAACGGGCGGCTGCTCGGCGATCCCGACCGGATTGCCGCTCAATCTCTTTAAAATCCTGTGATTGTTTGTGGTGCTCGCCCCGTTTACCGCGCGCTGTATTTGCCGACGACCCGGTGGCAGAAGGACCATTCGACCCGGCTTTCGGTGAACTCCAGGAAGGGGTTGTATTGCCTCAGCGTCCATTCGCGGTCGTTGAACGAGACGAGCCGCTTGATGATTGCCTCGGCATCGTTGGCGGGGGGGACGTGGTAGAGCACCACGTCCTTGTCGCGCGTGGGTGGCAGGTGCGGGTGGACGAGCGCCATGTCGCCCGGCTCATAGGCCGGGATCATCGAGCTGCCGGTGAGGTAGATGCCGTAGGCGCCCTTGACGCCCTCGAGCACGGACGGGCGCTTGACATATTCGACCGCATCGAAGGTGACGATCACATGGCCGTCGCCGCCTTGCGCGGCCGCAAAGATCGGCAGGTCGCGATGGCCGACGAGCTGCTCGCCGGGCACGATCTGCGGCGCAAAACCCGGCGCGCGTCTGGGCGCGGCTTCGCCGGCGGCGGCAGCCCCCTGGATCAGCTCGACGATCGCGCGGGCGTCGCGCTCGCGCAGTTCCCGCGGCGTCTCCCGCTCCACGAACTGCTGGATATAGGCATGGTTCTTCCCGATCGCGATCGACAGATCCTTGTAGGTCGTCTTCTTCGCGTCGACTGCTTCCCGGATGAGGTGGCGCAATTCGTCCATGGCACTGGCATCCCAGATTCCGTTTCCGTCGTCCAATAGGATTTTTCCTCTTGATGGCAATAAGAAATCCTACTATGAATAGGATGTCAACGGAAATGAGCGGCAGAAACCGCTGCAGCAACCGTCACGGCGCCCAGTGGGCAGCAAGCGGACTGGATGCGGATGATCGATCCGTCTCAGCCGATGCCGACCAGGGGGCGCATTCAGCATCGATCGCCGCATCTTGTGCGGTGGTCCAGGCGAGAGGCCGTCGTTTCCTCCCCGGCGACCTCTCGCTTTTCCAATCGATGCCGGCGCGCCGGCGCATGGTTGCCACGCGGGCCGATGACGGTCCGTGGTCGATGACGTGCGCCACGTCGGTGTCGAGCAGCCGGCGCGCAGCCAGTGCGCGCCGGCGGCGCCAAGGTCACGGGTTTCGGCCGTTGAAGTGCCTCCTTCGGCGGAGGCGTGGCCCCCTGACACCGGGAGGGGACGGCGAAGGCGACCGGCTGCTTGCCTGACGGTGGGCGGCAAGGCGACCGGCCAGTGACGGGAAGAACAATCGGAAGCGGGCGCGCGGCAGGCGCGACGAATGGCCGTGCCAATGGGCACGGCCAAAGGGGAAAGCATGGGAAGCGGCATGGCTGACAATGATTTGACAGGGAAGGCGCCGGGAGGGCGCGGGGTTTTGCCGACGTGTGAAACTCCGGGGCGGCTGGCGACCGGGGACGTCGATTCCAAGGCCGGGATTCGTCGTCCAAGCCGGGTGGCGGGCGTCTCCTCCCGCCAGGTGGTGCGCTCTCCTTTCCCCCGGCCGGCGAGGGCTTGAGCGCATGCGCATTACCGCAATCGTCGAAGCTCTTGTTCAATCGGGCGCGTCGCCCGAGATGATCCTTTCTGCCGTGCGCGCTGCCGAGGCGGGGCACGTATCCGAGATCGAGCGCCGCCGGGCGGGCGACCGCGAAAGGCAGCAGCGCCGTCGGGCCCGCGTGACGTCACGCGATGTCACGGTGACGGCCGACGGTGCCCTCTCTGATAAAGAAAGCTCCCCCACACCCCCTAAAGAAACTAACTCTCCCGACCCGAATCCGGGTGGGGACGCCGACCGGCCGGTTCCGGCTGCAGCCGTTCCGGATGCGGCAGGCTCGCGGCGCAACGGGAGCGGCCGGGCGATGCGGCTGCCTGAAGATTTCGAGCCCGACTGGGGCTTTGCCGCCGGCCTCGGCTTCGGCCGGGCCGAGGCCGGCGTCGAGTTCGACAAGTTCCGCGACTACTGGCGCGCCAAATCCGGACGCGATGCGACCAAGCTCGACTGGGCCGCCACCTGGCGAAACTGGATGCGCAATGCCGGCGGCCGCGGGTTGCGCGGTGGCGGACAGGCCCGTAGCGGCCATCACCCCCAGGCGCCGCCACACGAGACCGCCTTTGCCCGCCATCAGCGGGAATGCAGGCAGACAATCGAAAACCAACTGAACGGAAACGAGAACAATGACCTATTCAGAGATGATGATTTCGCCGGCGGAGGCCCGGCTTTCGACCTTGGGCCGGGAGATTACCGCGCTCACTGAGCGGCTGGCTTGCGTCAACGAGGCGGCGGTGCTGCGCAGCCTCGACGCGATGCAGACGGCCGGCATGACCATGCCCCCGACGATCGAGCCGAGGAAGATCATTGCGGTTTACCACTACGCGCTTTCGGGCGTGCCGGCCTCGGGGCTTTCGGCGGCGACGCAGAAACTGATCCGCGGCGACTATGCCGCCAATCCCAACGTGCTTCTCGGCACGATTCCCAAGCCGCCGGTGCTGGCAGCGCTCGCCAAGGCGGAGGCGCTGGGTCTCAGGGCGGATCTTGCCCGCAAACGCGAGATGGTTGCGGCGCTGACGCCGCGCCCGGCCGACGATCGGCGATCGCCGGCAAGCCGCAGCCGGGTGCGGGCGATGGTCGAAAGCTTCCGTCAGGCGCATGCGGCAGCGAAGGCCGGGCGAGATGCAGTTTCCACCGACGGGCGGGCGCAAGGCGCGAACGTCCCGACCGAAAGCGCAGCTGATAGGCAGCCGGATGATACGGCCCCGCAAAATCCGGCGGCGCGGAATGCGTTTCGCGACTGGCTCGTGTCCGGCGTCGAGCGTGCAAATCTCAATCCAGCCGTTTCGAGGGAGGCTTTCCATGCGGTCTGAAGGCACTGAATTGACGACAGGACAGGCACCGGGCCGCGCAGCGGAAGGGTTGGCGGAAAGGATGCTCTCGGGGGACGAAGCGGGGGGCGCGGCTGCAAAACCGGCGACGCTCGACGATCTCGTCGGCATCGTCGCCGTTCAGGTGCGGGCGCAGGCGAGCCGGATCCAGGAGTTGGAACTGGCGCTCGCCGATGCCGAGGCGCGCATCCTCTCTCAGGCGCGGCTGATCTGCGGTGCCACGGCGGTGGCAAACAGCGATCTGTTCAACCGCCGGCCGGTGCGGGCGATTATCGAGGAGGTGCTTGGCGCCTATCCTGGGATCAGCTTCGAGGACATCATCGGGGTTGGCCGCGAGCGGCGGCTGGTCGAGCCGCGGCACCGCTGCATGACCGCCGTTTACGACGAGCGCCCGGATCTATCGCTGCCGGCGCTCGGGCGGATCTTTCGGCGCGACCACACCTCGGTGCTGCACGCCGTCAACAAGCGCGAGCCCGGCAATGCGCGGCGGCGCGGACGGACCCAGCAGCCGGGCCGCTTGCCCGCGAATGCCGGTGCCGACGGGATCGGCGCGCCGGCATTTTGATTTTCCGACGAATTTCAGTCCCGCCCGCGGCCGCAGACACATGCAGCGGGCGAGGGCACATGCAGATTGCAAAAGGAGAAGAGACCATGACATCAAAGGCAGAGCGCATCCGCATCAAGCGCGCCAGCCGGGCGGGCCGGCCGCGCAGGGCCAATGTGGCGCGCTATCCGGGCGGGCAGATCAAGCATGGCGAAAGCGAGCGCGAGGTCTGCTCCGTGGCGCTGGACGCGCGCCGGCGCATGCATTTTTCCGGCAGGCGCGACGCCGATGTTGCCAGCCCCTTTGCCGGCTACACGCTCGGTCGCATGTTCCTCGACGGCAAGCTGACCGCGCATGAGCGCGAGGCGGGCGACGAATACAGCCGGCAGATGGCGCGCTACTACAGCCTCACCGGCATTCCTTTCCCGAGCGTGCGGGCCCAATCGCTGTTCGACGTGAAGGGTTTTGCCGGCGAGACGAGCGCCGAGCGCGCCCGCGGCGCCCGCCAGGCGGCGAACCGGATGATGGAGCTGGAAGGCGTGCTCTTGAAACTGCCGGACGGGCCGCAGGTGAAGACCACTGTCTTCAACGTCTGCATCATGGACTACGAGATGCTGCGCACCATGCCGGAACCGCAGCTCGCCTGGCTGAAGCGCGGACTGATGGAGCTGCACTGGCAGCTGGGGCTTTCGCGGGAGAAGGAAGGGGCGTGAAAGCGAGCGCGAGGATCGGCCGCTGCCAGTGGCGCGGTTTCAAGCCCGGCTCGCGCTTCGCCGCGCCGCTTGCCGCGATGGCGGGTTCGAATGCCCTCGCGTCAGCGCGGCTGCGCACCGCGACGAGCGTCGCATGTTCGGCTGAACACGCGACGCTCGAACCGGCCTGAGGGGGCGGCGGACGCGACCGGAACCGTGTGGATGGGGCGCGCGCCGGTCTCTCAGGCACGGTAACGATTATCCCCGGAAGGCTCTTCCCTCGGTCGTGGTGGCCACCTCCGGTTCGTCGGAAAACATCATGCAGGTGAGCGCTGAACGTTTCGCCGTTCGCAATTGCCGTGTCGCGTTACACTTTTGACCACGAATGTACTGGCACTGGTGTAAGAGCGATGATGAGGAAGCTCGGTGCGATTTCGCCCCGGGCTTTTTTGTTGACCGCATGCGAGACTTTCGCGTCATTGATGCGGCCGATTGCTTTGTCAGCGGTCGCCAGCCGCCTGCGCCCGGGTATCCAGGCCACGAAGGGTCTGCCTCATCTTGGCCTTGAATAGACCTCAATTGACGCGCACCCTGATTAAATCGATTTAAGCCTGCTTGGCTTCTCGCGGCGTCAGAACCTCGACCCGCCATTTCCCCCTTAGATCGCCGCGTCGTAGCGCTGCCGCACGCAGCGGTATCAAACGAGATCGCGTGCCGGCGGCTGCCGGTATCGGGAGGAGATGTCATGTTCGACCGAACGATTCACCGGACAATCCATTTCGACCGACCGTTCAGATTGCCGGGCGTCGATGAGACGATCGTCGCCGGCGCCTACGAAATCGATGACGACGAGGTGCCGATCGAAGGGCTTTCCTGGCTCGCCTACCGCCGTGTTGCCACCTTCATCAAGTTGCCCGCGACAGTCGAGAACCACTACCGCATGCGGTTGATACAAATCGAACCCGACGAGTTGGCGCGTTTGGTCGCGCTCAGCGGCGCCGAGATATCAGATGCGCCCGGACAGTGAGGATAAAACCATGTCCCAACATCGCTATCCCGTCGGACTGTCCGTTCGCCTGCGAGACCGTCATCATCTCTCACCGAGAACCGCCGAAACCTATCGCATCACCGCAAAGATGCCGCTACGCGACAACGCCCCTCAATATCGAATTCGCAACGATGAACTCGGACAGGAGCGGGTCAGCGCTGAAAGCAATCTGGAACCGATCGACTGGGGAATGACCCGCAGCCACTGAGGAATGCCATGCGCTATGTCGAAACATTGAAGCGACTATTCCGGGTTAAACCTGAAATCCGTCACCGTGGTCTTGTGCTGACGGTCGCAAAGCCGGCCAGTCAAAAGGCATGCGAAAGGCCGCAGGAACGTCATGACAGCTCCGGCATATTGAAGCGCAGCCGGGATACGCAGGAGCGCCACCGGCTTTTGTAGAGCAACTGATCTGCGTCAAGACAAGGAGATAGACGCCGATGAAACCGCTCCATCGCACACATCAGATTGGCCTCGCGCTTTGGCTGCGAAACGGTGGGGCAACCGGCAACACGGGCGAACTCGATCAATATGGCAGGCGTGTGGAACGTGACGGGTCCTGGACGGGAGCGCGGTTGTATATCGGCTCCTGGACTATGGCCGGCCTCGACCAGCAATTTGGCCTCCGCTGTGCTTCTCAACGCACCACAGCGGACCTGAAGAAGACGAGGTAAACGCCCGTGTCTGACGCGAATGGAAATGTCTTGATGAGCGTCGCGGAAATCGAGCTGTTGCGGTGTGTGTTCGAGGCGACCTGCGCGGAGCACCAGATACCGCGGGAGGGAAGCTGCGCCGAACATCTTGCCCGGTTTCTTATGTTCGAGTTCAATTTGTCTACCTCAACCGAAAGCTCTCTCCTGGCAGCCGTCGATGAGGTCTATCTCCGACGCGCTCCGCCCCACGAGGAAAGCTAAGCAACGCGCAGCCGGCCGAATAACATCGCCTATCCTACCCTACGAGGCGCCTCGCAACCTTCCGTTCGCGCAGGATGCGAGCGTCGAGTTCCTTCAGCCGGTGCGTGAGGGCGGGATCGCCGGGCAGGAGGGCAAGAGCCTTCGCCAGCATATTGCGTGCGGTGACGAGATCGCCGTCGCGGATGTGGCGATTGGCGCGGTGATAAAGGAAGTTGACCCGCTCCGTTGGCGCAAAACGGTCGCCGAAGCGGGCGTCGAGCGCGTCGGACCAGGCGGGATGCCGGGCCATGGCGGCGACGGCGACCTGATAGGGGCGCATGGGCGCATCGACCCGGGCGGCGCGGGCAAGACCCCTCAGGCGCGAAACGTCATGGGTTCTGCAGGCGGCGATCAGCGAAAGGGCACGTTCGGTGCCGGTAAAGACGCGGACGGTGCCGTGGCCGGTCATGTGAACGCGCACGAGATGCGTTTCGGCCTGAAGTGCTGCGATGCGCTCGGCGTGGCGGCGATCTATCGCGTGGAAGGGATCATAAAAAATGAAGGCGCGGCCGGCGGCCTGATCGGGCGAAA
Organism: Ensifer sp. Root954; assembly: GCF_001429005.1. Taxonomy (NCBI): domain Bacteria; kingdom Pseudomonadati; phylum Pseudomonadota; class Alphaproteobacteria; order Hyphomicrobiales; family Rhizobiaceae; genus Ensifer; species Ensifer sp. Root954. The sequence goes on from NZ_LMJM01000025.1 coordinate 501,122, forward strand.
TGCCCATATTGGCGTGCAGATCGGGCGAAAAATGCCGGAGGAAGCGATTGTCGTAGGGAACGGATTTCGGGTCGATCGAGACCTGCGGGCAAAAGGCGATGGCCGTGGTGGCATTGAAGCGCCGGCGATAGCGAAGCGCCGCATAACCACCCTGCGAATGGCCGTACAGAATGCGCTCGGGAGCTGCATTCAGAATGGGTGCTGCGGCTTCGACCGCCTTGACCACGCTTGCCGTCGGAAACCAGTTGGGCCGCCTACTGATGAAGCCGAGGGCTGAGATGTCGGCCTTCTCGCAAAAGCGCTGGCCCCAGTAGCGGCTGCCGTTTGCCTGGATCTCCATCTCGTTGAAGGTCACCAGCAGATAGGGGGATGAACCCGGTCGATGGATGACTTCAAGATTTTCGTCCGAGTAGATCAGCACGGTTACTCCAAAACAATTTCAATTCTTGCAGCAATATTATTTGAAAGTTCGAGAATGATTTGCGGTCACCTCGGATTTCTTCAGTATTGCGTATTTGTATCAGATTTCCAGTGCCTGGATCTTTCTGCAAGGCAAATCCAATAATGAGGTCGCGGCTCAAGGGAGGCTCGTTTCCGGTCGATTTCGGCCCGATGCGGTCACTGCGCCACCGGTTGAGCGCCCACGTTTATGGCGTTCGTTACAGTTACGTACTTGATTGCCCGCGCGAAAGGAGCAGCATGCCCGCGCAGACGGCAACGGCCTTTCGCAATCGGTCGTGAGTTGCCGTTTTGGCAGCCGAAATTTGTTTGAAAATTCAGGCATGGCTTTGCGCGTCGAACCTCAATGGAGACGTGCTTCTTCCCAGATCAGTTTTTCGCGCGATGGCTCATCGCAGGAAGGAACCTGACAATGATAAAGGCATCTGATCATTCAAATTCGTCCCGCTGCGTGTCGAGGACTTTTCCGATGAAACTTCTGGCGTCGTGCGTGGCAGGGCTGAGCATTGTCGCTGGCCTGTCAACCCCGGCGCGTGCGCAGCAAGCAACACCAAAACCCAACATCCTTCTGATCGTTTCCGATGACACCGGCTACGGAGACCTCGGCCCCTATGGCGGCGGTGAAGGACGAGGCATGCCGACACCCAACATCGACAAGCTGGCCGAACAGGGCATGCTGTTTTATGATTTCTATGCCCAGCCGAGTTGCACGCCGGGTCGCGCCGCCATGATCACCGGGCGTATTCCCAACCGCAGCGGCATGACGACGGTTGCATTCCAGGGGGAAGGCGGCGGTCTTCCGGCGGCCGAATGGACGCTCGCCTCCGTGTTGAAGCTCGGCGGGTACCAGACCTATTTCACCGGCAAATGGCATTTGGGCGAGGCGGACTATGCCTTGCCGAACGCCCATGGCTTCGACGTCATGAAGTATTGCGGCCTTTACCACCTCAACGCCTACACCTACGCCGACCCGACCTGGTTCCCGGATATGGACCCCAAGCTCAGGGCCATGTTCCAGAAGGTCACCAAGGGCGCGCTCTCCGGTAAGGCCGGCGAAACGGCGGTCGAGGACTTCAAGATCAACGGCCAGTATATCGACACGCCCACGGTCAATGGCGCGGCAGGGGTCGTCGGCATCCCCTATTTCGACAGCTACGTCGAAAAGGCGGCCATCGAGTTTCTCGACGACGCGGCGAAATCCGACAAGCCGTTCTTCATCGACGTCAACTTCATGAAGGTGCACCAGCCGAACATGCCGGCGCCCGAGTTCGAGCATAAATCGCTGTCGAAGTCGAAATATGCCGACAGCATCGTCGAGCTGGACACCCGCATCGGCCGCATCATGGACAAGCTGCGCGAGACCGGCCTCGACAAGAATACGCTGGTCTTCTACACGACCGACAATGGCGCCTGGCAGGATGTCTATCCCGACGCCGGCTATACGCCGTTTCGTGGCACCAAGGGCACGGTGCGCGAGGGTGGCAACCGCGTTCCCGCCATCGCCGTCTGGCCGGGCAAGATCAAGGCCGGCTCCAAGAACCATGACATCGTCGGCGGCCTCGACCTGATGGCCACATTTGCTTCAGTTGCCGGTGTCGCTCTGCCGGACAAGGACCGCGAGGGCCAGCCGATCATCTTCGACAGCTTCGACATGTCGCCAGTGCTTCTGGGAACCGGCAAGTCGGAACGGAACTCATGGTTCTATTTCACCGAGAACGAACTGTCTCCCGGCGCTGCCCGCGTCGGCAATTACAAGGCGGTGTTCAACCTGCGTGGCGACAATGGACAGGCGACCGGCGGCCTTGCCGTCGACAGCAATCAGGGCTGGAAGGGTCCGAACAAATATGTGGCGACGGTGCCGCAGATCTTCGACCTCTGGCAGGACCCGCAGGAGCGCTACGACATCTTCATGAACAACTACACCGAGCGCACCTGGACGATGGTGACCATCAGCGACTCCATCAAGCAATTGATGATGACCTACGTCAAATATCCACCGCGCAAGCTTCAAAGCGGGACCTATACCGGTCCGATCGAAATCTCGAAGTATCAGCAGTTCCAGTGGCTGCGCGATGAGCTCGGCAAGGAAGGCTTCAGTCTGCCGATGCCGACCGGCAACTGAACCGGAAAATGAGAAGCGGCGCTGTCTGATCACGGCAGCGCCGCTCGACCGTCGGGCTTTCGAGGCGCCGGTCAGATCCGCTCGAGGAAGGCAAGTACCCGTTTCATCGCCAGCGCAGTTGCCGCCGCGTCATAGGAGGGCAGCGAGCTGTCGGCGAAGTAGTGCTGGTCGCCCGGATAGAGGAACAGTTCGGCGTCCTCTGCCTTCTCGACGATCTCGCGGGCGGCGTCGATATCGCCTTCGCCGACGAAGATCGGGTCGTTGTCCATGCCGTGGATTTGAACGGGTACGCCTGCCGGCCAGGGGCCGAAGGACCACTGGCCACTGATCGGGATGCAGGAGTAAAAGAGCAGGGCGCCGCGGGCGCCGGGGCGGGTCTGGGCGAGTTTCTGAGCCGGCAGGACACCGAAGGAGAAGCCGGCATAGACGAGGTTTTCGGGGAGGGCATCGGCGAGGCGCACGCCGCGCTCGCGCATCTCTTCAAAGCCGACCGCCTCGATATGGGCAACGCCCTCCTCGATGCTCGCAAATGTACGCCCTTCGAAGAGATCGGGCAGATGGACGACGTGCCCGGCCGCGCGCAGGTCGCCGGCAAAAGCGTGCATGCCGGGTGTCAGCCCCTGGGCATGGTGGAATACGAGGACCTCGGCCATCGGCACCTTCTCCTTCAAACCAGTGTTCGCGCATCAATTGTATTTCGTTCGGCGGAATTCAAGCGGCAAGGCTGCCCTTAAGGAAAATATTCCTTCCACGCTGATGCCGCCTCTCTCGACCTTTTCTTGCCATCTTCGCTCGCTTGGTTGCGCACGATGGACCACGATTCTGGAGGGAAAAGGATCATGACAGGTAAGTTGCGCATTGCCGTGCTGTTCGGTGGCCGGTCGGCGGAGCATGAGGTTTCGCTGATGTCGGCGCGCAACGCCGTCGCGGCGCTCGATCGGACGCGCTACGAGATCGTGCCGATCGGGATCGCCAGGGATGGCCGCTGGATGCTGGTTGATCTCGAAGACGGGGAATTGCCGAAGGCGATCCCCGTGTCGGGAACGCAGGTGGCGCTAATCCCCGGCGGACGGGGGCGGGCGGTCACCATCGCGCCCGACGGCAGCCAAGGGCTGTTGCCGGCGATCGACCTGATCTTTCCGGTTCTGCATGGTCCCTTCGGCGAAGACGGGACGGTGCAAGGCTATGCGGAAACTGCCGATGTCGCCTATGTCGGCTGCGGTGTCGCGGCTTCGGCAGTCGCCATGGACAAGGCGCTCGCCAAGCGCCTGCTGGTCGCCGAAGGCATTGCCGTTGCGCGGGCGATCGGCCTTCATGCGGGCGACGCCTATTCAAGCGAGACCATCCTCGAAAGCCTGGGACTGCCGGTTTTCGTCAAGCCAGCGCGGCAGGGATCTTCCGTCGGCGTCAGCCGCGTTGACAGTCTGGACGCGCTTCAGGCGGCGCTTAACGAGGCGTTCCGGCACGACGACAAGGTGCTGATCGAGGAGTTCGTCCAGGCCCGCGAGATCGAGTGCTCGGTGCTGGAGGATGCGAAGGGACAGCTCACCGTCTCGCGACCGGGCGAAATCATTCCGGCTGCGAGCCACGGCTTCTACAGCTACGACGCCAAATATGTCGATGCCGGCGGCGCAGTCGTCGAGGCGCCCGCCAAACTCTCCGAGGAGGTGATCGCCGAGGCCAAGGACATGGCCGCGCGGGCATTCCGGGCGCTTGACTGCGCGGGGATGGCGCGGGTGGACTTCTTCCTGCGCGCCGATGGAAGCCTCATGATCAACGAGATCAACACCATTCCCGGCTTCACCAATATCAGCATGTACGCCAAGGCGCTGGCAGCCGACGGCATCGCCTACGGCCAGGTGGTGGAGACGCTGATCGCCCATGCGCTGAAGCTGCGCGGCAAGGCGGGCGGGCGCACCTGAGGGGATGACAGGGGCAACCCGGGTATGGCAGGCCATCGCCGGGGATGGCGGGCTTGCCGGGCGGCAGTGTCACCCTGGAGTATTGCGATGCTACCTATGAGTTGCGGTCCATATTAGGATTGTCGCATTCATTGTGGGTTCACGTCGCCCCGGCCAAAACTCGCACCTGTTACAAACGGACAGGTGATGAAATGAAGAAGATTGGCATCGTCGTGCTTGCGGCGATAACGGCTCTTTCGGGCATCACGCCGGCAAACGCCCTGCCGGCTGTTGCCATCGAGCGGGTGCAGAAGAGCGACGTTCAACTGGTGCAGCACCGGGAATGGAACGGCGGTCACCATCGCCGGCGTCCGCCGGGCTGGCACGGCGGCTATCGCCCGCGCCCCGGCTGGGACGGCGGTTACCGCCCGCGGCCAGGCTGGCATGGCGGCTATCGTCCGCGTCCGGGTTGGGACGGCGGCTACCGCTATGGCTACTATAACGGCCACCGCGGCTATCGTTACGAGCGCTACGGCTATCGCCGCCACAATGACGGCTGGTGGTATCCGCTGGCGGCCTTCGGCACCGGAGTCATCATCGGCGGCGCGATTGCCGCTCCGCCGGCGCGTCGCTACGAGACTGGCGTCAACCCGCGCCATGCCGACTGGTGCTATGCGCGCTATCGCTCCTACCGTGCCTGGGACAACTCGTTCCAGCCCTATGGTGGCCCGCGCCAGCAGTGCTATTCGCCCTACTTCTGAGGCGAGCGTGTTTTAAGGAGGCCCGCCGGTCGCTGACCGGCGGGCCTCTTTTTGTTTTCTGGCATTCACATGCGCTGAGGGAACGCGGCCCGGCATGGGTGGGAACGCAGCCTCTATCGACTGCTGCGCGGCATCTCCTCGTCGAAGCGGGTTTTCTCGCGCCCCGGATCATCCTCGAGGATTTTCTCTTCGCGGTCGTCAGGCAGTGCATCGTCCGGATCGACATTGGCTTCGTCGCGGCTCGGAACGGGCGGCACACGACCCTGGTCGACCGGCGTCGGATCGTCTCCCGCGGGAAGCTGGTCGACGGGGAGCGGCGGGATCTTACCGATCGGCACTGCGCGTGTTTCGCCAGACGGGGGCACGTCTTCCGGTGTCTCTCGGTCACGGGATTTCGGGTTTGCCTTGTTCATCGTCGCATCTCCTTGCTGGCGGTTTGCCAGGAATAAGCCGAGGCGAGCGGAAAAGGTTCCGGTCTGGGCGTTCAAGATCGCAAGATTGGAGGTGGTTCAATGAGGGGGCGTGGCCGTGCGGATTGGGGGACATCGCATCCGGCTCCTGTCGTTTTTCAAGTCTTGGCCCGCGATGCAATCGGCATCCCAAGCACGCGCTATCGAGCCAGACATCCTGTCGATGATATCGGGGCGAACTCTGCCGCGTCCATTCTAGCGGGAATTGTAAAAACCGGTCGCGCGTTTGCAGGGGAGGCGTCTGCTAGGAATCGCTCATTGCGGCAACCCCGCGAAGAGGCAGACAAGCGGAGCGGCCGCGGACCGGCGAGGTCGGAAAAGCCCGGTCTTCCAGAACTTCAACGTCTTCTAGAACTTCAACCGGGCGTCGTCATGTTCGGGAGGGCGGTGCGCGTCCTTGCGACGAAACCCGTAGGCGAGCGCGAGCCCCAGGATTGCGGAGCCGACGACGATGGCGGCGAGTGCGAAGAAATTCTCCATGGCATTTTCCTCCCAAGGGGAAGCTTAACACAGAATGCGCGCAAACAAATGGCGCGGCAGCGAGAATGCGCGTCATGGTTACTCAACGCATGTCGGCCCAAGATGTTCAATCCGATTGGCTTCGGTGCGCGGTGCGTTCGGCCGAGGCTTTGCACGGGAGCGACACTGCGGGCGGGCGATCTGGACCAACGTCGAGCCTCGTCACCTTCGCCGTTTACGAAGCATCAGCGACCTCAATAGCCGCCAGCACCGCCGCCGCCTTGACTCATGCCCTGGACGCCTTGCATGCCCTGGTAACTGGGGCTCGGAGCAGGAGTGCTGGTGCGGCTCGCCTGGTCGGTGGTGCAGCCGGCAGCCGCAAGAAGGGCCGCGCAAAGAGCGGCGATCAGGTATTGTCGTGTCATGGGAACCTCCCGTGGTCGTGGGAGCGGGATCAACCGCTTCCGCATCGAAACGGATCAACCATGCCGCCGCCGGCCCCGGATCCGTTGAGGAAGGAGACATGGCGCCAGCGGCCTTGCATGGCGCTCGCGATTGTACCACCGATCGCGCACATGGGCTGGCAAAGAGGCGGGGCGGGGGTAAAGGAAGAAAACGAACAAAACGGAAACAAAGTTTGGCAAAGGGGCTTGCCAAGCGAACGGAAGCGGGCTAAGGATATTACAGGCTGGCCGTTTCGTCATTGAAGTGGCCTTTTTGATTCCGGCGGATTGGCGCGGCCTTGCCTGGGCGCTGATGCCGATATCCAAAAAACTCAAATCCGCGCCGGCGCCGGCTGCGACCGCTGAGACGCGGGTGACGATGGCCGCTACGGCGTCACGGCGCTTCGCGATTTTTCGGATCCGCACTTGGGCTTCATGTCCTCGGCGCCCGCATGCTGCTGTCGCAAGATCGCTGCATGTTCTGGTGCGAAAGCCCTAAAGCTGGTCGCGTGGAAAGGGCTCACGCGACAGGCTTTAAGATCTGGTTTTTATGCATGTCGTTGCGGCAATACCGCTGCCCACTTTTACGCGAAAAGCCTTAGGCTTCCTGCTTGGCGATCTTGCCGGTGACGGAGGCGCCGGTCTCATGTCGCGGGCGGGGCTGCCCGATGCTGCGCAGCCAGCGCGAGGCTTCCTTCGGATCGCGCTCGACGCCGAGGCCTCTCTGATAGATGGTCACGAGGCGGGCCTGGGCAGCCGGATGACCCTGGCGGGCGGCCTGGCGGTTCCAATGAAGCGAGGCGGCATAGTGTTCCGCGCCGCCATCGTTGAAATAGATTTCGGCGAGTTTCGCCTGGGCATCGACATTTCCTGACGTCGCCAGTTCAAGCAACCTGGGCGAGATATTCGTTGCGGACGGCCGCGGGGTGAAAATGGTCTTCAACTTGCTGAACGTGTTGCGGATCATCTGGCACCTGTTGCATTCATTGCATGGTTCCCGCGGCTGGACTGCTAGGCTGAAAAACTGCTTAAAATCTTGAACTAATTTGACTTTTCCCTGGCTACTGCCGGTAGAGCAGGAGCGCTTGCGATGCATTGCGCCAGAAGCACCCGATGTGGGGCAACCCGGTGAGCGGTATTGATGACCGAATGCAACCTGAAGTCAAGGTTGCAAGCGTGACATCCGGCGTGACACACGCATTTTTCTGTGATCGGCTGTCACGCTTGCTAGCTTGAACAGCCGCGGCGACACGATGGTGTCTCCCGCAGGCATTGGCGTTCCCAGCTTGGGCGCCGAGACCTTCGGAGATGTCGGCTCGTCGACTTCGGCCAGGGCCGGAGCCGGCCTCGCGAACATGCCAAGCAGTTTCGTCCACAAACGCCGGATCACCTGCGATCGCCTCCAAATCCCGCCGCTATCGGTCGGTTTTGATGGCAGAATGCAACTTTTGGTCAAGCGGCGGCCGATCCTTCGTGCGCAGGAGGAGCAATCGCCTCGTGCCCCGGAGCAAATCCCATGACAGTGAAACCCGAAAAGGACCCGAAGACCGGGCGCTTTCTGCCGCGCGCCGGAGGGGGTGGGGCCGCCCCCCGGGCGCGCACGCGCAAGGCGGTCCGCACCAAGCTCGGCGAGCTCTTTCTCGAGGACATGCTTTCGGCCTGGGAGAGCCGAGGGGCGGCGGCGATCCATGCGCTGATCGAGAAGAACCCGAACGACTTCCTGAAAACGATAGCGGCGCTGATGCCGAAGGACGTGACCATCAATCCAAACCAGATGGGCGAGATGACGGATGAACAACTCCTCGAGCGGATCCGCAAGCTCGACCAGACCATCAGGCCTTTCCTTGCTGCTTCGGGAGCGGATGGAACTGACGATGGAGATCGGGCGGCGGCAGAACACGAATAGGCTGCGCTATTACCAGCCCTATACGAAGCAGACGGAATTTCATGCGGCGGGAGCAACCTTTCGCGAGCGGCTGTTCATGGCGGGCAACCAGCTCGGCAAGACGCTTGCCGGCGCCGCGGAAGCGGCGATGCATCTGACAGGCGACTATCCCTCTTGGTGGGCGGGCCGACGGTTCGACCGGCCGATCACGATGATCGGCGGTTCGGAATCGCACGAGCTGACACGCGATGGCGTGCAGCGGCTGCTCGTCGGCCCGCCGATGAGCGAGGAGGAGTGGGGCACGGGCTATCTGCCGAAGGCGGCGATCTCAGGCTGGACCCGGCGCTCCAGCGCTTCCGGCGCGCTCGACAGCGTGACCGTGCGGCACACTTCGGGCGGCACCTCGACGCTGCTCTTGAAGGCTTACGAGCAGGGCCGGGCGAAATGGCAGGCGAACACCGTCGACTATGTCTGGTTCGACGAGGAGCCGCCGGAAGACGTCTATTTCGAGGGCATCACCCGCACCAATGCGACCGGTGGATCGGTCGCCGTGACGTTTACGCCGCTGAAAGGCATGAGCTCGGTCGTCAGCCGCTATCTGCTGGAACCATCAGACGACCGGACCGTGGTGACGATGACGATCGACGATGCCGAACATTATTCGCCCGAGGAACGTGCGAAGATCGTCGCGAGCTACCCCGCGCATGAGAAGGAAGCGCGCACCAAGGGGGTGCCGACGCTCGGGTCGGGAAGAATCTTCCCGGTGACGGAGGAGCAGATCCGGGTCGAACCCTTCGAGATCCCACGACACTGGGTGCAGATCGGCGGGCTCGATTTCGGCTGGGACCACCCGTTTGCCGCAGCGCTTTGCGCCTGGGACCGGGATGCGGATGTCTTTTACGTGACCCGCTGTTACCGCGAGCGCGAGGCGACGCCGATCATCCATGCGGCGAGCCTGAAACCTTGGGGGCCCTGGCTGCCCTGGGCCTGGCCGCATGACGGGCTGCAGCACGACAAGGGCTCGGGCGAGCAACTGGCGGCGCAATATCGCGGGCAGGGGCTCGCCATGCTGCCCGAGCGGGCGACCTTCGACGACGGCACCAACGGTGTCGAGGCGGGGATCTCCGACATGCTGCAACGCATGCAGACCGGGCGCTTCAAGGTGTTTTCGACTGCCGGCGAATGGTTCGAGGAATTCAGGCTCTACCACCGCAAGGACGGCCGGATCGTCAAGGAACGCGACGACGTGATTTCGGCCAGCCGCTACGCGCTGATGATGAAACGCTTTGCCCGGGTGAAGGCGGATAACGCTGCCTGGGCCTTTACCGATCGGAAGGTTCTCTGATCGACCCACCGCAGTCTCCGCTCCGACGCCTCGACACATGAGGGCCGGTCGCTTCGGCACGAGATACCGGCTCCGCGGACGGACCCGGTGCACTTCTGCTTTCAACGTCAGGAGAATTCAATGGTTACCAGCGTTGTTACCACGTCGGGCAACACGACGTGCATGGATTTCAGCACGAACCAGTGGCACGGCTATGTTGGCGGCAACACGCCCTATGGCCTGTGGGTGGACGGTCCCTTGCATCCGTGGCGCGACGCCAACGGAACGCCGACCTTCATCACCGGCCATTCCGAAGGGTATCGCTACAACGTCCTCTCCGATTGGCACAACGGCCACACCTGGACCAACTGGAATGCCGGCCGGCACTGGAACTCGCCGCGCGACACCGTTGAAGGGCACTATGCCAACCGCCACTGGATCGTGTCACCGTTCGCGCGCGGCTCTCTGGTCGTCGGCCTGACCCACCACGAATTCTATCAATCGTCGACGACGATCGGCGGGATCAAAGGCTTCAATTCCCACGCCCACGGCTTCAATACCCGCTGGGTCAACGGCATCGGCTATGTGCGCTCGACCAATGACGGTCAGGCCTGGACGATCCCCAATCCCGGGGATTTCGGCCAGAACCATCACAATGTGCGCTGCGTGCTGATCCCCGAACCATGGTCCTACCAGTCCATCGAGACGGCCTATGGCTTCCTGCATCCTTCGAACATCGTGCAGGAGGGCAACTACTATTATGCCTTCATCGAGGTCCGCAATCTGCCGGGCAACACCACGCTGCTCGACAACGGCTTCACCATCATCCGAACATCGAACCTCGACGCTTCCGTCGGCTGGCAGTTCTACAACAACGCCAACCAGTGGGAGACGGTGAACCACCAGTACTACCAGGGCAACATCGCGCCGCAGCAGCCGAAAATCTTCTTCAAGGTGGCGGGCTACAACCCCTACACCATGTATGACCAGAACGGCCGCATGGCGCAGAGCATCCGCTACCACGTGCCCACACAGAAATGGGTTCTGTTCGGCTACACTGGCCTGCAGACGCCCGGCTTCTGCTACTGCGTTTCGGATACGCTCGCCAATCCGCAGTTCGAGGCGAACGGGCACCGTTTGGTGAGCCTTGCCGGCGGCGGCGCCACGAACGAATACCACAGCAACCACTACATCAGCATCTTCGATCCGAACTCTCAGGATCAGAACTACAAGACGATCCTCGGTGACAGCGCGGTCGTGATAACGGCCGACGAAGGCGTGCGCTACAAGATCGGCACGATCCGGATCACCTGATTTCACAAGCAAAACAACGTGATGACGCTCTTTCGGTCGTTATGAGCCGATTGACGGAACGCTGTGCCCGGGCAGGCCACTCATGCCGCCTGGGCCTTTACCGATCGGAAGGTTCTATAGATGGCAGCGATGACGAAACCGGAACTGACGGAGCTCGTGGGCCAGCTCGTCAGGGATTGCGAGGATTATCGCGACCAGCTTTCCGCGGCGCGTATCAGGGCGACGGAATATTACGACGGCGTGATGGCCGACGTGCCGGCGGAAGCAAACCGCTCCAAGGTGGTTTCGCGCGATGTGCGGGCGGCGGTGAAGAAGGTGCTGCCGTCGCTGATCCGCACCGTGCTCGGCAATGACAAGGTGGTGGAATACCAGCCGGTCAACCAGGGCGACGAGGCCGGCGCCGAGCAGGCGACCGACTATATCAACTACATCGTCTTTCCCGAAAGCGACGGCTATGACGCGGTGCAGGATGCCGCGCACGACGCGCTGAAGCTCGGCAACGGGGTGATCCGCTGGTGGTACGAGAAGAGAAAAAGCGTCGAGGTTTCGACCCATAGCGGGCTCGACGAGGCGGCGCTGGTTCAGCTGATCGCCGACGACACCGTGGAGGTGCTGGAACAGGCGCAATCGGTCGAACGGATCGAGCTTTCGACCGGGCCTGTCGAGCAGCCTGTCTTCACCGTGAAGATCCGCCGCACGGCCGAGCGCGGGGCGACCAGGCTTGCCGCCGTGCCGCTCGAGGAATTCCTCGTGCACCCCGATGCGATCTCGATCGACGACAGCCCGATTGCCGGGATCAAGCGGCGGATGCGCCGCTCCGATCTGATCGCCATGGGCTATGACCGTGATCTCGTCGAAGGCTTTGCCCTTGCCGGCAATGCGGATGGCGAGGACGAGGAATTTGCCCGAAGGCGTGGCATCTTCGGCGATGGCGAGGAGACGGCAAAGGCGCTGCAGGAGGTCGACTACTACGAGCTCTATGTGAAGGTGGATGCGGACGATGACGGCATTGCGGAGCTGCGCCGCCTGATCTTTGCCGGCGGCACCGGGGCCGACAACCTGCTCGAGGATGCGGAATGGGACGAGGTGCCTTTTGCCGATCTCATCACCGAGCGGCGGCCGCACCAGCGGGAGGGCAATGCGATCACCGACGACATGGCGGAGATCCAGCGGGTGAAGACCGTGCTCCTGCGCCAGACGCTCGACAATCTCTACTGGCAGAACAACCAGCAGCCGATTGTGCAGGAAGGGGTGATCCAGAACCCGGAATCGGTGCTGAACCCGAAATTCGGCCAGCCGATCCGCGTCGGTCAGGGCGTCGATGTGCGTGGTGCCGTCGGCTATACGGCAGTGCCGTTCGTGGCGCGCGAATCCTTCTCCATGCTCGGTTATCTCGACCAGGAGGCGACCGATCGCACCGGGATTTCCGATGCCTCGAGCGGCATGGCGCCGGATGCGCTGCAGAACATGACGGCGAAGGCGACGGCACTCGTCGAG
>NZ_LMJM01000026.1:0-780 GCF_001429005.1 Ensifer sp. Root954
AACTGGACGCTCGGAAACGCTGATCGTTTCGATTGCGGCATCGAGCATGGTGTTCACGAGTTCTGCGTCTGGACGTGTGCTCACGGACCAACTGACAACAAGCCCGTCGAAGCAGTCGATAATAGGCGACAGATACACTTTCCCCGCCGGCAACTGGAACTCCGTGATATCGGTAAGCCACTTCTCGTTTGGCCTTGCAGCGTGGAAATCACGATTGACCAAATTCTCGGGTGCAGCGTCTAGTTCCCCTTGGTAGGACGTGTACCGACGTCGCTTCACGGTGGCGACGATGAGCTGCTCCTGCTTCATCAGGCGGCGGACGACCTTTTCGGAAACCTGCTCTCCTCTCCTGGTCAGGGCCGCATGAATGCGTCTGTAGCCGTAACAGTTACGATTGGCTTCGAAGAGAGACACAATGGTTTGGCGAAGCTTGGCGTATTGGTCATCAAGGCCAAGCAGAGAGCGATGATAAAAATAGGAGCTGCGGGCGAACTCAAGCCGCGTGAGGAGTTCTGGTAACGCATAGATCTGTCTCAGGGCATCAACCAGCAGGGTCTTTTCCCGGTTTGCCAGGAGCCGCAGGTCGATGCCCAGATCTTTTTTTAGGAGTTCGTTAGCCTTCTTCAGCAGGTCGTGCTCGAGTTGAAGGCGCTGCACATCTCTACGTAGCGCCTCGAGTTCACGCTCGAGTTCGTCTCGGCTGGCTGTCGGTGGTAATTCGCGACGGCGTGTCATGGATGCAGGGACCTCACGACCAAGTTTCTGGTTCTTCCAGTCGTA
>NZ_LMJM01000026.1:886-13740 GCF_001429005.1 Ensifer sp. Root954
GTCTTCGTACGAATACATGAACTATCTCCTGTCAGTCCAAGAATTCGTCCGCACCTCCACCGGACCAGTTTTACATGTCGCCTGACAGGAACCCCGGTCCTTCACCGGTGCAGGCCTTAGCAAGCACCGCAGTACCTTGAGTTTTTTTGCCGTATCAGTGTGTTGATATTTGCCTGTCCGGCCGCTTAAATCTTCATAGACGCTGAAGCCACTTCGACCTTCCGGACATCGGAGCAACATTTATGACCCGCCAACTTTCTCTCCCACGCGAGCGAATTTCCGTGCTTCTCCTAGAAGGTATTAGCCAGACCGCTGTGGACTACTTTTCTTCGTCCGGCTACACCAACCTCGTTCATTTGCCGAAGGCGCTCGACGACCAGGATCTTAAGCGCCACATCGCCGACGCTCATATCATCGGCATTCGTTCCCGCACGCAGTTGACGGACGAGATTTTCGAATCCGCCAAGAAATTGATCGCCGTCGGCTGTTTTTCCGTCGGTACGAACCAAGTTGATCTGGATGCTGCGCGGCGGCGCGGCATTCCGGTGTTCAATGCACCTTATTCAAACACGCGATCGGTGGCCGAGCTTGTGATCGGCGAAATTATTATGCTGACACGGCAGATCTTTCCGCGCTCGGCTTCCGCGCATCAAGGTGGGTGGGAGAAGTCCGCTGTCGGCAGCCGGGAGGTCCGCGGCAAAACGCTTGGAATTGTCGGCTACGGCAATATCGGATCGCAACTCAGCGCGCTTGCCGAAAGCATGGGCATGGTCGTGCGCTACTTCGATCTTTCAGATCGGCTGCGCCGGGGCAATTCGGAATCGATGGCCTCGCTCGGCGACCTTCTCGAGATCTCTGACTATGTGACAATGCACGTTCCCGAAACACCCTCGACGCATAACATGATCACTGAAACCGAATTGCGCCGCATGAAGAAGGGCGCCATCTTCATTAACAATTCTCGCGGGACGGTGGTCGATCTCGATGCGCTTGCGAAAGTCCTTAACGACGGGCATCTGGCGGGTGCCGCGGTGGACGTGTTCCCTAAGGAGCCGGCATCGAACAAGGAGCGTTTTGAGACGCCGTTGCAAGGTTTGAGCAACGTCATTCTGACGCCGCATATCGGCGGCTCCACTGAGGAAGCCCAAGAACGCATCGGCGGAGAAGTTTCAAGGAAGCTGGTCGAGTATTCCGACATCGGCTCAACAATGGGCGCCGTCAACTTTCCGCAAGTGCAACTGCCCGAGCGCCCGAACGGCACGCGTTTCATTCACGTGCATGAAAACCGCCCCGGCATGCTCATCCAACTCAACGAGATCTTCTCGTCGCGCGGGCTGAACATCGTCGCTGAGTTTCTTCAGACGCTTGGCGACACGGGCTATGTGGTGGTCGAGGCCGATGGCATTTCCGAAAATGCCGACGAAATTCTTCAGGCTCTACGCGAAATTCCTGGAACGATACGAACGCGATTAGTCTACTGACAGCTGTTAGGGCCGATCTGTTGCGGGGCAATAAGGGTGTTTTCGCGGGACAAGTGAAGACGTCCAATGCTTAGAATGCTCGATTCCAAGGGCTCGAGCGTTTCTGCCTGGGCAGACTACCGAATGCGACAAAGGAGGGTCGAGCTAACGCGGACATGGCAACGTATGCTGGCCGGGCTCGCGAGCATTCGCCCAAAAATACGCACCCATTGATGGTTTGACGGAAGAGTGGATTGGCAGAGCATGAGGCACGTCAGGCCGCTGCGTTTGAGCAGATGGCAGCGGAAGACACCGACCCGCAGGAAGTCTGGAGGACGCGCCGATGACCGACTCCCCCGAAATGATCGTGTTGTTCAACAACAGCCACTTTCGCCTCACGAGCTGCGGCAAGGAGAGCCAGTCTAGCCCGCGTTGGAGAGCATTTTCCTTCGGTTGCGCGAGCGCAGAAGGCGAGGGCGCGCTGAAAGGCCGGGCCGTAGGTCACCGGCCATCTCTCGGCCAGGACGAACATGGCGTTTCGAGCGTCTTTGATCTCTATCGCACGGGACATTCCCGAAGCAAAATTATAAGGGTGCTATCCCAGGTCGCAGCAAGCATTTCGAATTTCCCTGTCTCACCGGGGCTATGAATGCAAATCGTGCGCAGGTGGTTCCGTGTTTTTCGCGAAATTTTTAAGAGGCGGACGGCGTGAACGAGATCACACTCCTCACGGACGAACTCGCCGAGCTCGAAGCTCAGATCGTCGGCATCGGGATCAGGATGCACTGGGTCGATGGCGTGAAACTGCAGAAGCTGGCGGTGATCCATTGCCTGTGACCGGAGCAATCGGTCTCTGGACTCCCTCGAAAAGCGGGTGGGCAGCATGACGAGAGTCAATTCAGCGCAATCTTGTAACCTTGGCCTCGGCGATCGCCGCGACGAACGCTACTCGGGCTTGTTCCCATGGGTAGGTACCAACCATTGCGTCCCTGCATTTATTAACGGCGTCGAAGTAAGCGACGCCCGAGGCGGCAGGCCAGTTTTCACCAAGCAGGACCGTGGCCTTGTTCGGTGTCCAGACTATCTGCGCCCCGTCGAGCTCGGGAAGTTCGATGATCACGCACTTGTTCCAGCTCTCAACCACGGCTGTTCCTTTTCTTTATGCTTGCTCCCCCGCCGTCAGACGTTGAGCTTCGGTGGCGTGTCGTTCTCATCCGGGTTCGGGTTGGGAACTTCGTCAGGAAGGATGTCGGGCTCCGGTTCCTCGATCGGTGGCTGTGGCACGTCCGGGGGCATGTCCGGCGGGAAATCAGGTTGGGGCGGCCTCGGGATCGGTTCGGTAGGCATCATGATGGACTCCTGTTTAGGAGGGCAACTGATCTCGCGTTGGGATTGTTCCGATCTTTCGGTCAAGGTGCCAGCATGATCAAGCTTCACCTCCCATACCCGTCGGTCTGGGGCCTATACGACGGCTGGGGCGCGAAGCGCCGGCTGTCGCCGACCTACACGAAATGGCGCACTGACGCTAGTTTCTTCATCAAAGTCGAGGCTGACACTCGGCAGGAACTTCTTCCGTTAGCGATCCGCCGAGCGCATCATGCAGCAAATGCCAGACCGCGGCGTCCGATGGGAGGTGGTTCGTGCGCCGCTCGAATAAGTGACTGCCTGTGCGCGATGCGGAGATAAAGTCCCCATCGACTTGCTAGCGACACATTCGGTCTTTAAATACACAGGCATCGATATTTGCTTGTTGAGCTTTGTTTTCTCGCCTTTCGCGTTCAAGCTGACCTTCCCTCTCAAAATCGATCTATCTGCCTTGGCTGTCACAATGTCGGTCGGGGTCTTCAATCATGATTTTGAAAGGAATTGTCATGAACACTGGAACCGTAAAGTTTTTCAATAGCGCTAAGGGCTTCGGCTTTATCGAACTCGAGAACGGCGGGACGGACGTATTCGTTCACGCATCTGCTGTCGAACGAGCCGGTCTGCGTTCGCTTGTCGAGGGCCAAAAGGTCACCTTTGACATCGTTCGGGACTCACGCTCTGGCAAGAACGCAGCCGACAACCTCGCAGCTGCCTAAAAAAATTCGCTTCTGGCCATTGACCACGGATGTACTGGCAATGGCCGCTGAGGCGTGTGTAGAAGGTCGGGTTTTTGCCCGGCCTTTTTTTATTGGCAACGTGGTCTGTTTGCCGGCCCGGTCCGCGTTTTCGGCTGACCCTAGAAACTGGGGGGAAAAATGGGGCTCGTCTATGTGAGTGACGTTCTCGAACTGTTCTGCGTGTAAGAAGCGCTGGATGCTTGGCTCTCAACCGCTGCGAGATTGCACCGGAAAAGAGGGTCGAATGTTCATTAACCCGTAGGGATTAGAAATCCACTTTTGTACACCCCCCGTTCTCACGCCGTTCGGCGCGTATTAGCGATCAAACTTTCAGTAGAAATTCAGGGTTTTCGTCGGAAGAGGGCAGCTGGGTAGCTCGCTAGCTTTGGGGACGCGCATCATTACGTGACGCGTGCGTTTCACCCATAAATCAGCAAGGCCCCGCCGGAAAAGGATCGCGCACCAAGCCATAGAGGGTGCATTGGCGCTCAGAGGGAACCGTTGCTCTCTTAGACAGTTGAACCCTATTAGGCCGCAATTCCTGCTGGGATCTGCCCATGAACCAGTCCTCGAATGGACGAATCTATGACTGCATCGTCGTTGGCGGTGGGCCAGCGGGCCTTACCGCTGCTATATATTTGGCACGCTACCACCTCTCCGTTTTGGTGTTCGACGATCAAGCAAGCCGCGCCGCCAGTATTCCCGTGTCCCACAATCATGCGGGCTTCCCAAACGGTGTGAGTGGCGAAGAGTTGTTGGCTCGTATGCGAACGCAAGCGGAGCGATACGGGGCCTATGTGAGGTATTGTCAGATTACGGAGCTGCGCAAGAGAGGTTCGCTGATCGAGGCGATGTCCCCGATTGGTCATTGGAGGGCGAAAACGGTGCTTCTGGCGACCGGGGTCATCAATCGGCGACCGCAGATGCCGGCGGCCGTTCATGATGACGCGCTAGCCCGGGGGCTTCTGCGGTACTGTCCGGTTTGCGATGGGTTCGAGGTTACGGATAAAACCGTAGGCGTTATAGGGGTTGGGACGAGAGCGTTCCAAGAGGCGATTTTCTTGAGAAGCTATACGCGCCACCTCACCATTATCTCGTGCGAGGATAAGCCTCATTTGAATGAGACGCAGATTTCTGAACTTCAGGAGATCGGCGTCAAGCTGGAGCGCGGTCCCGTGAGTTCCATCGAAATCGCGGGCGATCTTCTCGTCATAAACACACCAGACCATCGTCTCTTCTTTGCTTCGGTCTATCCAGCGTTGGGCTCGGACGTGCGGTCGGATTTGGCATCGCGACTGGGCGCTCGGCTATCACGTGAAGGATGCGTGTCCGTCGATGCCCATCAAAGGACGACGGTGAGCGGCTTGTACGCGGCGGGCGACGTTGTACAGGGGTTGGACCAAATCAGTCGCGCAATGGGGCAGGCGGGCGTTGCCGCCACTGCCATCCGAAACGATCTGTGCGAGCAAGTCTTGCGGGTGCGGTAAAAGAGGCCGGACGGTCTCAGATGCAGTTGGGCCGCCCGGCCTATCATTTGTTGCTCCGATAGTTCCACTGCATACGCTTGAGGCGATCTATCGATCTGCAGCAGTCACCTTAGTTGTGTTCGGAATGACTTCGAGAACCAATCTCAGCTCCACCAGCAGGGCATGATGCTGATCGAGAACTTGGATGCTGATCATAGAAATTGGGTCCTGCGGAAGGCCGTCAGCCGCCATCTCCGCCAGGGTGACCTTTGCCTCTTTGATCGCCGCCTGTTCATCTGCGAATTCGAACGCCCGATCTTCGGCGCTGAACCCTTCCTGATCAGTTGTCCTGAAGTAGAAATTTGGCATGTGATGTTCTCCTACTGTCATATCGATACACGGGCTGCCGCGCAGTCGCTTCAACCTCAGAACCGGAGGGATGGCGCCTAGCGTGTCGTGACCACGTTCTTAAGCAATCGGGTGACATCGACCTCGATCCGCGCGCAATCGGAGTCGAGTTCGGCCACATGACTGGAATTCCGGCCTTCAACTGCCCGCACCTGGTCGCGCTGATGAGCCGCAAATCCGTACGCGCGCAGGAGATCTTTCAGCTCGGGAACGCGCAAAAGCTCGATCTGGGGACGATACGTGGGCAATTGTATCAGTAAGCGCGAGCGCCCTATTGCTTCGAAATCCAACGACGTGCCTCCTAAGTTATTGTTTTGGGCATCCAGTCGCGAACGGCGAGAAAAGTTCCTCATGCCACGTGCGCACGGGGTGTTGAGGCCCCGAAGGGCGACGTTGCCGCGCTTGTAGGGCTAGGCGCTTGCTGTCTTCTCTGTCGACGCTCTCTGGAAAATAACATTGTGTTTGAGGAACCGATTGGAGGTGCCCGGGTTTGGAAGGCCACACCTACAAAGGAGTATCCAATGGCAGGATCAACGCAACCAAGCTGCTCCGCAGGGCGGCGGCCAGCAGAGTCGCCAGGGTGGCCAGCAAGGGGGGCCGCAGCGTTAAGTTCGAGGTGGCAGGGGTACTCCTCTTCCAAGAGTTTCCAACCTGAGGCCTCGGCTCACAACGAGGCGCACGTCCAGCCATGTGTGAGCGGCCTTCGTTAATGGCACGAAAGGAGAAACCCACCGGCAGGCGTGACTGGGGGCATGGTCTGATCCCTAGCTAATTGTGGAGATCTGAATGAAAATACTGCGCGACAACGGCCTGACGATCGTATTGCTGCTGGCCTCGTTGGGCACGGTGGTGGGCATGCTCTTTACCGGACACCACGTCTATAACGACGAATTGGCCGAACACGGGGGGCAAATGGTAACGCTGCCAGCTTACCTTATAAGCGGTCATTTCCTCTCCGCCTTGTTCGAGAATTGGGAGTCCGAGTTTTTGCAGATGAGTGCCTATGTGGTGCTTACGGCGTTCCTGTTCCAACGCGGCTCAGCAGAGTCAAAAGATCCCGACGAGCCGTCATCCCAGAATAGCAACCCTGCGGACGACCAAGACAACGCCGAAGCACCGCTGCCCGTAAGAATGGGCGGCATGGCAAGCTCGCTCTACTCCTATTCCCTCGGTTGGACATTGTTTCTCCTCTTCGTACTCAGCTTTCTAATGCACGTGAGGGAGAGCGCGTCTGCGCAGGCGGTTGAGGCCATGCTGCATGGGCAGCAAGCACCTTCGATTGGCGAACAATTCTTCAGTGCGAGGTTGTGGTTTGAGTCTTTCCAAAATTGGCAATCGGAATTCTTATCGACTGCAGTTCTCGTCGTCCTATCGATTTTTCTGCGGTTTCGTGGGTCCCCTGAATCGAAGACGGTCTCCGACCCTCATTCCAAGACAGGAGCATAGACAGGTAAATGGGCCGGCGGATATTTACTTTTGGATGTCCTAGCGCTGACAATCCGTTCACGACAGCGCTCGAGAAAAACCAGGTTCCGCTGCTGCGCCGACCATCGCGATGGCAGCTACTCTGGCTGTTTTCATCGTCGAATGTTTCCGCGTCGTTCATCGACAGGTGGAGTGGCAGCGCTACGCTCACTCGCCGCCGCGCTCGCGGTTTGCCGAACCATGCGGCGCACCCGCCTTGGTAGCCCTGATAACGGTGTTCCGATCCCCTGCGCGGGCTCGCAATTCCGCGGTAGCCCAGCCCGCGCAGAATTTCTGACCGATTCCGTGGGGGGAAAGGACCTTGGTCGTGGAAGACGTCCCCCCCACCTCCTGGGCTCGGGCGAAAGATTCATCTGTTGCACCAACCCGGGCGTAAGGAGGCGGTGCTGTGAACACGAAGCTGCATACTGACGGATCATTTCAAGCCGTGCGTCAGGCGATCGACGATGCGCGCCAGGCGTTCGCGGGCGGAGGCGCCGATCATCATTGCGACGCCCTGCAACACCTTGGTCGCGTTGTAATGAACTCACTGGCTGAGATCATTGAAACTGACGGCGGCACAGATGGTCCGACGGCATCGCCCAGGATATCGAGGATTGTTATCAAAGGGTCATCGATGAAGAAGAAGCCGCGGAACCGGACAACGCAGCGCGGCAATCTACTCAGGGAACGATGAACCTTCGACAGCAGGGAGGGGGGCGATGAGCACTGGCCCGGACCTGCTGCAGATTTCCCTTGCACGCATAAACATGGAGCGCTCCGAACTCGAAGAGGCCGGCGTGATCGATAAGGGTATCGACGGCGACAAAGCATAATCGAACTTCGGACGCGACATTGATACTTTCATTGTCAAGCTGCCGCAAAGTCGACTCGCTGCGTTAGCCGCGATGATCCAGAGACGAGCAAATCGTCAACGTTGACGGCATCTGGGGGGAATGCGGGATGGCTCGTTGAGCGACGGCTAGGAGCGGACCGTGGCGCGCGCTAGCGGCAACAGAGGTGCCGTTGCCGGCAGTGTCAACAGCCCGTGATTATTTCCTGACCCACGGAACGTGCTTCCTGCTCGATGGTTGGGCAGGTCTCTCTCAATAAAATGATCGGACCCTAAAATGCCTGAGAAGACATTGAACGACCTCTTCCTTGACACGCTGAAAGATATCTACTTTGCCGAAAAGCAAATCGTGAAGGCCCTTCCTAAAATGGCCCGCGCCGCCCAGTCGGAAGAGGGCAAAGCTGGTTTCCTGCAGCATCGTGATGAGACTGAAGGACAGATCGAGCGTCTCGAGCAGATGTTCGAACTGATTGGCAAATCTCCCCGCGGCAAGACCTGCGAAGCCATCCAAGAGCTCATCGCCGAAGGCGAAGAAATCATGGAAGAATACAAGGGCACGGCCGCACTGGATGCCGGCCTCATTTCGTCGGCCCAAGCCGTCGAACACTATGAAATTGCCCGCTATGGGGCGCTCAAATCGTGGGCCGCCCAGCTTGGCCTCGATGCGGCCGTCGCATCGGCGTCGGACGGTCGGTGGCGCATTGCGACGGCACACGACCGGACGACCAAACGCCCCTGCCGTTGGAGACTGCACGCAACCGATGCATCTCATCACCCTTTTTGCCGACGGGCATGGAACCTTTTCATGCGGCAATGTTTGGGTGATAGCGCTCTTCAACCGTAACCGCTCCAGAACAATCACGATCTGGTTTCATGGTTAGCAGCGGTTGGGCCGCGTTTAGCTTAAGGAGGTACGTCGATGGGTCGCGGTATTCTACTCTGGCTACTTGGTGTCCCGATACCGATCATTATTCTGTTGATGCTTTTCATGCGATAGGAGGCTGCCATGGCACCGTCAGTGCTTGCCGATGTTTCAACACCGGCCGAATCATCCGTTCCAGCCGTCAGCTGGGCGCCGATCATTGCAGGTGCCTTCGCGGCCTCTACATTGACGCTCATTCTCATGCTCGTTGGCTCAGGCCTTGGCCTTACATTGATATCACCGTGGTCTGGGGAATCCGCCAGCGCCACCACTTTCGCGGTCTCAAGCGCCATCTGGCTGGTGATCGTCCAATGGCTCTCGTCGGGCCTGGGCGGCTATCTGACCGGGCGCTTGCGCACCAAATGGGTCGGGCTTCATACCGACGAGACCTTTTTCCGTGATACAGCGCATGGTTTTCTGGCCTGGGCGCTAGCAACGATGCTTGTCGTGTTCGTCCTCGGCTCCGCAACCTCCGCTGCAGTCGGAACGGGGGTGAAGGCAGTTTCCTCAGTCGCGTCAGGCGCGGCCCTTGGGGCGTCAGCGGGCGCAACGAGCGGTCCTGAGGTGGGCGATTCGAACGGGATGCCGTCTTATTTTGTCGACTCCCTTTTCCGTCCAACCGATCCCGCTCGCCTGACGGCGCCGGGCGCCGAGGGCGATGGAGCCGCAGCAGCGCAAGCTTCCCGAATTCTGGTCGCGAGCGCTGCGGCTGGCGAAATGTCGCCGGAGGACAAGACGTATCTGGCCCAGTTGGTCGCGGCACGTACCGGGTTATCGCAGGCCGATGCGACAACCCGGGTCGATACGGTACTTGCGCGGATCGAAGAGGCCAAGGTCGCCGCTCAGAAAGCTGCTGACGCTGCCCGAAAGGCGGCTGCGACATTTGCCCTTGTCGGCGCCTTATCTCTCATCATCGGAGCATTCATAGCGAGTGCCGCAGCCGCCCTTGGTGGACGACAACGGGATGACCTCGAAACGCTTTCCTGAGGGTCCTTTAGCTAAGCTTTGCATTCTACCTCTTCCTCGACGCCCTTTTTGCCGGGGCAATGGTTGCCTCGGCATCGCTGATCGACGTGTAGGCGGCGCCGCGATTTCACTATCGCTCAGCTTGCTCTACTGCTCGTCGTCACGACGAAGACCAAGGTGCTTGGCAGGTCTGACCCAACTGATCCAAAGGAGATCACGATGAAAGCCCTTTGCTGGCATGGTAAGAACGACATCCGGTGTGACAGCGTCCCCGACCCGCAGATCGAGGACAGCCGCGATGCGATCATCAAGATGACGGCCTGCGCAATCTGCGGCTCGGACCTTCATCTTATGGACGGATACATCCCATTCATGGAAAAGGGCGACATCTTGGGTCACGAGTTCATGGGCGAGGTCGTCGAAGTCGGGAGCGACAACAAGAAGCTCAAAGTTGGTGATCGGGTCGTCGTGCCCTTTACGATTTGCTGTGGCGAATGTCCGCAATGTCTCAAAGGCAACTGGTCTCTATGCGAGCGCAGCAATCGCACCCCCGAGAACGCGGCGAAGGCATTCGGCTATCCGACAGCGGGTCTGTTCGGCTATTCTCATCTAACCGGCGCTTACGCCGGCGGTCAGGCCGAGTACGTCCGCGTCCCCTATGCCGATGTTTCGCCTATCATCATTCCGGGCGGAATGACCGATGAGCAGGCTCTCTTTCTCGGCGACATCTTTCCAACCGGTTGGATGGCAGCTGCGAATTGCGAGATCGAAGCCAGCGACATTGTCGCGGTGTGGGGATGTGGCCCGGTCGGCCAGTTTTGCATTAAAAGCGCATTCATGCAGGGCGCCGCCCGCGTCATTGCCATCGATAATGTATCGGAGCGGCTCGCTCTGGCGCAGTCGGCTGGCGCCGAAATCATCAATTTCGATGAAATCGACTGCACGATTCCCGATTATATCAAGGAAATGACTGGCGGGCATGGCGCGGAGAAGTGCATCGACGCAGTTGGCGCCGAGTCTCATGCCACCGCCTCGTTCGACGCCATCGTTGACAAAGTTAAAGCAGCGACACTGATGGGAACCGACCGACCCTACGTGCTGCGCGCGGCGATTATGGCGTGTCGGCCGGGGGGAATCGTCTCCGTGCCTGGCGTCTACGGGGGCGTTCTCGACAAAATTCCGTTCGGCGCGGCGATGAATAAGGGGCTGACCATCCGGACGGGGCAGACGCACGTCAATCGCTATTCGCTCGAGCTGCTTCGCCGGATCGAAGAGGGCGAAATCGACCCCGGCTTTATCATCACGCACCGTGCGACGCTTGAGGATGGTCCCGGTCTCTACGAGACCTTCCGCGATAAGAGGGATGGTTGCATCAAGGTTGTGCTGACCGCCTGACGAATGACGGCGGACGCGTTGAGAACGGAAAAGGACACAGACGACCGTGCCCGCACCAATGCAGGCAACGAGAACGACCCCGAGCATCAACATTGTCGGCATTTGCGACAAAATGCTCTCGCAAAGCCCTCGTTCTTGACGGGTCACGGCGTGCGCTAGGAAACAGGGGGCGAGCCGTTAACGGGCCGAGGGCGGTCGTCGGCATAACAGCAACGACAAAGATGCCAGAACGGTCGCGCAAGACAAGTAGAAGAGGCCTGAGCTTAGGTCGCTACACCAGTGACAGGGTTCACTTCCGGTTTTTCACTCGTATCCTTAGCGTCAGGACCTTGAACGGTTGGCGGCGCGATCGATTCCTCGTCGCGGTGCTTTTTGCGATCGGCGGGGTGATGGACGTCTTCCGGCTTCGCCTGCTCAGGCTTTGCATTGGTGTCTTTGGTTGCCATAGCGATACTCCTTTCCAGTACAACGGGCCTGGGTGGGGCGGGTTCCGCATACGGAGGGTTTCCATGTCATTTGATCGCGAAAAAGCTGGCCCCGAAAGGCGACTGACGAGCCCCGGTGTCAACGAGGGATCAGAAGCAGACCTTGTAACCTCGGCCGACGAAAAAGGTGGCTTCCCACCTTCAATTCTGCCTCGTCAAGGACACGATGGGCGCGAATGCTGACTAGCTCTATAGGCCGATCGGCCACCAAACTCCCCACCTCAGGTGGCGCGATCTCCGTTCGGCTCAGCAATTCCTGCGTTGAGAGTCCTCCTGAACTTCGCCAGTCACGTAGCTGTCGTGGCCGACAGCAGGGACGTCGCATGCTGCTTCGATGAGGTCAGAGACGAAGAACGGGATTTCGCTGGCGTCCATCTGACGTCGCCTTCAGTCATGTTTGGCCCTACTCTGAGGGCGGGGAACTGAGCGGCCGCCCGGATCGATAGGAGCGAAGCTCACGCGTAACCCGCTGGACACGATTAATCTGGTCATTCACCTGCGTGACCGGGATCGCCACTACCGTGAGCGGGACCGTCACCAGTGCCGGGGTCGCCGCCACCGCCGTGGCCCGGATCATCCCCCACCGTGCCGGGGTCGCCGCCACCGCCGTGACCCGGATCACCACCGCCCGTGCCGGGGTCGCCGCCACCGCCGTGGTCCGGATCACCCCCGCCCGTGCCAGGGTCGCTGCCACCGCCGTGGCCCGGATCACCACCGCCCGGGCCGGGGTCGCCGCCACCGCCGTGGCCGGGATCGCCAGCGCCTGAGCCGGGGCCGCCGCCACCGGTAGATGGGGTGCCTGGGTTTCTGCCAGCACCCGTATTGGTGTCGGTCTTACCCGGATTGCCTTTCGATATTGTCGGGACGATTGCACTTGTCACCGCGGCCGACAGCGGCTCGCATTGTTCTTCTGCAGCCTCGACCATCCGGTTTGCCGACCCACGGGGACTGCACTGCCCGGGGAAAACGGAGCGCTCAATCATTTGTCCTTGTGCGGGGGTGGCTGTCGATAAAAACCCGGCCGACACTACGACCAGACCGGTGCCTATCAGAAGTTCACGTATCGGGTTCATTTTAGCCTCACTAAATTAGCTTCATGCAAAATAAACTTGAGTGAGGGAAATGGTTCCGTCCGACGCCTGGCATGGGACCTTTGTCAGCGCCTGTGGGACCAAGGTCCCATGTGGTGTCAGGCGACATGTAAAACTGGTCCGGTGGAGGTGCGGACGATTGGACTAACAGGAGATAGTTCATGTATTCGTACGAAGATCGCATGAGAGCCGTGCAGCTCTACATCAAGCTTGGTAGACGCGTGAAGGCCACGATCCGTCAG
>NZ_LMJM01000027.1:0-1215 GCF_001429005.1 Ensifer sp. Root954
GAAGACGCTGGTGCCGCATGCGGAGCTCAAGGTCTATGCCGGCGCCCCGCACGGCATCACCGATACCCACAAGGACCAGCTCAACGCCGACCTGCTCGCCTTCGCCAAGGCCTGATGGTTGTTCGCCGGTGCCGCCTCGCAGGTGGCCCCGGCACCCTATGTCAAACGCTTCAGCCAAGGATCAGAGCCATGACCTCTTCCCACAATCCCACCGACGTCTCCGGCCCCGGCCGTCGTGAATTCCTTGCAGGCACCAGTGCGCTTGCAGCCTCCGCCCTGCTGCCGAAAGGTGCCCATGCCGCAGATATCAAACGTTTCCGGCATGGCGGCTTCGATATTTCCGTCGTCAGCGACGGCTTCATCATGCTGCCGGTCAGCATCGTGCTGCCGGATGCAACGGCGGAAGAGCGGCCGGAGATCATGCGCCGGCTTGGCGGCACTCCCGAAAAGGCGCCGTTTCACACCAATATTCCGGTCATTCGCACTGGCGACGATCTGATCGTGGTCGACGACGGCTCGGGCACACGTTTCCAGGAGAGCGCCGGCAAGCTTCACGCCAATCTGCTTGCGGCCGGCATCGACCCGAGTGCGGTGACGAAGGTGGTGCTGACGCATGCCCATCCTGACCATGCGGGCGGCACCGTTGGCGCCGACGGCACGCTCGCCTTTCCGAATGCGCAGTACTTCGTTTCGGAGGGGGAATGGCGGTTCTGGACCGATCCCAACTTCGAAAAGACCGTGCCGCAGGTGCTTCATGGCTTTGCCAAGGGTGCGCAGCGCGATCTCTTTGCGGTCAAGGACCGGCTGACCCTGGTGAAGCCCGGCGACGAAATCGTCAACGGCATGCAGGTGCTCGACACGCGGGGCCACACACCCGGTCATATCTCGCTTCAGCTTTCCGGCGGTGACGGCGCCGGACATGAGGGCTTGGTGATCACGGGCGATGCGGTCACCAGCAACATCGTCTTCTTTGAGCACCCCGACTGGCATTTCGGCTTCGACACGGATGCGGAGCTGGCCTTGAAGAACCGCAAGGCCCTGATCGACCGGGCCGCGTCGGAGCGGCTGGCGCTGCTTGGCTATCATTGGGCCTATCCGGGGATCGGGCGGGCGGAGCGCAACGGGGCGGCCTATCGCTTCGTGGCGGCGGGGTGATCGCCTGGGGCCGGCAATCACTAGGACAGTTGACGGGCGCGCCTCCTGCGGGGCGCGCCC
>NZ_LMJM01000027.1:1255-9734 GCF_001429005.1 Ensifer sp. Root954
GATCGGCGCAAGGAACGGCAGGTCGAACGGACGCAGAGCGGTGCGTTTCGCGGTGAGCTGTGGCCAGTCGGGATTGACGAGCGCGCCGCGGCCAAGCGCGATCATGTCGGCACCGGCTTCCATCACCTCCTCGGCGCGGTCGAGATCGTGCAGGCTGCCGTTGGCGATGATGAACAGGCGCGGCGCGTGGCGGCGGGCGAGGGAAACGAGCGAGGCGTCGCCGCCCTCGAAGGCCGGCTTCCAGGCTTCGAACTCGGTCACGTGCACGAAGTCTGCCGGGCTTTCGGCGAGCGCCTCGAACACGCGGGCTGCACCTTGTTCGCGTTCTGCCCATTTGTGCCTGAAGTCGTTGACCTTACCCTGGGAGAGCCGCAGCCCCAGCGGGACGTCGGGGCCGATCGCCACGCGCACTGCCTTCAGCACTTCGAGCGACAGGCCGAGCCGCTCAACGATATCTCCACCCCAGCGATCCGCCCGCCGGTTCGAAAAGTCGGTGAAGAACTGATCGAGCAGATAGCCGTTGGCGCCGTGGATCTCGATGCCGTCGAAACCGGCAACCTCGATTGCAAACCGGGCGGCACTGGCGAAGCCTTCGATCGCCTCGGCGATTTCGGCATCGCTGATCTCGCGCGGCAGGGCATAGGGGCCGTCGCCGTGATAGCCGGTCAACTGGCTGCCCTTCGGCCGGACGGCGGAGGGGCCTACCGTCTCGGGCCTGTGCGGGTTGCCCTGCGCCAGCGCGCCGCCGTGCATCAGTTGTGCGAAGATTCGCCCGCCCTCCGCATGGACCGTCTCGACGATCGGCCGCCAGGCGAGAGCCTGTTCCCGGTCGGTCAGGCCTGGCTGGTCCTTGTAGGTTTGGGAATAGGCCTTGTCGGTGTAGATGCCCTCGGTCGTGATCAGGCTGAAGCCGCCGCGGGCGAAGCGCTGGTAATAGTGCTGCATGCGCTCGCTGGGCGCGCCGGCCGCCGTGGCGCTGATGCGGGTCATCGGCGCCACGGACAGGCGATTGGCGAAATCAAGCCGCTTGAGACGGGTGCCGGTGAAGGCGGGGGACGCGATGCCAAACGGTGCGTTCATGTCACTTGCCTCCATCGAGCGCGATCGCTTCGATCTCGATCAGCGCGTCCGGTGAATAGAGCGAGGAGACCTCGATGATGCTGTCGGCGGGATAGGGGGCGGAAAACCACGTGCGGCGCAGCTCGATGATCTTGGCGAAATTCTCCATGGAGCGCAGGAAGATCGTGACCTTGACGATCTTGTCTAACCCAGAGTCCGCCGCCTTGAGCGCCCGGTCGAGATTGCGGAACGCCTGTTCGGCCTGGCGGTTGAAGTCGCCGACGCCGACGAGCTTGCCGTCGTCGCCGATTGCCGCCTGACCGGAGACGAAGACGAAGCCATTGGCCTTGATCGCCTGGGAAAGCAGGAAGGGCGCGTAGGGATCCGGCTGGGTGACGACCTGTTCGAGAGACATAAGATGTCCTTTCATGCTTGAGATTTTCTCAGCTTGGCGCTGTTGCCTTGGCTGTCGATCCTAATATGCTGGTGCATTCGGCGGCTGACAAAGAGTGATTTCTCAGCCGACAGATGAGCTGAGTTCATCCATTGAGGAAATCATGAGGAAGTTGCCGCCGCTCGGCGCACTCAGGGTCTTTGAAGCGGCCGCCCGGCGGATGAGCTTCAAGCTGGCGGCCGAGGAACTGAACGTCTCGGCCACTGCCGTCAGCCACCAGATCCGCCAGCTGGAGGAGATGCTGGAGACCAAGCTCTTCGAACGAGGGACGCGGCAGGTCCGGCTGACCACTGCGGGAAAGGTGCTGTTTCCGGTGCTGCGTGATGGCCTCGACCGTTTCGAGCAGGCGATCGCCGACATGCGCCGGCAGGAGGCAAGCAAGGTGGCGCGGCTGACGTCCACCGTCGCCTTCGTCGCCAAGCGCCTGGCGCCGCTTGCCGGTTCCTTCCGCGAAGCCTATCCCGAGTGGACGCTGAGGCTGGACGCCTCCCACCGGATGGTCGATCTGGAGGTGGATGCGGATGCTGCGATCCGCCTTGGCGGCGGTGATTATCCGGGCCTCGTAACCGAACCGCTGTTCGCCGATCGTTTCGCCCCGGTTTGCGTGCCGCGACTGGCGCCGGCCAGTGCCGCGGACCTCAAGCACGCGACGCTCATCCACTACGATTGGGGCACGCTGCGCCGCCACGATGCGCGCGCGCCGGTCTGGCGGCAATGGCTGGAACGGGCTGGCGCCACCGATGTCGAGGCCGGCGCGGGGCTTTCCTTTACCGACGAGATCCATGCCGTGCAGTCGGCCATCGCCGGGCAGGGAATTGCCCTCTTGAGCCTCACGCTGGTCGCCGAGGAGCTTGCCTCCGGCATTCTCGTCCAGCCGTTCGACCTGACGCTGGAAAGCGACCGATACGACCTGGTCTACAGTCCGCGCATGGCGGACCGGCCAGCGACCCGCGTGCTTCGCGATTGGGTGCACGCGCAGTTCAGCGGCGATGCCTGATCCGTGAGGTGATCTCGTTCAGTCGTCGAAGCCGAGGAAGTCCGGCGCCCAACGGCGACTGGTGAGGCGCAACGAACGGTCAGGCTCGATGATATAGGTCTCGTAGACCTTGCGGCCGTAGGAATCGATGAACTGGTGCGGGACGATGCTGCCGACGGGTGCCTTCTTCAGCTTGGTGCGCGGTTGCCCGCCATAGGTGATGCTGCCAGGAATCGGTTGCATGTTCGGCGAGTAACCGTAGCTGATGTCGGGGCCGGTGGTCGCCGTGCAGCCACAGAGAAGCAGCACGACGGAGAGGGCGGCAAAAGCGTGTTTCATGTCGGCGATCCTCAGAATGGCTGAGCCTGGCCCACACGGCGTCAAGCGTCAGGCGGAAACGCCTTGGACGATCGTTGCCGGTGCGGTCCAGCACTCTCTTCTAAAGTGTAGCGCTTAAACGGAAATTTCCAAGTTCTGTCATGCGGATTCCGGCAAGCAATGCTTGCAAATGTTCACGGCTTGTCCCAGTTGTGGAATGCCTGATCGCGACAGTTGCGGCGG
Organism: Ensifer sp. Root954; assembly: GCF_001429005.1. Taxonomy (NCBI): domain Bacteria; kingdom Pseudomonadati; phylum Pseudomonadota; class Alphaproteobacteria; order Hyphomicrobiales; family Rhizobiaceae; genus Ensifer; species Ensifer sp. Root954. The sequence continues at coordinate 4,306 of NZ_LMJM01000027.1, forward strand.
GCTTGTGCGCAACCTGGCGTTCGGGTGCGTTCCGAGCTTTTTTGGACGCGCCTTTGGGGGCGAAATGGCAGCGTGGCACTATGTGATCGGGTCGAGCGACACGGGCCCATGAGCGACAACATTTTGCTGGTGATGATCGCGCGGGACGAGCTTTCACCGGATGTGCTGGTTTGGCGGCAGGGACACGGGGAGCGGATCCCGGCCTGCGACATGGCCGAAATCAAAGCGGCCTCCGCCGCGCGACGCCAGGACCCGGACCGTCCGCCGACGTGCCGCCGCCAGTGCCCGAATATCCGCTTGCCCGGCCATGGCCCCGTTTTCTGGCGCGCATTTTCGACATGCTGCTGCTTTACATACCGGCTGCCTTGGTGGCCCGCCGCCCCCGATGCAGACCTTCGTCAAACCGGTGATAAGCAGGCAGACGACGTTCGAGGCCGCCTGGCACGTCGAGGATCCCGCGCGCGACAACATGCTCTTTACGATCAGCTCGGACCAGACAGGCGGCGTCTATTTTGGGCACGAGCAGGTCCCGGCAACAATGAACGAACGGCCATATGCCGAGGTGCTCGCCGAACTGCAGGCGAGGGCGGGATACGAGGCGAGCGCGGACTGGACGCCGGTTATGATCAACGGCCAAGGGGCGCCTGGCGATGAAGTCGCTCAAGGAACCGGACGCCACCGCCGAGATAACCATTGCGCTGCGCGGGCGAGACGCCTGGCGGATGGTTAGATTTCTGATGAAGGGCAAGAAGCGGGACGAGGCGATCGATACGCTGGAGACGGCCGTATTCGGGACCATCGAGTAGCGGGCGGCAGGGGCTGTCGCCTCGCCGCCGGGCGCGGCCGGCGGTCCATGCGCTTCGCACTCATGCCCATATTTGTCGCTGAGATGAATTCCGATTTGCCGAAACATGGGTTACGTCTTGTGTGAACTTCTGCGCGGATTGCGCGTTTCGGCTTGTGTCGGCCGCACGTTCCGTCCCGCCCAGTCTCTTTGCTGAACCCGGATATTGCATGACCGCCGAACAGTCTCTCGCGTTTCTCGTCATCGGCGCCATGATGGTCTTCTTTATCTGGGGGCGGTTTCGATACGACGTGATCGCCTGTTCGGCGCTGATGCTGGCGGTCGCCGTCGGCATCGTGCCTTACGATCATGCCTTCGATGGTTTCAGCGACGACATCGTCATCATCGTCGGCAGCGCCCTGATCGTCAGCGCCGGGGTGGCGCGCTCGGGGATCGTCGACGCCGCCATCCAGCGGTTCCTGCCGAACATCTCGTCGGTCCGGGCCCAGCTCGCACTGCTGGTCATCACGGTGACAGTGCTTTCCGCCTTCATCAAGAACATCGGGGCGCTGGCAATCATGCTGCCGGTCGCCTTCCAGTTTGCCCGGCGGTCGAATGTCCAGCCTTCGGTTTTCCTGATGCCGATGGCCTTCGGCTCGCTGATCGGTGGGCTGATGACCCAGGTCGGCACGTCGCCGAACATCGTCGTCTCACGCGTGCGCCAGGAGCTGACCGGCGAGAGCTTCACGATGTTCGACTTCACGCCCGTCGGCGCGACGCTGGCGCTGGTCGGCTGCATCTTCCTGCTCTTTGCCTACAAGCTGGTGCCGCAGCGCTCCAGCAGCCAGGTCTCCGTCCATTCGGCGATCGAGATCACCGATTATACGTCCGAGGCGGTTGTTGCCGCCGGTTCGCCGGCGATCGGCAAGGCGCTCAGCAATCTGGTGAAACTGGGCGACGGCGGCGCTGTCGTCATCGCCATCTTTCGCCGCGGCCTGCATCTGGCGCCGCTTCCCGACGTTACCCTCGAAGCCGAGGACATCCTGATTTTTGAAGGCGGTCCGGGAGCGCTCGATCGCATCGTCTCGCAAGGCAAGCTGAAGATTGCCGGCGACCGCGCGCCGCATGGGCGGGAAAAGGCCGGGGACGAGATCGAGGCGATCGAAGCTGTCGTCGGCAGCGGTTCGCCGCTCGAGGGCATGTCGGCACAGCGCCTGGCGCTGTTCAACACCCACAACATCAACCTGCTCGCCGTCAGCCGCCAGGGCGAGAGGCTGAAGCAGCGGCTCGGCAGCATTCGCTTGAGGGCAGGCGACATCATCGTGCTGCAGGGCGCGCGGCGCGAACTGACGCTCTTCCTGCAGGAGTTCGGCTGCCTGCCGCTGGCGCAGCGCGAGATCCTGCTTGGCACGACGCGAAAGGCACCGCTGCCGCTTCTGGTTCTGGCGGCCGCGATGGGCTCAACGGCAGTTGGACTTGTGCCGGTGCCGGTCGCCTTTTTCGCGGCGGCCCTCGCCATGGTCGTCTTCCGCATCATCCCCTTGCGCGATTTTTATCGCTCGGTCGATGGGCCGATCCTGGTGATGCTGGCGGCGCTGATTCCGGTGAGCGATTCCTTGCGCACGACCGGGGGTACCGATGTCATTGCGGCCTGGCTCGGCACGGTTGCCGCGGGCCTGCCGCCGGCCGGCGCGCTGACGATCATCCTGCTTGCCGCCATGGCGGTGACGCCGTTCCTCAACAATGCCGCCACCGTGCTCGTGATGGCGCCGATCGCCGCGAGTTTCGCCGGCGCGCTCGGCTACAAGCCGGAAGCCTTCCTGATGGCAGTTGCCATCGGCGCCGGCTGCGATTTCCTCACGCCCATCGGCCACCAGTGCAACACGCTGGTCATGGGGCCGGGCGGCTACAAGTTCAGCGACTATCCGCGCCTCGGCCTTCCGCTGTCGGTGGTGATCGTGATCGTCAGCATCCCGACACTGATGATGGTGTGGCCGCTGCGCTAGGTGTGGTGCGACTGGCACCTCGCCGGCAGGGATGCTCGCATAAATAGCCGCTACCGTGTACAGGTAGACGCGCGGTAGCGCCCGCCGCAGATTTGCCTATCCGTGAGCGACAACAGGGAGAAGATGGCATGAGCCCCAAGCCCACCGGCCACGTCAGTGGCAATGACCTGATCCTGACGCGCACGTTTCATGCACCCATCGCCGACGTCTGGACGAGCGTGACAAAGTCCGAGAGCACCGCGCTCTGGTTCGGCCGCTGGGAAGGCGAAGCGGGGCCCGGCAAGACCGTGCGGCTGCAACTGCTCCATGAGAAAAGCCAGCCATGGACGGATGTCCTGATCGAGGAGTGCGCCGCGCCGCACCGCCTGGTCGCGGTGATGAAGGATGACGCCGGCGAGTGGCGCATCGCGTTGACGTTTACGCAGACGGGCGACACGACGGAGCTGCGCCTGGTTCAACATCTGAGCGACCCGAAACTCGCAGGCGACGTCGGGCCGGGCTGGGAATATTACCTCGATATGCTGGTCGCCGCGCGCGCCGGCAAGGCTTTGCCGTCATTTTCAGACTATTATCCGGCGCAGAAAGCGCACTTTCTGGAAGGCGTCTAGCCCCTGGAGGTCGTCAGTCGGACGGGCGCGTTCGACACAATTTGCGGGCGCTGCAGCTTTGGGCCGCGCGTTCTTGTGTCGTAACGAGAGGGCGTGCCGCGGCGGGGTTGTCCGGGTCGGCTGGCCCCCTCACAACCGCACCTTCTCGCAGTTCGACACCGAGCGGAGCCTCGCTGCGCTACGCCAGAACGGTGACGAGAACCGCGCCCCAGAGCGCCAGCAGCACGTTGCCGATCGCGTAGCCGAGACCGTAGCCGAGTGTCGGGACCTTGCTTCCGGCCGCTTCCTGCACGGCGGCAAGCGCCGGGGCTGAGGTTCCTGCCCCACAGCAGGTGCCGGCGAGCACGCCTTCGTTCATGCCGAAGACCCAGCGGCCGAGCGCAAGTGCGGCCAGATGCGAGATCAGGCAGATCAGCAAACTGGCGATGACCAGCGCCGGGCCGGACTGGACGAGGCCGGCGACAAAGCTCGGGCCGGCCGAGATTCCGACGCAGGCGATGAAGGCGCAGAGCCCGACGCTGTCGAAGAACCAGAGGGTTGCCTCCGGCACGAAACCGAAGGTGCGCCGGACCGAGCGCAGCCAGCCGGCGCAAAGGCCCGCGATCAGCACGCCGACGGCGACGCCGAGGCCGATTTCGAGCGCGCCGAGTTTCAGGGCAGGGATGCCGATGAGGCCGCCGAGGAAGATAAAGACGCCGACAAAGACCATGTCGGTTGCGGTGGTCTCACGGTCGGCATAGCCGAGCAGCTTCGCCACCTCCTCGACATGGCGTCTGGCGCCGGCAATCGACATCACGTCGCCACGGCGGACGGTGAGGCCAGGAAAGATCGGGATCGGCTGGCCGGCGCGCAGGATGCCGCGCAGGAACACCGAGCGCGCTTCCGGCTGCTGCCTCAGCTGCCACAGGCGTTTTCCCGCAACCTCCTTGTTCGTCACCACGATATCGAGCACTTCAACCGGGATATCGAGCAGCGTGCGGTCGTCGATCTCGGTGCCGATCCGGCTGGAATATTCGACGAGGAAGCCGCGAAGACCGGCAACGGCGATGATGTCTCCAGCCTGCAGGCGCTCCTTGGGCGTTGGGGTGATGATCTCCTCGCCCCGGCGGATCTGCTCGATATAGGCCTTCTGGTTTTCGGGAACGCGCGCTTCGGCTTCCGCGACCGTCAGCCCCACGAGGGCGTCGGCAATGACGAAGGCGCGCGCCTCGATTTCGCGCCGTGCGGTGTCGCCGCTCGTCTGCGGCGCGATCTTCAGTTCGGCTTCTAGCTCGGCGCAGGCCTCCTTGAGGCTGCGGCCGAACATCCGCGGCGCCAGTTGCGACTGGACGAGGATGGCGGTGACGACACCGACGAGATAGGCGACGGCAAACCCGGTCGCCACGGCGGATTCGAACTGGCTCGCCGCTTCCGGCGTCGGTGCCGTTTTGCGGAAGGTGTCGATCGCCACGCCGACAGTCGCCGATTCCGTCGCGCCGCCGGCGAGCACGCCGGCTGCGGTTCCAAGATCGAAGCCAAAGAGCATCGAGAGCACGATCGCAACGGCGAGCGCGACGACGCAGAGCGTGACGGTGACGGCGATCTGCGGCAGCGCATCGGCGTTGAGGCTCTGGAAGAATTGCGGGCCGGTGCGGTAGCCGATTGCAAAGAGGAAGAGCAGGAAGAACGCCTGCTTGACGTCGTTGGAGAGCACAGCACCGGTCTGGCCGATCAGCACGCCCGCCAGCAGGCAGCCGGTGACGGCGCCGATGGTGACACCGAAGATGGTGATCTTGCCGACCGCGTAGCCGATGCCGAGCGCGAGGAACAGGGCAAGCTCCGGATGCGCCCGCAGGATGCTGAACAGGTGGTCGATCACGCGGCGGTTCCTCCCGGTGCCAAGCCGAAGAAAGCCGCTTCAGCTGGATGATGCGCTGGTCGCTGAGCCGGCGGAAAGAAAGTCGCCAGCTGGAGATGCGGGGATGCTTGTCGGCCGAGGGAAACACTGGCCAGGCGTTGGGGAAGGGCGGCCGGCATGGCTGCCGGCCGCCC
>NZ_LMJM01000027.1:9767-157954 GCF_001429005.1 Ensifer sp. Root954
GTCTGGACGTAACCGCGCGCCACCGAGCGCACGGCGCGGCCGATCTGCGAATAGGCTTCGTCATTGAGGTTGGCGAAGGAGACGCGTGCCGACCAGCTCGGCGCATCGAAACCCGAGCCGTTGAGCAGCACGATGCCGTGGTCCTCGGCAAGCCGGAAGGGAATGTCGAGCGGGTGGATGTTGTCCTTCACCCAGGTGACGACATCCTCGCCGACATATTTGCGCAGCCAGAACTCGAAGTCGATGATGCCGTAATAGTGGTCGAAATAGATGCCCGGATTGGACTCGACCCCCATGCCCTCGATCAGGTTCCAGAAGCGCTTGGTGCAGATGGCGATGCAGGCCTTCTGGTAAGCCTTCTCGACGTCCATCAGCTCGACCAGGCCGAAGAGCGTCATCATCACCTGCTGGGGCAGCGACAGGCCGGCGGTGTGGTTCAGCGCCACGTCGCGGCTGTCGGCGACGATGCGGTCGATGAACTTCACCTCGCGCGGCTTCGGCGTCATCGCCTTGTAGCGTTTTTCGAGGAGCTTCTGGATCGGTTCACCATGGGCCTTGATCTTCTCGTCGAAGATGTTGTCCTCGGCGACGGCAATGACGCCGAGGCGCCAGCCGGTGCAGCCGAAGTACTTCGAATAGGAGTAGACGCCGATCGTGTTGCGCGGCAGATGCCCAAGCAGCGACTGGAAGCCCGGAACGAAGGTGCCGTAGACGTCGTCCGTCAGCACGATCAGGTCGGGGCGCTTCTTGTTGACGAGGTCGACAAGGCGCTTGATCGAATCCGGATCCATCGCCACGGCGGACGGGTTGCCGGGGTTGACCAGGAACAACGCCTTCACCTTGGGGTTCTCCAGCGCCTTGATGTCTTCGTCGGTGAACTGGAACCGGTCCTCCTGCTCGGCGCTGACGTTGATGGTCTTGAGATCGTAGTCCTCCAGCTCCGGCATTTCGAGATAGGGCGTGAAGATCGGCGTTCCGAGCGCGATCGTGTCGCCGGCGTTAAGCAGGCGGGCGTTCTTCAGTGCCTTGAAGATGTAGCACATGGCGGCGGTGCCGCCTTCGACCGGGTAAAGGTCGAACTTTGCCTTCGGTCGGTGGCCGGCGCACATCGCCCACATCAGGTATTCGTGGGTGATGATCTCGTTGTGGTGCAGCGCCCGATCGGGAACCGGATAGTTGTCGCCGATGATCGAGTCCGTGAGCTCGTGCACGAAGGCGTCCGCATCGAAGCGGAAGGTGGTGATGGCGTAGTTGACGGCGTCGGAAAGCGTCTTTGCCGGCGGGATGCCTTCATCCTCTTCGTCCCAGTCGGCCGTGTTCTGCAGCAGCTTCTTCGTCCACTTTTCGAACCGCGCGTGGGCGCCGTCCTTCGGCGGCATGCCGGCCACACCGGCCTTCGGGTCGTAATAGGCGCGCTTGGCTTCCGTCAGCGCAAACTGGCCGAGCAGGAAGAAGGCTTCGCGAGCGCGTGTCGCCGTCCAGTTCGGGTTGCCGCGGCCGGCATTGAGGAAAGCCTTGGCGGATTTCTGTGAGCTCGACTTGGCGAGCTTGATCAGTTCGTCCTTGATTTCGAACGGGCTGAGATCGGATAGGCTGTCGTAGAAATTTCTGTCCAACATGGTCCACACTCCCTGTGATCTATGCATTTTGAACGATGGTCGGCTTCGCCCGTTCGCCTCAGGCGAGCATGATGACGATGACGAGGCCGAAGATGGTCAGCAGCGTGTTTCCGATGGCGTAGGGCATGCCGTAGCCGAGCGCCGGCACCTTGCTCTTGGCCGCCTCCTGGATCATGCCGAGCGCTGCCGTCGTCGTTCGCACACCGGCGCAGGCGCCAAACAGGATCGCCGGGTGGAACTTGAAGACATAGTGGCCGAGGAGCACCGAAGCGATCATCGGGATCGACGTGGCGACCACGCCCCAGATGAACAGCGAAATGCCGACCTCCTGCAGGCCCGCGACAAAGCCCGGGCCGGCGCCGATCCCGACGACGGCGATGAAGATGTTGAGGCCGAGCGTGTTCATCAGCCACAGCGCCGGTGACGGGATGCGGCCGAAGGCGGGGTAGGTGGTGCGCAGCCAGCCGAGCACGAGGCCCGCCAGAAGCGCGCCGCCGGAGGTCGAAAGGCCGATCGGGATGCCGCCGATCGTGATCGTCAGCGCACCGATCATCGCGCCGATGAAAAGCCCCCAGCCGAGAAAGGCGATGTCGGTCGTCTCGACAGGCCGGTCGGCAAAGCCGAGCGCCTTGATCGCCGCTTCGACATGGCGTTTCGCGCCACCGATGGTGACGATGTCGCCGCGCTCGACCGTCGTCCCGGGCAGCACCGGGATCTCGACCAGCGAGCGGATGATCTTGCGAGCATAGACGCCGCGCGCCCAATCCATGGTGCTGACTTCCGCCAGCGTCTTGCCGGCGAGCGCCTTGCTGGTCACGTAGACATCGAGGACTTCGGCTTCCGCGTTGAGCAGCTCCTTGTCCTCGACCTCGAGCAGCTTGTTGTCGAGGTTTTCGACGAGCAGCGAACGCCGGCCCGAAAAGGCGACGACGTCGCCCGGCTGCAGCACGGTGTTGCCATCGGCCTCGATGATCTGGTCGCCGCGCCGCAGGCGCTCGACGAAGACGCGGATCCCGGGAAGGATGTCCTTCACCGGTTTCCCGGTGAGCCCGCTTGCCGCGTCGACGCGATAGGCCCGGAGGCCGAAGTCGTGATAGGCGCGGGTAATGCCGGGCTCGCTGCTTTCGCTGCCACCGCCGAGCTTGGCCTCGTATTCGCGGCAGGCCGCCGGAAGGTCGATGCCGAGAAGCTTGGGACCGAGCTGGGCGAGGATGATCGCCGAGCCGATCGTGCCCCAGATATAGGTCACCGCATAGGCGATCGGGATCTGGTCGGCAAAGGTCTTGGCCTGCTCCGGCGTCAGCCCGAGCGAATTGATCTGGTCGGTCGCAACCCCGATTGCAGCCGAGATCGTCTGCGAGCCGGCATACATGCCGGCGCCATAGCCGAGCGGCAGCCCGGCAATCAGCGCGCAGAGATAGGGAACGACGAGGCACAGCACCAGCACGGAGAGCGCAAAGGCGATCTGTTTCGGTCCATCGGTGCTCAAGCCCCGCACGAATTGCGGCCCGACGCCGTAGCCGACGGCGAAGAGGAAAATCAAAAACAGGGTGGATTTCAGGTCGCCGGAAACCTGGATACCCAGCTGTCCGATGAGAACGCCCGCAAGCAGCGTGGCGGTGACATTTCCAAGGTTGAACCCCGCGACCTTGATCGGACCGATGAGGAAGCCGATGCCGAGGGCGAGGAAGACGGCGACAGGCGGATAGGTCCGAAGCGTGTCGACGAAGAAATCAATGGGATTCACTGATGCTATTCCCTTCTGAAAGTTGAGTTGCCGTCACTTCATTTCGGGATCTGCGCGGCTAAGTTGAGCTTGTTTCCGAGGCTTGTCGATGCCCAATCTTAATCCCGGCAATTGTCGCTTCGGTCGTCGAAATTCTCAACGGGCATAGGGTTACGTGAGCGTAACGTATGTTACATTTCAGCGTTTTTACTTGGGGTTGGGGATCGAGGCCGCCGCGATGTGTCGGTCGCATTCGATCGCAAGACCGCGGCACTGGCCCGGATCGCGATGGCACTTCAACTCTGGTGTTGTAATTCGTAACGTTATCTCCCAACGTGAGGCATGAGGCGTTTTCTCTTGGTTATGCCTGGAAAAGTTGCTGGGCACGGAACGGCGCGTCTTGCTGCTTGCGATAGGGGCGGCAGAATTTCGAGGGCTTGAGAAAAAAGCGGTGTCGTCTCCGCAAGGCGGCCGGTTCGTAAGGTGACGAGGAGGGGAAGCAATGATGGACGAGGTTATCCGAAGGCTCGGCGCACTTGGCGTTCAGCTCCCGACGCCGCCGAGGCCGCTCGGCGCCTATCGCGCGGTGATCGAGGCGGGTGAGATGCTTCATGTTTCGATGCAGGGGCCATTGCTGGACGGGCGCTTCGTGCATACGGGGCTGCTCGGGCGCGATGTGACCATCGACGAGGGGCGCAAGGCCGCAGAGTTGGCAGTGCTCAACGCGCTGGCGCAGATCCATGAGCATCTCGGCCGTTTCGAGCGTATTCGCCAGATCGTCCGGCTGGAGGGACATGTCGCCTGCACTGAGGATTTCCTGGAGCACCCGAAGGTACTCGACGGTGCTTCCGAGCTTCTGGCGGCCGCCTTTGGCGAAAGGGCTGGCCATGTTCGCTCCGTCTGCGGCGTGCGCAACCTGCCGGGCAACGCCTCTGTCGCGGTGACGCTGACGGCCGAACTCTTGCCGCCGGAGTTCTGAGGTAGCACGGCACGTCTTTTAGCGTGGTCGCTATCGCGGGCGTCGGATTGTGTCCGGCGCCCAATTTTTGGCTTGCGCTACGTAATGTTATTTTATAACAAATCTCGCATGACGAAACGCCGCATGTTGATAGATCCCTCCCGCCTGTGTCGTGCGGTTGTCTCATCCGCCGATTCATGCGAGGAAGGCGTTGATGGTGCTGCGTCCGCGACAATGCGGAAGCGGCTGAAAAGGGAACACGGAACGGACGACCCTGATGGGGCCGAGACCGTGGCTGCCCCCGCAACTGTGAGCGGAAAGCGCATTCACACCATGTCACTGGTCGAAGACCGGGAAGACGTGGATGCGCCACGACCCGCGAGCCAGGAGACCTGCCATCGAACCGATCAACCACAACGGACGGGGTGTTCCGATGGAAAAGAACTGGCTTTCATACGACGGTTTTCCGTCCTCTTGCCGCTTCGCCATCTCTTGCCGTCAGTCCGGCGGAGGGCAGGAATGGCTGAGCCGAATTTCCGACAGCACAAGATAACGGTCTGCACCGATTGCCGCTTCACCGGCGGCCCATGCGTGCCCGGTGCCGAGCTGATCAAGCGGCTCAACCTGAGCATCGCAGCGCTCGGCGCACCGCTCGATCGCGATTTCTCGATCGCCGGAACGGTCTGCATGGCGGCCTGCACGCGGCCCTGCACCATCGCCTTCCAGGCGACGGGGAAGGCGACCTATCTCTTCGGCGACGTCTCGCCGGAAGAGGACATCGACGATCTCGTGCGCTTTGCCACAACCTATGCCGAGCGTGGCGATGGCATGACGCGGGCGGCGGAACGGCCGCGCGGGCTGAAAGGCAAGACGCTTGCCCGCATTCCCGCGGCGATGCTCGTCTCCGAAGATCTTGGCGGGCACTTCCAATGAGGTCGCGCAGAGGAACGAACCCATGAGCTGCAACGCAACGGGTGCAGCCCTCACGGTCGAGGGCCTTCGCTGGGGGCCGCGTTCGGGCCTGACGCTGGTCAACGACATCGGCTTTGCGATCGCGGCCGGCAGCCGGCTTGCGATCCTCGGGCCGAATGGCGCCGGCAAGACCTCGCTTCTGCGCTGCCTCTACCGGGCGGTGCAGCCGAACGCCGGCCGTGTTTCGGTCGATGGCGTCGATCTCTGGTCGATCTCAGCGCGCGAGGCGGCAAGGACAATCGCCGTCGTCTTGCAGGAGATGCCCGGCGATTTTCCCTTCAGCGTGCGCGACGTCGTGATGATGGGACGCATTCCGCGGCGGGAGGGCCTGAGCGGCTGGAACGATTTCGACCGCGAGCGGGTGCAGCATGCGCTCGCGCATCTCGATCTCGCCCATCTTGCCGGTCGCCAGTTCTCGACGCTTTCGGGCGGTGAGAAGCAGCGGGTGCTGATCGCCCGCGCGCTGGCGCAGGAACCGCGCATCATCATCCTCGACGAGCCGACGAACCATCTCGACATCCGCCACCAGCTCGAAATCCTCGAGCTCTTGCAGACGCTGAAGCTGACAATCGTCTCGACGCTGCACGACATCAACCTCGCCGCCGAGTTTGCGACAGATGTCGCGATCTTGACCGCCGGGCGGCTGACGGCCTTCGGCCCGCCCGAAGAGGTGCTCAGCCCCAGCGAGCTTTCGGCCGCCTTCGGCGTCACCGCCACCGTTCACAATGCCGCTGCCGGCGGCGCCCGCTTTTCCTTTTCACTTCCTCGACAGGGATCGATTTCATGAAGATCAATATTGCCCCATTTTCCCTTCTTTTCGTGCTTGCCGCCGCCACGCCGGCGCTCGCCTATCCGGTCACCGTCAAGAGCTGCAACCGCGAGGTGACCTTCGACGCGGCGCCGAAGCGCGCGATCGCCAACGACGTCAACCTGGTGGAGATGATGCTGGCGCTGAGGCTCCAGGACCGCATGGTCGGCTATACCGGCGTTTCCGGCTGGAAGACGCTGGACGAGAAGCTGCGCGAAGGCGTCAAGGAACTGCCGGAGCTTTCGGAGAAATATCCGATCAAGGAAGTGCTGCTCAACGCCGATGCCGATTTCCTCTTTGCCGGCTGGAACTACGGCATGAAGGTCGGCGGCGAGGTCACGCCCGAGACATTGGCGCCCTTCAAGATCGGCGTCTACGAGCTGACCGAATCCTGCATCCACGTGATGGCCAAGCAGAAGCCTGATATGAACGACATGTTCGTCGATCTTCTCAATCTCGGCCGCATCTTCGGCGTCGAGGATCGCGCCGAGACGCTGGTTGACGGCTATCGCCGCCAGCTTGCCGAAATCACCAAGGCGACCGCCGGCAAGGCTAACCCGACGCGGGTCTTCGTCTATGATTCCGGCGAAGAGAAGCCGTTTACTTCCGGCCGCTTCGGCATTCCGACGGCGATGATCGAGGCCGCCGGCGGCGCCAACATCATGGACGACGTGGAAAAGAGCTGGGTGGAAATCTCCTGGGAACCGGTGATCGAGCGCAACCCGGAAGTGGTGGTCATCGTCAACTACGGCGAGGTGAAGGCCGAGGACAAGATCGCCTTCATGAAGAACAATGCGGCCTTCAAGAATGTCGATGCCGTCAAGAACGATCGCTTCGTCGTGCTCGATTATGTCGAGGCGACGCCAGGCCCGCGCAACATCGACGCCATTGCCAGGCTTGCCAAGGCCTTTCAGGGCGAGGGCCTGTAAGCGATGCTGGCTGAGGATGCGTCGCCTGGTCCCGTCGCCGTTTCACGCCTAGCGCCGGCACGGGCGCTGAAGGCGGGTGCCGGTCTCATGACGGCGCTTTTGCTGCTGGCCTTGACCGTCACGGCCGGCGTATCGCTCGGCTCGGCGCCGATCCCGGTTGCGACCGTCTGGTCGATCATCGCCAGCAAGATTTCGCCGGGCAGCGTCGAGGCTTTCTGGTCGGCGGGGCGCGAGAGCATCGTCTGGGACGTGCGCCTGCCGCGCGTCATGCTGGCGGGCCTCGTCGGCGCCGGGCTGGGGCTGACTGGCGCCGTGCTGCAGGCGGTCACGCGCAATCCACTTGCCGATCCGCATCTGCTCGGCGTTTCCTCCGGCGGCGCGCTCGGCGCGATCGTGGCGCTGCTGCACACCGGCATGATCCTCGGTCTTGCCACGGTGCCGCTCTTTGCCTTTGCCGGCGCGCTGCTCGCAACCGTGCTCGTCGCCTTCGTCTCCCGCGTGCTCGGCAGCAGCGCCGACCGTCTCGTGCTGGCCGGCGTCGCGGTCGCCTTCGTCTTGACATCCGTCGGCAACCTCATGATTTTCCTTGGGGACCCGAGGGCGACCCATACGGTCATCTTCTGGATGCTCGGCGGTCTTGGCCTGGCGCAATGGTCGCAGCTCGTCTATCCCGGCGTGGTGCTTTTCGCCTCCCTCGGCTGGCTGATGATCCGGGCGCGCGAAATCAATGCGCTCGCCATGGGCGACGAAACCGCGATGACGCTCGGCATTCCCGTGCGCCGCTTCCGGCTGACGCTGTTCGTCGTCACCGCACTTCTGACCGGGGTGATGGTCGCCTTTTCCGGCGCGATTGGTTTCGTCGGGCTGATGGTGCCACATTTCGTGCGGCTTCTGGCCGGCAGCGACAACGTGCGGGTCATTCCGCTCTCGGCCTTCTTCGGGGCGCTGACGCTCATCCTTGCGGATCTGGCCGCCCGCGTCATCATGGCGCCGGAGGACATGCCGATCGGCGTCGTCACCGGGCTCGTCGGCGGCATCGCCTTCATTGCCATCCTGAAGCGACGCGCGTAAGGCGGGTAGGAACACGTTATGGACAAGGGCCGGTTCCGGCCTATGTGTTAGCGCAGCCGAGGGATCGGCGATTGGCCCGCATGAGGAGCATATGGCGAACGAAGCTGACATCTGCACGCCGCAGGACGTTCTGAATTTCTGGTTTGGCGAACTCACCTATGACGACTGGTTCGGGACGAGCCACGAACTCGACCAGGCCTGTATCCGCCGCTTCCAGGCGTCGCACCTGGCGCTGGCCCGTGGTGTCGACGAGATCTGGCGCGCGAGCCCGGAAAACCGGCTGGCGGCGATCGTGCTTTTGGACCAGATGCCGCGCAACATGTTTCGCGGCACGCCGCTCGCCTTTGCCACCGATTGCCTGGCACTGCACGAGGCCAAGCTCGCCGTTGGCGCCGGTGCCGACATGGCGATCAAGCCGGAATGGCGCGCCTTCGTCTATCTGCCCTTCGAGCATTCGGAAAACCTTACCGACCAGACCATGTCGGTGAAGCTCTTTGCCGAGCTCGGCGATGCCGATTATCTCGACTATGCCATCCGGCACCGCGAGGTGATCGAGCAGTTCGGTCGTTTCCCGCATCGCAACGCCTTCCTGGCGCGGCCCTCGACGGAGGCCGAACTTGCCTATCTGGCGCAGCCCGGCGCCGGTTTTTAACGGGAAAGCGGGCGCTGACGGGGATTTATCGCCGTTCTTTGCATCTTTCCGCCGTCTTTCGTATTCACATCGAAACGTGAAGACGGCCGGAGCGATTCCGGACCACGGTCTCAATCTGCAAGGATCATGAAATTGCGTTCTGTCGGAAAACTGCCCGCCATTCTCGTCTGCCTGCTGGCGCTTGCCGTGGGCGGCCCGGTCATGGCCCAGAAGGCGGCGCAGCCGACAGCGCAACAAACCGCACAGGCAAACGGGCAGGCGGGCCAGAAATCGGCACAGCCGGCGCAATCGCCGCAAGGGGCACAATCGTCCCAGACCGCCGCCCAGCCTGCTGCCGGCAAGCCGGCGCAGGAGGCGCAGCCAGCGGAGAACGGGGCGACCCCCGGTGCCACGGCGACAACCACACAGCCTGCCCAGAATGCCCAGCCGGCGGCCGATGCCTTGCCGGCGGATGCGACGCCGCCGGCCCAGAGCCAGGCGGCCGAGCAGCTGACCAAGGCCGACGAGGAACTGAAGGGACTGACCGAACGGGTCGAGAAAGCCAAGGACGACGACATCGTGCTTGCCGACCTCAAGGTTCAGGTCGACGCGCTCGCCAAACAGATCATCGGCGTTTCGGTTTCGACCCGCCCGCGCCTCGACGAAATCAAGGCGCGGCTGACCGAACTTGGCGATCCGCCGGCCGAGGGGCAACCGCCCGAAGCCGACATTGTGACGGCCGAGCGCAAGCGGCTGATGGCCGAACGTGGTGCCATCAATGCGCTGACCGGCGAGGCGGAAGGCCTGTCGGTGCAGGCGACGAAGCTCTCCAACGCCATTACCGCGACAAGGCGCGCGCTGTTTTCCAATACGCTCCTGAAGAATACCGAAGTGTCGACCGGAATGTTCGACGACGCGCTGACGGCGACGGCGGACGAGACCCGGGTGCTGTCGCGCAGCGTCGGTAGCTGGCTGAGCTTTGCCTGGAACTACAAGCGCGTGCCGCTCCTGACGGCGCTGTTCCTGTCGCTGCTGGCGGCGCTCGTGTTCCTTTCCGGCAGCCGCAGGCTCTTTCGCCCGCTGATCGAGCATGACATTACCGATGAGGAGCCGAGCTACTTCCGGCGGCTCTCCGTCGCATTCTGGTCGACACTGATCCCGACCATCGCGTCGGCCGCCTTCGCGGTCTCGAGCTTTCTGTTCCTGCGCGGCTTCAACGTGCTGCGTTCCGATATCGCACCGATCATTGCAATCACGCTCGGGGTCGCCGTCGTCGTCTTCTTCGTGACGAGGCTCGCTCAGGCCGTGTTGTCGCCGCGCGATTCGCGCTGGCGGCTCGTCCGGGTTTCCGATCGCGGCGCGCGGATGCTGATGATCGCGATCTTCGCCATGGCGCTGGTCAACGGCCTCGACTACCTCTTCGGCGGCGTCAGCGAGGCGCTCGGTTCGCCTGTCGTCCTGACCGTCGTCAAGAGCTACATTGCCTCCATCGTCATCGGCCTCATCATCATGGCTTCGGCCTGGATCAAGCCGACGCTCAGGAAGGATGAATCCTTCGATGCCCATGGCCGCGCCTGGCCGCGGGTGGTGTCCTTCGCGCTGCTCGCGACCGGCGCCTTGCTCATCATTGCCGCTGTGTCGGGCTATGTCGGTCTTGCCCGCTTCATCGCCACGCAGATCATCATTACGGGCGCGATCCTCGTCACGATGTATATCGGCATCCTCACCGGCCGGGCGGTTGCCAAGCAGGGCGCCTTTGCGGAGACCGCCGCCGGGCGTTATCTCGAGCGGCGCTATAATCTCGAACAGGTGGCGCTCGACCAGATCGGCCTTGCCGCGGGCCTCAGCATCTACGCGCTGGTCGTGATGTTCTTCATCCCGCTGATCCTCTTGCAGTGGGGCTTCCAGGTCGCCGACATCGAGTCCTGGGCCTACCGGATGGTGACCGAGATCAAGATCGGCTCGATCACGATTTCGCTGGTTGGCATCCTCGCCGGCATCCTGTTCTTCGCGCTCGGCTACGCCGTCACCCGTTTCGTGCAGCGCTGGATCGACGGCAACATCATGGCACGCAGCCGGGTCGATGCGGGCGTGCGCAACTCGATCCGCACCGGCATCGGCTATACCGGCGTCGGGCTTGCGGGGCTGATCGGCCTGTCGGCGGCCGGCATCGACCTCTCCAACCTCGCGCTCGTTGCCGGTGCTCTCTCGCTCGGCGTCGGTTTCGGCCTGCAGAATATCGTCTCGAACTTCGTTTCGGGGCTCATCCTGCTCGTCGAGCGCCCGTTCAAGGTGGGGGACTGGATCGTCAGCGGTACGACGGAAGGTTTCGTCAAGCGCATCTCTGTCCGCGCGACCGAGATCGAGACCTTCCAGCACCAGTCGATCATGATGCCGAACTCGCTGCTCATCAACGCCTCGGTCGGCAACTGGACGCACCGCAACAAGCTCGGCCGCTCCGAAATCGCCATCACCGTCACCTATGCCAGCGAGCCGCGCCGGATCATGGAGCTGCTCGCCGAGATCGCGGCCGCCCATCCCATGGTCTTGAAGAACCCGTCGCCGAGCGTCGGCTTCACCGCCTTTGGCGATGACCGCATGACCTTCGAATTGCGCATCTACGTGGCCGACGTCCTGACCGGCGGCGGCGTGCGCAACGACCTGCGTGTCTCGATCTACGAACGCTTCCGGGACGAGGGCATCGGTGCGCCGTTCCCGGTCAAGATCGAGGACGTGCCGGTCGAGGACCAGACCGGCATCGAAAGCCACCACCCGGAAGAGGTCGGCGAGCCGAAGGGCGCCACCTCCGCCGAGGAAAGGGCCGCAGCCAAGTCTGCCGCTTCGGACAAGAAAACTGCCGCTGCGGCGCCGCTCGACGAGGAGCGCGAAGTGGAGGGGGCAAGCAGCCGCCGGAGCGCAAGCCGCCGGGCAAACCCAAACCGCTGATAAACGGACCGTTCAGCCACTATTCAGCCGGCCTGCCATAAAAAGCATGCAATTCTTCTGGTGACCGACTACGCTGGTCATCGGCTGAAGAGGTGGCCGGCGCAGCGTCGCGTAACCGACGGGGCGGCCGGCTCGGCAAGAGGGCGGCGCGTCTGGCGTCGATGGGCGATGAAGAAATTTGTGATTGCTTTGCTTTCCGGTTTGCTGATGGCCGGCGCGCCGATGGCCGGTGCTGCCAGTGCCGCGACTGTCACGAACAAGGACAGCGAGACCGCCGTTCTGATCGTCGTCGAGGGTGAAAGCCGTGTGGAAGTGGCGATCGCATCCGGAGCGACCGAAATGATCTGCCCCAGCGGCTGTTTCGTCACCGCGCCGAGCGGTGACCGCATCGGCCTGCAGGGCGATGAGAACGTCGAGATCGTCAACGGCAACGTCGTCGTCAAGTAACCTTTCATTCCGCGACAGCGGTGCGGCAGGCGCGCCGCTGTCGGGCGGCACTCCATTCGCTCGATAGGTCGGCAGGTGCCGTCGCTGATGGCGCCGGCAGCCCCTTTAGTAACGGTCGCGGTGCTCTCTTCGCTCGAAGCCTAATCCCAAGGGATGGGCGAGGGCGCCGAAGCTCTCATTCGTTCGGGCGGGCAAGCCCGCGTCGGGCCTGCCGGACACTCTCCTTGCATTGACAGGCTGCATTGCCGGTAGCACGCTTGGGCGTTGGGGTGACGCTCGTGGTCGCGATCATCCGCGCATTGCCGGGGGGAGCCATGCCATTCCTTCGCATCGCCTTGTCCGTTCTGCTGGTGCTTTTCGCATCGGAGGCGCTGGCCGAAAAGCGTGTGGCGCTGGTCATCGGCAATTCCGCCTATCAGCATGTGGCCACCTTGCCCAATCCCGGCAATGACGCGCGCGACATGGCGGCAAAGCTCGAAGGGCTGGGCTTCGAGGTGGTGACGGGCGCCGATCTCGACCTCTCGGGCGTGCGCCGTGCGGTGCGGGACTTCGTCGGCCGGCTCGACGGCGCCGACCTCGCGTTGTTCTTCTATGCCGGCCACGGCCTGCAGGTGAACGGCGAAAACTATCTCGCCCCCGTCGATGCCACGCTCGCTTCCTCTGTCGATCTCGAATTCGAGGCGGTGCCGATGAACCTGATCCTGTCGGCGATGGAGCGCAGTACACGGGTCAATATCATCCTGCTCGACGCCTGCCGCGACAATCCGCTAGCGGTCAATCTCGCCCGCTCGATGGGCACGCGCTCCGCCTCGGTCGGCCGCGGCCTTGCCAAGGTCGGCACCGGCATCGGCACGCTGATCGCTTTCTCCACCCAGCCCGGCAATGTTGCCCTCGACGGATCGGGGGGCAATTCGCCGTTCACATCGGCGCTCTTGAAACATCTCGGCCAGCCGGGGCGCGACATTACCCGCGAACTGATCGACGTGCGCCGCGACGTGCTGGCGGCAACCGGCGGCAAGCAGGTGCCCTGGGACAATTCCTCGCTGACCGGCGAAGTGGTGCTGAAGCCCGCCGTTGACGGCAAGCCGGCGCCGGCCGAGGCGCCTGCGACGGGTCAGGCCGCCGAGCTTGCCTATTGGGAAACGATCAAGGATGCGACCGACCGCGACCTCTTCGACGCCTATCTGCAGCAATATCCCGACGGTGCGTTCGCATCGCTCGCCAAGGCAAAGATCAAGATCATCGAGCGGGCTTCAGTGCCTACATCCGAAGGCGTGCCCGGCGGATCGGGTGGCCAGGCCGTGGCGGCCATCGATCCGGCGCTGGCCGCGCCCAATGCCGACGACACGACATTGGCCCGTTCCGTACAGGTGGAGCTCAACCGGCTGGGCTGTCGCGCCGGCAGCGAGGATGGCGTCTGGGGTGCCGGCAGCCGCAAGGCGCTCGAAGCCTTCGGCAAGTTCGCAAAGGTCGACCTTGCGACGCTCGAACCCTCCAGCGACGTGCTCGGTCGCCTGAAGTCGGAGAAGGTGCGGATCTGCCCGCTTGCTTGCGGCCGTAACGAAGAGGCGAAGGATGGGCGCTGCGTCACAATCCGGCGCGAGGCGAAGCTGCCGCAACCAGGCGAGACGCAAGGCACGATCAAGGCACCGCAGAAAAACACCGGCACCCGTGCGATCAGCCCACCGGCCGAACTGCAGAAAAAGAGCTTTGCCAATTGCCCCGCAAATGCCGATGTCGCGTTCCGGCAGATGTTTGCCCGCGGCTCGGGCCGGGGCCGCATGACGATTTCCGCCACCCATTCCTGCGGCCGGGCCTTTGCCTGTCATCGCACCGCAAGGGGCCAGCCGTGGGATTGCGGCTGGCGGTGAAGCGGACAGCGCATGCTGGCGCCATCGAACGGGGTTGGCGTGAAGGACGGCGGCGTTTCTCAACCCTCGCGCGTCATTTCAGGGCTTGATTTCGCTGCCGCATGCGCAAGGATCGCCGCGATGGTCAAGGCCGGTTCCGGCAAGGGAGGACACCCCATGAAGCTCCAGCTTATCCGCAATGCGACACTCAAGCTCGACTATGCCGGTCACACGGTGCTGATCGATCCCTTTCTAGGGCCGAAGGACAGCCTGCCGTCCTTTGCGGGGCGGGCGCCCAATCCGCTGGTCGGGCTGCCGTTCGACACCGATACCATTCTTGCCGGGGTCGAACTCGTCATTATCTCGCATCTGCACGAGGACCACTTCGACGACACCGCCAAGCATCGCTTGCCGAAGGGGCTGCCGATCTTCTGCCAGCCGGGCGACGAGGAGGCGATCCGTGGCGCTGGTTTTCGCGACGTCACGCCCCTTCTCGGCAAGGCGCAGTGGCAGGGCCTGAAGCTCACCCGACGTGACGGCAGCCACGGCCTTGGTCCTGTCGTTCAGGACATGGGGCCGGTCATGGGTTTCAGCCTTGAGGCCAAGGGCGAGCCGACGGTTTACTGGGCCGGCGACACGGTGCTCTATCCGGCCATCGAAAAGACCATCCACGATACGAAGCCGGATGTGATCGTCACCCATTCCTGCGGCGCACGCTGGGACGGCGCCCTGATCGTGATGGATGCGGCGCAGACGATCGCGGTCTGCGAGGCCTCCAAGAAGAGCATCGTGGTTGCAACGCACATGGAGGCGCTCGACCATGCGACGGTCAGCCGAGGTGATCTCCGCGCTGCTGCCAGCGCCCACGGCATCGCTTTGCCCAGGCTGCTCATTCCGGATGATGGCGACGTGTTGACCCTGATACCGACCGTGGTCTAGGCGGCCGACAGGTCGCAGCAGGCAAGCTGTTGTGCGGCACGGCTGCCGGGGGCGCCTTCTTGACCGGCTGCGGTCTTGATCCGCTCTCGCTTGCCACAGGTATCTGTGAATATTCGAAAATTCGCGCATATTAAACACAACGAAATCCTCCGCCGCAGGAGCGGTCACCGTTGTGGATCGAAAGCTCGCAGCCATCCTTGCGGCCGATGTCGCCGGCTTCAGTCGCCTCGCAGCGCTCGACGAAGAGAACACGCTTCGCGCGCTCGACCTTTGCCGGGGGCGGATTGCCGAATTGGTGGATGACCATGGCGGCCGCATCTTCGGCAGTGCCGGCGATGGTCTCGTCGCCGAGTTTCCAAGCGCTGTTCAGGCCGTCCGCTGCGCGGTGGAAATCCAGCGCGGTCTTCTCGATGCGCAGGATCTGCCCCCCGAACGCCACCTGCAGTTTCGCATTGGTGTCAATCTCGGCGACATCGTCGTCTCGGGAGACGATCTGCTTGGCGACGGAGTCAATATCGCCGCGCGCCTGCAGGAGATCGCGGTCCCGTCGGGCATCTGTATTTCCGGGGCGGTGCGCGAACATCTCGACGGCAAGGTGCCCTTCGCGCTGACCAGCCTCGGCGAGCGGACCTTGAAGAACATCCCCCGGCCCATTCTGGTTTTCCGGGTCGACTGGCAAGACGAGATCGCTGTCGGAGGTGGCGTCCTCGATGGGGCGCCGCTGGCCGGTCGCAGCAAGGACCAGCCGTCGCTCGTCGTCATGCCCTTCGACAATCTGAGCGGTCCAGGCGACGAGTACTTCGTCGACGGTGTCGTGGAGGAGATCACTGCGGCGCTCTCGCGCGTCCGGGATTTCTTCGTCATCGCGCGCCAGTCCGCCTTCACCTACAAGGGGCGCTTCGTCGACGTGCGTGACGTCGGCCGGGAGCTCGGTGTCACCTATGTGGTTGAAGGCACCGTGCGCCGCGGTGGCGACCGGCTGCGCATTTCCGTGCAACTGGTCGACGCCGAGACGCGGACCCAATCCTGGTCGGATCGCTACGAGGGCGCGATCGAGGATATTTTCGAGTTCCAGGATCGGATCGCCGCGCAGGTGGCAGGCGCCATTCACCCCGCCATCCGCGATGCCGAGATCGAGCTTGCCAAGCGCAAGCCGCCGGCCAGTCTGCGCGCCTATGATTTCGTCATGCGCGCCTTCCCCAGTCTCTGGGGGCGCCGCAGGGATAGCAACAACCAGGCGATCGAACTGCTTCGGCAGGCGATCCTGGTCGATCCCGGCTACGGCCGCGCGCATGCGCTTCTGGCGTGGTGCCATGCCTCGAGCGCCTCCTACCTATGGACCGACCGGCCGGAGCAGGAACTGGATCAGGCGCGTGCAGCGATCGAAGGTGCAGGCTCGATCAGCGACGATCCGACCGCTTTGACTGCGGCTGGCGCGGCAATGAGCATCTGCGGCGATCAGGATCGCGCCGCCACCTTTATCGAAAAGGCGCTGGCGCTTGATCCGAACAATGCCTGGGCATGGGCTCGGCTCGGCTGGATCGCGATCTTCACGGACGATCCCGCACGCGCAACGGAGCGCTTCCGGCGTGGGATGACGCTGAGCCCGAGAGACCCGCTCGCATTCAACATGAGACTGGGGATGGCTTTTTCCATGGCCATGCAAGGGGCTCTCTCCGAAGCCATTGCGATCGCCCAGGACGTCGTCAACAACTATCCTGACGTGACCTGGTCCTATCGCCACCTCGCGGCCTGGTCGGCGATGACCGGGGACATGGAGACCGCCCGATGGGCGGCGCAGAAGCTGCTGGCAGCAGAGCCGGGGTTCACGATCGAGCGGTATCGGGCACTGCCCTGGTTTCAGAGGATACCGCAGTGGCAGCATCAGATGGCCGAGGCGCTACGGCAAGCCGGCTTGCCCGAACGCTGATCGCCGCTCGCGGGATATGGGCGTTCCGTTCCCGGCCAGCCTCACGGGATCGAGAAAATGCTGATCTCGTTCGTGATGCCTCTGAGCGCGACATTGTGCGATTGCGGGTTGAGGCCGCGATCGCTGAGCAGGCTCGAGGCGCGCGGATCGTCGAGCACCGAACCGGTCGCAAAGATTTCGCGCGAGCTGGCGAGGTGTTGCACCCGAGAGGCGATGTTGACCGTCTGGCCGAAATAGTCCTGCCGCTCGTTGAGGCTGACGGCGATGCACGGTCCCTCGTGGATGCCGATTTTCAGCAGCAGGTCTTCCGAGCCGCGGTCCTCGTTCAGCTGTCGCATGGCGTCGCGCATGCGCATGGCGGCCGCAACCGCCCGGTCCGGCGTCGGGAAGGTGGCCATGACGGCGTCGCCGATCGTCTTGACCACCGCGCCGGCTTCCGCCGCAACGATCTCGTTGACGACGCTGAAATGGGTCTTCACCAGATCGAAGGCGGCGAGGTCGCCGACCCGCTCGTAAAGCTCGGTCGAGCCGCGCAGGTCGGAGAAGAGAAAGGTGAGACTGGTGATCTTCAGCCGCTGGTCTACGTCGATCGTGTCGGTGCGGTAGATGTCGCGGAAGGTCTGGTTGGAGAGCAGCCGCTTGGCGGTCAGGAACGGCCGGCGGCGGCCGAGGATATCGTGCAGCGCGTCGTTGGCGATGCAGACCGAGGGCAGGGTGCGGACATCCGTGTGGTTTTCCACCTGGATGCGCAAGGGACCGGGCTGCATGGTCAGCGCTTCGTCGTGGCGATGGCCGCGGTCGAAGACCAGCGACAGCGTGCGCCGCTCCTTGGTCGGCTCGCCCTTGACGTCGATGAACTGCGCGGCATGGGTGACCGGCTCGAAGATGATGATGAATTCCGCCGGCATCTGCAGCGAGATCACCGCCTTTTCGCCGGGCGGCAATTCCAGCGCCTCGATCATGAAGTCGTCGACCTGGGCCTCGTAGCCCTCCTCGGGCAACTCGATGCCGGAGCCCCAGTAGATCTGCCGGAAGTATTCGAGCGGCGTCAGTTCGTGCGGGCTGTGGGCCTCGATGTGGCGTATGCGCGGGTTCACGGTGAAGGTCACCTCCACCATCTCGTCCAGCGTCGGCTCATAGCCGGCGGCGCAGAGAGAGCAGGTATAGGTGTCGCTCTGCACGGTCTTCAGCGAGGTGTTGGCATCGAGTACTCCGCCGCAGCCGGGGCAAAGCACATTCCAGGAAAGCTCGAAAAGGCCGAGGCGGGAAGCATGCAGGAAGGCGGCGATCGCCTTCTCCTCGTCGAGCCCGTGCTCGGCGGCAAAGGCGAGTGCGTTGATGCGGCCGAGTTTGCGGTCCGGCGCTTCCCGGACAAATCGCTCCAATACGCCGGCGATTTCAGGCTGCACGGTCTGGCGCAGCATATCGAACAGAGGCTGGGCTTCACTCATGCCGGCATCCTACACCGAAAACGGGCGCCGGGGCAGACGGTTTATCGGTGAGGATTGGTCGAGGGGAAAGCGGCCGACCGCCTTCCCGTCATTCGCTACGCTCTACCTCGCCAGCACTCCTCAGGCTACCTTGCGGTCGCGACCGAAGGGATCGCCAAGCACGGACTCCGTGTGCAGACAGGCCTGCCAACCGCTGTTCTCGCGTATCCAGGTGGTGGCGTCGGCGGCTTTCAGTGTCAAAGGCTGCCCGTCCACATCCATCTCTTCCGTCACCGTATAGGCGATGACGGCGACGTCCTCGCGCGGAAAGACCACGCTGACGTCGTCGAGGCGGAACGACTTGAGCTTCCAGGAACGCTCGGCCTGTTCTGCCATTCTGCGATAGTCGTCCGGCGTGAGCACCGCTGCGCCTTGCGCGCCGACGACAATCGAGCGTTCGGGCAGCATGGCCACGGATGCCTCGGTGTCCTTCTCCAGAATGGTTCGCCAGAATTCCTGTTCGAGGTCGATAATCTCCTGTTCGTCGGCATGTGCCATGGTTCGTACCTCCGTTTGGCATACCGGCAGAAGGCGTCAAACCGCGAAAGGTTCCGCCAAGACAGTCGGGTTCAGGCGATCTCAGAGCGCATCTTGATGCCGGCAACAAGCGTGGGAACCGAACAACCGACCACGTCGTTTCCTTGGTCTGGCATCACGGTTGGGACAGGGGGTAGGAACATGACGGCGCTATCGGGAAAATGCCTTTGCGGTCGGGTCGCGCTCTCGGTGCGCGGCGAACCGATCCGGGTCGGCATCTGCCATTGCATGGACTGCCGCAAGGAGAGCGGATCCGCCTTCACCTTCTATGGCATCTGGCCCGCGGAACAGTTTGAATATTCGGGCGAAATTTCGGATTTCCAGGGCCGGTGCTTCTGTTCGCATTGCGGCTCGCGTGTCTTTTCGGTCGACGCGCGCGAGGCGGAGGTCAAGCTCGGCATCCTGTCCCAGGCGCCGACGCCGCTGAAGCCGAGCTACGAACTCTGGGTCAAGCGCCGGGAGCCTTGGCTGCGGCCAGTGGAGGGTGCCGCGCAGTACCAGGAAGATCGCGAACGCACAGGCGACGAGGAGCCGTCCGACACCCGCTACTAGGCCTGTTTCGCTACAAATTCGAATCCCCTTAAATGAGCATCGATTCATGCAGTGAATTGTGCTTTAGATCAAAGCGTTGCCGCCCCCGTCCGGCCGAGGCGTCGTCGGCGAGCGGACGCTGGGGGAGTGAATGTCGGCACGGCCTTCCTTACGAATTTCCACGCCGCTCAACGGACTGCTGGCAGCGCTCGGCCTTGCCGCCGTCGCGGCGCTGACGACGCGCAATATCGGCGCGACGGCGCGGCTCTCGCTGGAGCTGGTGCTTGGCGGCCTCTGGCTTTTCTATGTGCTGCAGCTGGCCGATACGCTCGCCGCCTGGCCCACGGCGGATCGTCGCGCGCTGATGCCGCATCTCGTCATCGATATGGTGGCCGTCGTCGTTCCGCTGGCCGCCTTCCTGTTCGCCGATCCGCGCGACCAGAGCCTTTATTGCGGAGTCTGGCTCTTGAAACCCTTGCGCCATTCCACCTTCTTCCGGCTGCTCGGCCGGGTGGTGGCGCGCGCCGCGCCCAATCTCGTCGGCGTCACCTCGCTCTTCGGCATCGTGCTCTTCGGCGCATCGCTGGTCGCCTATCTGATCGAGCGCGACATCCAGCCGGACAAGTTTGGCAGCATTCCGCAGGCCATGTGGTGGGCGGTGGTGACGCTGTCGACCACCGGCTATGGCGACGAGATCCCGCAGACGCTGGCCGGCCGGGTGCTTGCCGGTCTGGTGATGATGAGCGGTATCGGCATCTTTGCGCTCTGGGCGGGCATTCTCGCCACCGGGTTTTTCGAAGAAGTGCGCCGCCAGGATTTCGTGCGCAACTGGCAGCTGGTCGCGGCGGTGCCGCTGTTCGAAAAGCTCGGCTCGGCCGCCTTCGTCGAGATCGTCAGGGCATTGCGGCCGCGGGCGGTGCCGGCAGGTAGCATCATCTGCCGCAAGGGCGAGCCGGGCGACCAGATGTACTTCATCGTCGAGGGGCGCGTGACGATTGCAACGTCGTCACCGACGCCGGTCGAGCTGGGGCCCGGCAGTTTCTTCGGCGAGATGGCGCTGATATCGGGTGAGCCGCGCTCTGCGACCGTCACGGCCGCCACAGAGGTCTCTTTGCTGTCGCTCTATTCGGAGGATTTCCAGATGCTGTCGAGCAGCAATCCGGAGATCGCCGAGGTCATCCGCCGGACCGCCGAGACGCGGCGTGGCCGAACCCCGGAGGCATGAGAAAAGCCGGCGTCACGGCGGCCGGACGTCTCAAGCCGGCACGCCGGTCTCGTTAATTCGCCGGCCGCTTATTAACACCGAAGAAAGCCTTTCTCCTCTAGCATGGCGCCTGCAAGTTACAGCGACTAGGCGGGCATGAAGAACGCGCGGAGCTGTAGGGGGACACTCTTTCACATAGGCGTTCAATGTCATTTTTTGGCGTTTCCGGAATGTATTATTCCGGCGAATCCCTTGCCGAGCACCGCATCGTGCTTGCCGAGGACTCCAACCTCTTTTCCTCGATGGTCTCGAAGCGGCTGAAAGAGCTGTTCGACATCGATGTCATCGTCTGCCGCGACTATGACGATCTGCAGTTCGCCGTCGAAAACGCGACATTCCCGGCCTCGCTCGCCATCTCCAACATCAACCTGCCGGGGGCGGAAAACGGCGAGGCGCTCAACTACCTGATCGAGATGAGCGTGCCGACCGTCGTCTTCACCGGCTCGTTCCAAGAATCAACGCGCGAGAAGATTCTGGCCAAGGAGATCGTCGACTACGTCATCAAGGACAGCGTCTTTGCCGTCGACATGCTGGCGGAATCGGTCTGCCGGTTCCTCACCAACCACAAGCACCATGTGCTGATCGTCGACGACAGCCCGACCGCACGCGCGCTGCTGACGACGCAGCTCAAGCGCTACAACTTCCGCACCAGCTCGGCCGAAAACGGCGCGATGGCGCTGGAGCTCCTCAAGAACAATCCGGACATCGGCCTCGTCATCACCGACTACAACATGCCCGATATCGACGGCTTCGAGCTGACGCGGCGCATTCGCAGTTCCTACGGGCCGCACCAGCTGCGCATCATCGGTGTTTCGTCGTCGACCAACCGGCTTCTGTCGGCGCGCTTCCTCAAGGCCGGCGGCAACGACTTCGTCGTTCGTCCCTTCGTCAACGAGGAATTCTACTGCCGCGTCAACCAGAACCTGGATACGCTGACCAAGATCCGCACACTCAGTGAAAAAGTTAGGGTTCCTGCTTAACCATCAATGCAGGATGGGTAAAAACCCCTAAGAATTATTGGGTGGGCGCATCAAAAACGCCGCGCACAGGTTGCCGTATTAACGAAATTGCAATCCGAACGGTCTTCAATCCGCCGCAGCAGGAGCGGGGAACCCGGTCACACGGATCACGCCGGCCGAAAGGCCAGGCGCGGCAAGTGGCCGGGTTGAAGATTTCGGGAGCCAGCGTCACCCCTTGAGGGAAGCACGCCTGTGGCTCGAGAGGGGTTGCAGGGACGTGAGATTGCGCCGCACGCCAGGCCGGCTGAATTCTGTGCAGAAGCACAGTGACAAGCGCATGCTGCTTGTCGAAGATTCCCGGATGTTTGCGACGGCGCTGAAGTACGGGCTTGAGTCCGTCCACGGCATTCGCGTTACCCATTGCAACTCGCTGGCGGCGCTGAAGGAAGCGCTGGAGCAGGCGCCGGAGAGCTTCTCGCTCGCCGTTCTCGATCTCAACCTGCCGGATGCGCCCAATTGCGAGGCGCTCGAATTTATCCTCGACAACCAGGTGCCGGCCGTCGTCTTCACCGCGGCCTTCAACGACCATACGCGCGAGGAAATCCTCAGGCGCGGCGCGCTCGATTGTGTCATCAAGCACCAGCCGGAATCGATCAATCTCTTGATTGGCGCCGTCGATCGGGCGCTGACCAACGGCAAGACGACGGTGTTGCTTGCTGATTCCGATGCCGCCTCGCGCAGCGAACTGGCCGGCATCTTGAGGCGCAAGCGGATTTCCGTCTGCGAGGTCGCATCTGCCGCCGATGCGCTGCAGGTGCTCGACAGCGGCGAGGCCGTCGATCTCGTCGTCACCGACCTTGATCTCTCCGACATGTCCGGCGCAGCGCTGCTTGCCGAGGTGGAACGGCGGCGGGGCGACGGCGCGGTGCCGGTCATCGGTCTCTCCGACAGCGGCGACCGGCGTGCCGGTGCCCGCTTCCTCGAAGCGGGCGGTACGGATTTCATTCAGAAGCCCTTCCTCGAAGCGGAGTTCAATGGGCGCATTGCGCAGGCGGCCGGTGTGCAGAAGCGGCTGCAGACGCTGCAGCGGCAGGCGGCCAGCGACTACCTCACCGACCTCTACAACCGCCGGCACTTCTTCGTCGCGGGGCCGCGGTTGGTCGAGCAGTGCCTCAGGCGCGGCGAGCCGACGGCGATCGCCGTGCTTGATATCGATCATTTCAAGCGCCTCAACGACACCTATGGCCACGAGATCGGCGACATCGTGCTGAAGCATGTGGCCAAGCGCCTCTCCGTGCTCGTTGGCGAGGACCATCTGCTCGCCCGCCTCGGCGGCGAGGAGTTCGGCATCCTCTTCAACGGCTGCGACGTGCGGCGCGCCTTCGCCTTTTGCGACGCGCTGCGCCTGGAACTCGCAAAATCCCGCATCGTCGCCGACGACGAGGAGCTGACGATTACCGTCTCGATCGGGCTTGCCACGATCGAGACCTCGGAGGCCTTCGAGAACTACCTGCATGCCGCCGACCAGTTTCTCTACATGGCCAAGCATGCCGGCCGGAACCGGGTGATTTCCGAGTTGGCGCTGCTCGACGCGCTGGCCTCGTAAACTGCCGGGCCAGACCGGCAGGCCCACCCTCGGAAATAATGATCCGTCACCTGTCGGCTTGGAACGAAGTCGATCGTCCTTCGGTTACCGCACATGATCAGGCGGCACGAGGAGGACCAAATCATGACCAATGTCGTTTCAAATCTCTGGTTTGCGAAGGAGGCGCGCCAGGCCGTCGACTTCTATGTTTCGCTCGTTCCCAATTCGGCAATCATCCGCGTCACCACCTTGCCGGCGGAAAGCCCGAGCGGACCGCCCGGCAGCGTGACGACCATCGAGTTCACGCTCGGCAACCAGGAATTCCTGGCGCTCGAAGCCGGGCCCCTCGATCCGTTCAACCATTCCTTCTCGATCATGATCCAGTGCGATACCCAGGAGGAGATCGACCGGATTTGGAACGCGATCAGCGAAAACGGTGGACAGATCGAACAATGCGGCTGGATCCGCGACCGCTGGGGGTTGTGCTGGCAGATCGTGCCAAGGGTGCTCGGCGACATGGTCGCCCATTCCGACCGTGCGCGCGCCAAGCGCGTCACGGAGGCGATGCTCGGTATGATCAAGCTCGATATCGCCGAACTGGAGCGGGCGTTTCACGGCTAGAAGCCGGCTGTCTCGTGGGTGCGGGACCCGCAAGTTGTGGATGCGGCAGGCGGGCCATGCCCCGCCTCCAGCGACGCTCGAGATGCCAGGCACAAGGCCGACTGCCTGCGCAACCATGGGGCGCTTTTTGTCGCGAAGACATCTACCCGTTTATGAGGGAACCTTTTATAGGATGACAAGGCTGGCCGGCGCGCGGGCACTTGGAAGCGCACTGGCTGTTGGGGGGAGACGACGTGAATTTACAGATGTTTACGAGTGTTGATGGCCGTATCGGACGTCAGGCCTGGTGGTTGGCGCAGCTCGTTATCTGCATTGCGGCGATAGCCGCGATGTTCGCCGGCGGGGCGTTGTTGGCGCTTTCGGGCGTCGACAATTATGCTGCGGGCTTCAGCCTTATGCATATGCTTGTCATCCTCATCATCACCGCGAGTTTCTATTTCGGCTTCACGGTCAACACCAAGCGCTGGCACGACCATGGCCGTTCCGGGTGGTGGAACCTTGCGCTGTTCGTCCCTGTCGTCGGGCCGCTCTTGGGCCTCGTCATGTTGGGCTTCCTCGCGGGCGAGGAGGGTGACAACCGCTTTGGTCCGCCGGTCCTACGCTTCGTCGGAGGTGGTGCCACGCGCTTCGGCCGCGCCGGTCAGTGACGCCGGGCTGTAAGTCAAAGGGCTACGGCGACGTTTGTGTGCGTCCGACAGAACGCGTGTCGCCTTCGGCGTTCATTTTTCGCCTCTGCACGTGCCAAGCGCGTGACGGTGGCGATGCCGGGCATGATCAAGCCGGATATTGCCAAGATTGAGCGTGCGAACAGCTTTGGGCCCCCGGCCGTCGGGCGTCGAGCCTTGCCGGTGCCGGATCGGTCTCAGGCTATGCCGGTCCGCCAGGACGAAGGCCGACCTTTCGGTCGTGCCCCCGCAATAGCTTTACTTGCTCTTCTGCGGATAGATCGTTTCGCCGCGCTTCAGCATCTCGACGAAGGTCTCGATCTTCTTTTTGCGCCCGGCTTCGGTCTTCATGTTGTGGGTGCGGAAGGCGAGCGCGAAGCGGTTCTGTGCGCTGAGCTTGCCAAGCATTTCGCGGGCTTCGGGCTCAGCGTCGATCGCCGCCTGCAGGTCGTCGGGGATCTGCATGTCCTTGCCGCTGGCATAGGCCCGGTCCCAGCGGCCGTCGGCCTTGGCGGCATCGACCTGTTTGAGCCCGTGCTCAGTCATCCGGCCCTCGGCAATCAGGCGCGAGACATTGTCGACATTGATCTGGCTCCAGATGCTCTTCTTGCCGCGCGGCGAATAGCGCTGGAGGAAACTCCTGTCGTCGTGCCCCTTGCGCACGCCGTCGATCCAACCCCAGCAGAGCACCGCGTCGATCGCCTCCTTGGGCGTGACCGAGGCGAGGCCGGAGCTGACCTTGTGGGTCTTGATCCACACTTCGGTTTCGCTCTGGTGGTGAGCGGCGAGCCAGTCGTAGAAGCTCTGGAAGTCCTTGAATTCGTGAACCTTGGCGGGATCGATCTCCACGGGGGCCATCGTTCGTTGTGCTCCTCGCTCCGCTGAAACGCCGACCATTCAATCCAAGACAGCGGCGCGTGCAAGCGTCATGACGGCACAAGCGGAAAGTGTCACCAACGAAAAAGGGCGGAGAAGCTCCGCCCTTGTCTGATCCATATGATTTGCCGCTTATCGCGCCATCTGCAGCGTCAGCTTGCGGTCGGCGCGCTCCTGCTGCGGCGAGCGGTTGTAGAGTTCGCGATAACACTTGGAGAAGTGCGAGGCGGAGACGAAGCCGCAGGCTACGGCCACTTCGACCACCGGCATCGACGACTGGACCAAGAGGTGCCTTGCGCGGTCGAGGCGGATTTCGAGATAGTAGCGCGCAGGCGAGCGGCCCATTTCCTGGCGGAAGAGGCGCTCGATCTGGCGGCGGGAGAGATCGGCGCCCTCGGCGATTTCGAGCAGCGAAAGCGGCTCGGCGAGGTTTGCCTCCATCAGTTCGATGATGGACAGCACCTTGGCGTTCTGCACGCCGAGACGGGCGCGCAGCGGCAGGCGCTGGCGGTCATGGGGCCCGCGCACGCGATCGGTCAGCGCCTGTTCGCAGACGCGGTTGACGAGGCTCTCGCCGAAATCCTGGTCGATCAGGTTCAGCATCATGTCGAGCGAGGCGGTGCCGCCGGCGCAGGTGTAGATGTTGCTGTCGATTTCGTAGAGGTCGGCATAGACGTCGACCTGCGGGAAGCTTTCGGAAAAGCCCGGCAGGTTTTCCCAGTGGATGGCGCAGCGCTTGCCGGTCAGAAGACCGGCCGACGCCAGCACATGGGCGCCGGTACAGAGGCTGCCGACGGCCACGCCGCGGTTATAGACCTCGCGCAGCCAGGCATTGACCGACTTGTTGTTGAAGTCCTCGACATAGATGCCGGAACAGACCAGCACCATCGAGGGGCGGTTTTCGCCGCCGAGAAACTTGCGCTCGTCTGCAAGCGACGAGTTGACCTCGAGCGCGATACCGCTCGACGACAGGACCTTTTCGCCGTCGGACGAAGCGAGGCGCCAGGAATAGGCCTCGTAGCCGAGCATGCGGTTGGCGATGCGGAGCGTTTCGATCGCCGCCGAAAAGGGCAGCATGGAAAAGTTCGGCACCAGGAAGAAGACGAGAGAACGCTTTTTGGTCAGTGGCTTGTTCATGAGGCTTCCCATGCTTGGCGATGCGGTATATTCGTCGCTTGGAAGATACTCTTCGGCTTGTCTGTTTGCGACATTCGCATGGATAGCAGCGACCGCAAAGAGATTTCGCATTGCGACATCGCGCGGTGAAAGGCGGCTCGGCCCCGCTTTCAGGCTTTTGTAAGGAAAGCGACAGTTTTTACAGCGCTGTTGACGCTATCGGACAAGAACTGCCAGAGATACGCAACATTCGCAAAGCGCTCTCCAGGGTTGTGTTTGCCGATTGCGACGCTTCACACGGCTGGTGCGGGTGTCGGTAAAAGACAAGTGAACCTCGTGGGATCGATCGCTAGCCTGATTAACGGCACTGCGAGTAGAGGTGCGAGCCAAATCGGCCGATGATCACACACCATTGGCGGCGCGTGCTTTCGACATTACATGCGATGCGGCGGTCTCTTTGGAAGGGTACTTTGCGTGGGGCAGAATCAGCCAACAGTTCTGAGGCGCGCCGTTTCGCTGCTGAAGGCCCTGTGGACTGTTTCGGTCATCGTCGCGACAACCGCCATCGGTGCCCACGCCGGATGGTTGGGCCACGGCATCGTGGGGTCGTTGGCGCTCGGGTTCGTGGGGCTTGTCGCCGGCTGTTTCCTCTGTCGGCCGTCGCTTCTCGCAGAGTTGCTGACTAGGCCGCATTGCGTTTCGGATTGCGCGGCGACACGTTCGAACGCAAAGGAAAAGGGCACCGCCTTGTCGGCGATGCCCTTCGATTCATCCGGTTCGTGACGCCCTCAGAAGGGACAGATCACGCCGTCATTCATTGTTCGGTCTTATGCACCGCATCGTCCACCGACGGGAAGCCGATGTCCTTCAGCGTGTCATAGGACAGGTTCTCGAGGGCCCGTTCCTGGCGATAACGCTTCCATACTGCCCAGGCACGAACCTGCAGATTGAAGAGACCCGGAAGGGACGAGTGGGAGGATGCCCGTTCCGAGGCCGATGAAAACTGAGTGTTGGACATTTCATGGCTCCTTCTGAGTGTCTCAGCCGGTCGCGACCATGATGGTATTTATGGCCTAACCTGACTTATCATTCCAACGAATATGTTTGATGCCTTTCATCAAACATGGTGATTGATTAGCGGGTCCGCAAACATCACGTCGTCACGGACTCTCTGTGGCAGTTTGGCGAGTTCGCGCCGGGCTTCCACCCGATTCCGCGCGATCTGTTTTTCGCGTCGTTGCCTTGCAACACCGTCGAGGACGGCGATCATTTGATTGAGGGCGTTGAGGACCATGTCGTTGCTCCTGCTATGCTCTTTTTTTACCACTGCCTGCGGCAGGCGGCTGTTACGGAGGGAACTCTTCGAAGCGGCGATAACAAGGGCTGCGGTGGACATGCGTTTCTCCTTCCTGCGTCGTCCTTGAGCTTGACTATCGGCCATTGCTGATGTTCAATCAAACGAAATGAAGTGAAGCTATCTTTCAATTTTTTTGAATGAGGTTGACGCCATGAACATGCTGATGCGCCATGCGCTTCCGCTTCTCGAAATGGACGTGCTGAAGACTTTCATCGCGATTGCCGAGACCGGCAACTTCACCACCGCCGCCGAAACCGTCTACCGCACGCCGTCGGCTGTCTCGATGCAGATCAAGAAGCTCGAAGAGATGCTCGGCTGTACGCTGTTCCTGCGAGACGCCCGCTCGGTCACCTTGACGCCGAAGGGCGAGTTGCTGCTCGGCTTTGCCCGCCGCCTGCTGTCGCTCAACAACGAAACGGTTTCCCGCTTTCTCTTGCCGGATATGAACGGCGTCGTGCGCGTCGGCGCGCCTGAGGACGTTGGCGAGCGCATCCTGCCTGAGGTGCTGAAGCGTTTCGCCGAATCCTATCCGAACGTCACGGTCGATGTGTCGATCGGTATGAGCAACGCCATGCGCAAGAAGGTGGATGAGCACCGGCTCGATATCGCCATCTTCAACAGCCTGACCGAGGGAACGCCCCGCAATGGCGAAATTCTGATGCAGGAAAAGCTGGTCTGGGCCGGCGCAAAGTGCGGCAGCGCGCATCTGAAGGATCCGCTGCCGGTGTCGATGTGGGAGGACGGCTGCGTCTGGCGGGCGGATGCGGTAGAAAAACTCGCGCGCGCCGGCCGCAAGTTCCGCATTGCGTTCCTCAGCGCCTATACCACCGGGCAGCGCGCCGCCGTGCTTGCCGGTCTCGCGATCGCGCCGCTGCCGCGTTACCTCGTCCAGGGGGAAATGGTGCAACTCGGCGAGCGCGACGGCCTGCCGGATCTCGGCCACTACAATATCGGCCTGCAGGTGATCAGCGATGCGCCGGCGCCTGTACTGGCGGTCGCCGACCATGTGCGCGACGCCTTCGCCGATCTGCAGGTCCAGTAAGGGGAGATATCGCGGTTGCGCTCTTCCCGGTCGCTGCCCGCCGCCTTCCTGTCGTCCTGGCCACTTTCGTCGGGTGCCCGGCCATGAGCGAACGGTCGCGCGTCCTCGATCCGATCGACCGCCTGTCGGAGATCATCTTCGGCCTCTTGATGGCGCTGTCCTTCACGGGAACCATGAGCACGGTCACGGCCGGCGAGGGCGGCGTCAATGCCGTGCTTGTCGCTGCCCTCGGCTGCAACATCGCCTGGGGCATCGTCGACGGCGTCATGTATGTGCTGACGACGGTGGTGGAGCGCGTGCGACGGCGCGGTTTTCTCGACAGGCTCAGGTCTGAGCGGCTCGATCGCGCCCGCGAACTGTTTCTCGAAAGCCTGCCGGACGATGTGCGCCGCGTCTCTTCGCCCAAGGAAACGGAAGCGCTGCTTGTCCGGGTGAGGGCGCTCTCCGCCGACCCCAGGCACAGGGTGGTGACCGCACACGACCTTAAGGCAGCCGTCGCGATCTTCCTGCTGGTCGTCGCCTCGACGTTGCCGCCAAGCATTCCCTTCCTGCTGACGGACAATGTCGCGCTCGCCATGCGCGCCTCCAACGCCATTGCGCTCGTCATGCTCTTCGTCATCGGCGCACGCCTCGGCCGCTACATGGGCCGAAGCCCCTGGCCGATGGCCTTTGCGATGGCTGCGATCGGCGCGGTTCTGGTGGCGGTGACGATCCTCTTTGGCGGATAACTTTCGTCCTTGAGCGACGAGGGTTTGCTCACACCTTGATCGGTGCCTGGCGGATGTGGATTTCGATCAGCCGTTTCAGTTCTGGCAGATCCCGGGCTTCCAGCGCGTCGACCATCAGGTGGTGCTCGCGGGCCGATTGCTCGATGCGGGCGCGGGTGCGCCATTGCGATACCGGGGCCGATACGGTGCGCTGGCGGATTTCGGCAACGACGTCGACGAGTTCGGAATTGCCCGAGAGCATGAGAAGCGCGCGGTGGAAGGCGAGGTTGGCGTCATAGTGCTCCATGATGGAGCCGCGAAACGACATCTCGTCGAACTGCCGGGCGAGTTGCCGCAGTTCGGCGATGGTGGCGGGCGTTGCATTGGCAACCATGCGGTCGGCGACGCCGGTTTCGAGAATCACGCGGATATCGCTGATTTCCTGCGTGCGCTGGTCGTCGAGTTCATAGACCTGGTAGCCGCGGTTGGGATTGTGCTGCACCAGCCTGCGCTGCGACAGCCGGTCGAGCGCCCGGCGCACCTCCGGCCGCGTGCAGTCGTAGCGGCGCTCCAGGTCGATCTGCTTCAGCCAGGCGCCGGCCGGCAGGGTCCCGGTCAGGATGTCGTGCAGCAGGAGGTCGGTAACGTCCTTCTTGTCCTCGGGCTTTTCCTCGGTCGCCAGCATTTCCGTCAGATCGTCGCTCATTCCTGCCTTACACTCTCTTTCCGCCTGTCACCGGCCTCTGACGCACGTTGCTGGTGCATGTCCCAGGTCCCCGGCGCGTGCCTCGCGTCGCCCGCCGCAGCGGAATTGGCTCCATTTTTGGAGAAACTATGATGCTGTCCTGAACAATTCAATGCGGGAGAGCGGCGTTGCCTGCCTGCCTCTCGCCGTTGTGCACATCGCTTGAAATGTTTCAGGACCCTCTTGTGTATCCAAAAATGTTATCATAAATTGGCGCCAATTCTGGTTACTATTGTTGCGGAAGTCAAGAAACGATGAAAAATGCCGATGCCGTCTGGGACCTCCTCGAAGCCAAGCGCGAACGGTTCTTCGTGCTCAGCGACCGGGTCTGGGATACGCCGGAAACCAATTACGAGGAGTTTTCCTCGTCGGCCGAACACGCCGCGCTGTTGGAGGCCGAAGGTTTCCGTGTGTCGCGCGGCATCGCCGGCATGCCGACGGCGGTGATGGGCGAGGCGGGCGAGGGCGGGCCGGTCATCGCCATTCTCGGCGAGTTCGATGCGCTGCCGGGCCTCAGCCAGGAGGCTGGTGTCGCAGAGGAACGGCCTCTGGTCGACGGCGGCAACGGCCACGGCTGCGGCCACAATCTGCTCGGCGCCGGCGCGATGATGGCGGCGACCGCCGTCAAGGATTACCTCGCGGCCAGCGGCATCAAGGGGCGGGTGCGCTATTACGGGTGCCCGGCGGAAGAGGGCGGCTCGTCCAAGGGCTTCATGGTGCGCGCTGGCGTGTTCGACGATGTCGATATCGCGATTTCCTGGCACCCCGCACCCTTTGCCGGCGTCAACAACCCCATTTCGCTTGCCTGCAACGAGCTCGACTTCCGCTTCAGCGGCCGGGCGTCGCATGCATCGGCCGCCCCCCATCTCGGCCGCAGCGCGCTCGATGCGCTCGAACTGATGAATGTCGGCGTCAACTATCTTCGCGAACACATGCCATCGTCGGCGCGCATCCACTATGCGGTGACGGACACCGGCGGCAACGCGCCGAACGTGGTGCAGGCCCGCGCCAAGGCGCGCTATCTCGTGCGCGCCCGCAGCCTGCCGGAACTGCTCGATCTCGTGGAACGTGTCCGCAGCGTTGCCAAGGGCGCGGCGCTGATGACGGGCACCACGGTCACGGACGAGATCGTCAGCGGCGACGCCAACCTCGTCGGAAACACCCCGCTCGAAGCGCTGATGCACCGCCAGCTTGAGCATCTGGGACCGCCGCAGTTCGACGAGGACGATCGGCGGACGGCGGCAAAGTTCCAGGAGACCTTTACCGGCGAGGATATCGCCTCTGCCTTCGAGCGTTTCGGGCTCAAGCTGCGACGGGGCGTTTCGCTCTGCGACACGATCTTTCCGCCGGAAAACGGCGCCGGCACGCTTGTCGGCTCCACCGATGTCGGAACGGTGAGCTGGGTGGTGCCGACCGTGCAGATGCGCGGCGCGACCTACGCGATCGGCACGCCCGGCCATTCCTGGCAGCTGGTGGCGCAAGGCAAGCTGCCGGCCGCGCACAAGGGCATGGAGCACGCGGCCAAGGTGATGGCGAGCACGGCGGTGGAGCTGATCCTCGATTCCGCGCTCATTGCCGCCGCCAAGGCCGACCATGCCGCAAGGCTCGAGGGTACGCCCTTCGTCAATCCCATTCCTGACGATGTCGACCCGCCGATCCCCGGGGTGAGCCATGGTTAAGTCATCGATCGACAAGCGAAGGGAGGCGCTGCGATGACTGAGCCCGGTTTCCTCGACATCATCAGCTTCGGGCCGGACGGCTGGGGCCCGGCGCTTGCCGCCGGCGCCTGGATGACGATCCTGATCGCGATTGCCGGTTTTGCGATCGGCGGCCTCATCGGCACCTTCGGCGCCTGGGCGAAGATCTCCGGCGGCCCGGTCGTCCGTGGCTGCGCCGAGGCCTACACGACGGTCCTTCGCGGCATTCCCGACCTCCTGGTCATCTATCTCTTCTATTTCGGCGGCAGCGCCGTCGTGACGGCCATCGGCCAATTGTTCGGTGCGGAGGGTTTCGTCAGCTTCCCCGGTTTCATCGCCGGTGCACTTGCGGTCGGCATCACCTCAGGCGCCCAGCAGACCGAGGTCTATCGCGGCGCCTTCCGCGCCGTGCATCCGGGCGAGTTGGAGGCGGCAACCGCCTGCGGCATGGGCCGGCTCCTCAAGTTTCGCCGCATCATTGCACCCTTGACGCTGCGTTATGCGCTGCCCGGTCTCGGCAATGTCTGGCAGGTGGTGTTGAAGGAGTCCGCACTGGTGTCGGTCACGGGTGTCGTCGAACTCTTGCGTCAGGCGCAGATCGGCGCCGGATCGACCAGCCGTCCCTTCGACTTCTTCTTCATCGCAGCCATGATCTATCTCGCGATTTCGACCGTGTCGGGCCTGGTTCTTCAGGTTACCGAGCGCCGGTTCTCGCGCGGCGTCAGGAGGGGCTGATGGATATCAAATTTGCCCTCGAAACCTTCTGGAGCTTGGCGGCGGCGCTGCCGCTGACGCTGGAGCTTGCCGCGACATCGATCGCGCTTGGTTCGGTGCTGGCTCTTGGGCTGGCGCTCTCCCGTCTGTCGGGCATTCTTGCGCTCGATCTCTTTGCCCGCACTTACGTGTTCCTGTTTCGCGGAACGCCGCTGCTCGTGCAGATCTTCCTGATCTATTACGGCCTCAGCCAGTTTCCCGCCGTCCGCCACAGCATCTTCTGGCCGCTTCTGCGCGAACCCTACTGGTGCGCCGTGCTGGCGCTGATGCTGAACACGGCCGCCTATGCGAGCGAAATCATCCGCGGGGGCCTCCTTTCGGTTCCGCACGGCCAGGTCGAGGCAGCGCGGGCCTGCGGCATGGGGCGCGTCATGATCTTTCGCCGCATCGTCATGCCGCAGGCGCTGCGCCAGGCGCTACCCGGTTACGGCAACGAGATGATCTCCATGGTCAAGGCGACCTCGCTCGCCTCGATCATCACGCTGATGGAAATCACCGGCGTCGCCGCCAAGCTGATCTCGGAGAGCTACCGGGTGATCGAGGTCTTCGTCGTCGCCGGTCTCATCTATCTCGCCATCAACTTCGCGCTGACCCGGCTCGTTGCGTTTGCCGAACACCGGTTTAACCCGCAGCTGCGCGCGCCATTGCCGATCTCCGCCGAACTCAAGGGAGAAGCCCATTGAACATGTCCGCCGCCGTCACCGCACCGGTCGCGATCCGCGTGCACGACCTTCACAAGAGTTTCGGCCCGGTCGAGGTGCTGAAAGGCGTGTCGCTCGACGCGCGCGAGGGCGAGGTGATTTCCATCCTCGGATCCTCGGGCTCCGGCAAGTCGACGCTGCTTCGCTGCATCAACATGCTGGAGGTTCCGAATTCGGGCACGATCGAGGTCGCCGGCGAGGCGATCCGGCTGAAGACATCGAACGATGGGCGCAGCCGCCCGGCCGACCAGAAACAGGTGGACCGCATCCGCTCCGAACTCGGCATGGTGTTTCAGAGCTTCAATCTCTGGTCCCACAAGACCGTGCTTGAAAACGTCATCGAGGCGCCGGTGCATGTGCTGAAGCGCCCGCGCGTCGAGGCGATCGAGGAGGCCGAAGCCCTGCTTGCCAAGGTCGGCATCGCCGACAAGCGCAACCATTATCCCTCGCATCTCTCCGGCGGCCAGCAGCAGCGCGCCGCGATCGCCCGTGCGCTTGCCATGCGCCCGAAGGCGATGCTCTTCGACGAACCGACCTCGGCGCTCGACCCGGAACTGGTCGGCGAGGTGCTGCGCGTCATGCGAGGTCTGGCGGAGGAGGGGCGCACCATGCTGGTCGTCACCCACGAGATGGGCTTTGCCCGCGACGTCTCGAGCCGCGTCGTCTTCGTACACAAGGGCACGATCGAGGAGGAGGGGCCGCCGCACGAGGTCTTCACCCATTCGAAGTCCGAACGCTTCCGCCAGTTCATCAAGAGTTGAAGCCTGTCGTGATCGGCGGGCCGAAAAACAAAGCAATCAACATCCACAAAAGGGGAATGCTGCAATGAAAAAGACCACCGCAATCATGGCATCGGCGCTTGCCGTTGCCGCGGGGCTGATGTCCATGCCGGCGCAGGCCGAAGACAAGAAGTGGACGAAGGTGACGATCGCCACCGAAGGTGCCTTTCCGCCCTATAACCTGACCAAGGCGGACGGCACGCTCGACGGCTACGAGATCGAGCTCAGCAAGATCCTCTGCGACCACATGAAGGTCGAATGCACCGTCATCGCGCAGTCCTTCGACGGCATGATCCCAGCGCTCAACGCCGGCAAGTTCGACGCGATCATGGCCGGCATGTCGGCCACCGAGAAGCGCAAGGAAGTCATCGACTTCTCGATGTCCTACGGCAGCACCGGCCAGGCCTTCGCGACGCTGAAGGGCGGTGATCTCGAAACCCTGCCGATGAAGGGCGAGCTCTTCTCGCTTGCCTCCAACGAGGCCGGCGCGCGCAAGGCGGTCGACGAGCTGAAGCCGCTGATCGAAGGCAAGACCATCGGCGTCCAGACCGCCTCGATCGCGGCGCGCTTCATCGACGAATATCTGAAGGACGTCGTCGAGGTGCGCGAATACAAGACGACCGAGCAGCACGATCTCGATCTCGTCGCCGGCCGCGTCGATTTCGTCATGGCGTCCATGGGCTACCTGAAGACGACCGTCGAAAAGCCCGCCAACAGCGACATGGTCATCACCGGCCCCCGCTTCCAGGGCGGCTTCCTCGGCGCCGGCAGCTCCGTCGGCCTGCGCAAGAGCGATCCCGAATTGAAGGCGCTGTTCGACGACGCAATTGCCGCTGCCAAGGCCGATGGTACCATCAAGCGCCTGTCGGAGAAGTGGTTCGGCTTCGACCTGACGCCGCAGTAATCCGGGTCGGTTCGCCCTCTCAACCAAAGCATCGCGCGTTCCGTCGAACGCGCGGTGCTTTCTGTGTCTGGAATGCCCGGCGCTTCCTCGCGCGCTTGCGAGGCGGTTGGCAGGGCTGTTTATTTAATAGCGACGCGCAGCGCGTGTGGACATCTTTCGAACACAATCGCTTCGTATAAGCCCATCTGTCGACATTTGCTTATGAGCGCTGAATGTGTTCGCCGCTCGCAACTGTCGCGTCGCTTTAGACTTTTGACCACGGATGTACTGGCACTGGTGTAAGAGCGATGGTGAGGAAGGTCGGTGCGGTTTCGCCCCGGCCTTTTTTATTGCCGGATGATCACTTCAGCGTTTTCGACGCGAGCACAAAGTCGATCAGGTCGCCGACCGTGACGAGCTTTTCGACAGAGTCGTCAGTCAGATAGATCTCGAACTCTTCCTCCACCAACATCGCCAATTGAGACACTTCGAGCGAGTCGGCGCCCAGATCCTCTTCGATCTCGGCATCGTCTTTCACTTCGGAAGCCTTCACGCCGAGCAGCTCGACGAGGATCGCCTTTACGCGTTCGGAAACATCGGATCGTGTGGGTGCCATGGATCTACTCCCTCCCTTAAAGCATAACACAAAGGGCGGTGAACGGCCGTCTAGGCCTATAGGATCATTCGCTGATTTCGTCATGATCCAAATGGGTTAGGCCATTTCGGTGAGGGAGAGCCCCTGGGTGTTTGCCAGTGCCAGACCTCGGCACCTCGGCGAACTCCTGCGATATGTCGGCGAACGCGTCGATCAGGGTGCCGCCGAGCGATATGAAACCCTGAAGATCGACTACAGGTCGCGCTATACGCCCCTGTTGCGCGCGCTTGCCGCCGGCGCCGAGACCGTCACCGAGATCACCAGCAACAGCAGTCTCACCCAGGGCGCGATCAGCCAGACGGTCAGCCTGATGCTGAAGGGCGGGCTCCTTGCCCGGCGCGGCCTCGACGACGGCAGGAAGACTGGCCTGCGGTTGACGAAAAAGGGCGTCGCGCTCCTGACAACTCTGGAGCCGCACCGGCAGATGACATTCCTGGCGATCCGGTGCCTCGAGCTGGAAATCGGATATCCGGTCCTTGCGGTGCTACAGGCGCTCGGGGCGGCGCTGGAGCGGGAAGGGTTCGCGAGCCGCCTGAAGGCCGCCCCCCATCGTCAAGAGAAGGAGGCTTCCGGTGGCCGCTGAAGTCGGGACCAGAAACTGGTTCGATGCCGCAGCCACCGCCTATGCCCTGTTCCGGCCGGACTATGGTCGGTTCATGGAACGGCTTAAGGAAAACCTTCCTCGATCCAGCCTTGAGGGAGGCGCCGCAGCCACCGCGCCAAGCCCAATCCGACGCGGCAAAGCCGCCCCGGTCACCTTCCAACGATGCCCTATTTCGTCGGAGCAGGCGTCGGCCGCACCAGCGAGACGACGCGCGGCTTCGAGGGGGCGTCCAGCCACTCGATCCACTTGTCCCGTTCCTCGGTCGTGTCGAAGAACCGCCAGAGCTTGTAGTCTTCTTCGGTGGTCTGCAGCATTTCGCCGATCGAAACGAGCTCCATCGGCAATTCCACCTCGTTGCCGTCGTAGCGAATGAAGTAGATCCCCTCGGCGGCAAGCCGGATGATCTGACCGGTGCCATAGGTGCCATCGGGATCGTCGACGGTGAAGTACATGCCGGTCAGGGTATCGAGAATTTTGTCGTTCATGGGTTCTGGATGCCAGTTTAAGGAATAGGTTTCATCAGACCGTCGCCCGCCGCCGGAATTAAGGCAAGCTGAAATCTCCAGTGTCCACATTCACCAAACAGCAAGATAGCCCGATGCGCGACCAAACGAGGACTTTCGCCTGTGCCGTCGGCCGCCACTTTCATGGCGAGAGGGCGGCTGGTGCCGCCCTTCGTTTGCGTCAA
The DNA here is from genome assembly GCF_001429005.1 of Ensifer sp. Root954. Lineage (NCBI taxonomy): Bacteria > Pseudomonadati > Pseudomonadota > Alphaproteobacteria > Hyphomicrobiales > Rhizobiaceae > Ensifer > Ensifer sp. Root954. Next base: position 46,870 of record NZ_LMJM01000027.1, read on the forward strand.
CCAAAGTACGAGGTTTTGCCGCGCGTGAGGTTGGACCTGCCCGTGCCTGGCGTCGTGTTGGGTTTCCCGCTACCGCCCGCCAACTCGATTGCTTCAATGGCTTTGGCGGTCGGCTGATTTTCAGCGGCCCCCAGCGAAGTCGCTGCGAAGGCGGAGCCGGCAAATGCAAGCGATGCCGCAAATGCGATGATGATTTTCATTGGTCTCTCCTTGGTTCAAAGCACGCGCAAAAGCGCGCCAACCTCGGCGTAGACCTGCTGTGAGAACGAAGACATACGGCGGTTGTCGTATTTCGACACGGCAGAGACTTGTGAGAGCTCGGAATGGTTACCGGACTACTCCCGGCTCCTCCTCCTCCGCCGTCCGCCGCCTTCACCGTCATCGCTACTCACCTTGCGCTCCGGCAAGGTGACGACGGTCGAAAGCTTCGGGAAGCTGTCGACCTTGTTCGGCATCGCCATGGCGTTGACGAAATGCTCCTGAAACTTTGATTCAAGCGCCGTCTCTATCTTCTCGATTTTGCTGACAGTTTGCTCGATCTCGCGGCGGTGGCCGCGGTTCAAGAGCGCCATCAGTGCGCCGGTACCGGCGGCGTTGCCGACGGCCTTTACGTCGTCGAGATCGCAGTCCGGGATGAGGCCCAGCACCATCGCATATTTGGGATCGATGAAGGAGCCGAAGGCGCCGGCAAAGCGGATGGTGTCGACGTGGTCGACGCCCTGCTTTTCCATGAGCAGCTTGATGCCGGCATAGAGCGCTGCCTTGGCGAGCTGGATGGCGCGGATGTCGTTCTGCGTCACGGTGATGCGCTGCTCACCCTCGTGCAGGAGGTAGGAGAAGGTGCGGCCGTTCGGGATGATGCGCGGGCTTTTTGCCGCCATGGCACCATCGACGACACCGTCCTCGGAGATGATGCCGGAAAGATACATCTCGGCGACGATCTCGATGATCGCCGAGCCGCAGATGCCGGTGACGCCGACTGATGCGGCCGCCTCGGCAAAGCCTTCCTCGTCAGACCACTTTTCGACGCCGATGACGCGGAAGCGCGGCTCCAGCGTTACGGGATCGATGCGCACGCGCTCGATCGCGCCGGGGGCGGCGCGCTGGCCCGACGAAATTTCCGCACCTTCGAAGGCCGGGCCCGTGGGCGAGGAAGCGGCGACGACGCGGTCCTTGTTGCCGAGCACGATTTCGGCATTGGTGCCGACATCGACGAGCAGCATCATCTTGTCCTGGCGATAGGGCCCTTCGGCGAGGGTTGCTCCCGCCGCATCGGCGCCCACATGGCCGGCGATGCAGGGCAGCATGTAGAGGCGCGCGCCGCGGTTGACGTCGATATCGATCTCATGCGCCCAATATTGCAGCGCGCCTGACACGGCGAGCGCGAACGGCGCTTGGCCGAGTTCCGTCGGGTCGATGCCGAGGAAGAGGTGGTGCATGATCGGGTTCGCGACGAAGACCATGTCGAGAATGTCGTGGCGGTCGACTTCACCCTCGGCGCAGACCTTGCCGATGAGACCATTGACCGCCTCGCGCACGGCCTTGGTCATCGCCTCGCGGCCATCAGGATTCATCATCACATAGGAGACGCGGCTCATCAGGTCCTCGCCGAAGCGGATCTGCGGGTTGGAGGCGCCGGACGAGGCGGCGATGCGACCCGAGAGCAGCGACACGAGATGCATGGCGATCGTCGTCGAGCCGATGTCGCAGGCAACGCCATAGGCCTCGTTCTTGAGGCCCGGCCACAGGCCGACGATGAAGGGGCGCGAACTATCCATGTCGCGGTGGATGGCGGCGGTGACGGCCCAGTTGCCTTTGCGCAGAATGCCTTGCACCTGCGGGATCAGGTGCGGCGCAATCAGCAGATCCTTCCAGCCCCAGTCCTTCTCCAGCATCACCTTCAGCCGGTCGAGATCGCCGAGCGGCTTGTGCATGTCGGGCTCGTCCACCTCGACATAGCAGAGCTGAACGGCGGCGTTGCGCTCGATCACCCGGTCGGTTGCGGCCTTGCGCACGACCTGGGCGTTGATAACGGTATCCTGCGGCACGTCGATGACGAGATCGCCGAGGATCTGGGCGGAACAGGAAAGGCGGCGGCCGTCGGGCAGGCCGCGGATCTTCTCGTAGCGATCTTCCTTGGCGCCCTTTTCAGAAATGTGGTCGTTGGACGAGACGATCTTGTGCTTGGCGAAGTTGCCTTCCTGCACCACGATCTGACAGCGTCCGCAGGTGGCGCGCCCGCCGCACACGCTTTCGACATAGACGCCGAGCTTGCGCGCCGCATCGAGAACCGGCGTGCCGACCGGGAAGCGGCCGCGCTTGCCCGAAGGCATGAACAGCACGAGAGGGTCCTTTTGCGCGGCTTCGGTCATGTTGGTCTCGATCTCGGAGGTACCTTCAATGCGCATGCTCTGTGGTCTTTCGTCAGGTCCGCTTCAATGGGTCAAGCGAAGCACGGGTAAACGGTTTCAGACTGCACCGGAACGGCGCCCGATAGTTGTCCAATCCCGACATGGAAGCTTCTGTTTCAAACAGTTAGGCGTGGGGCACGGTGGCGCGTCAGGCTTACTTGCGCGACAGCCGCCGGGCGTTGCTGCGCACGCGCTTGCCATAGGGCCTGAGGGCTGCGGACGCAATCGCCGTTCCGTGGCCAGACGCCGTGCCGCCGGTCATCAGGCGCAAGGTGTTGTCGAAAGCGGCCTTCCAAAGGGCCATGTTCACGGCCATGACGCTCTCGGCCGTGGCGGCGATCTTCTCGGAGACCATGCGATGAAGCTCGGTCACGTCCTGGGTCTTGCCGGTGAGCGCCGCCAGTTGCATCTCCTGCAGTCGGACGGCGATGACGAAGGGGGCCTCGAACCAGAGGGTGGCGGCATCCAGGCGTAGGCTGCGTGTCATGGTGATCTCCACTTTGCGTTGGCGGATGGATGAACCGACGTGCGTTGCTACGGCGCCCCGGCAAGTTTTACGACTGCGAATGTATAGGCAAGAGTCGCGGCCAGCACGGCCGAGCTGCCCCAGAGGCAAGCCTTGATCACCTGCTCCTGCGGACCGAGATAGACCTTCCTGGTGACGGTGGCGATCATTATTGTTCCAAGTACGGCAGCCGTCACGATGATCACGGGCGCACCATAGGTGCGGAGCGCGGCGTAGAACCGCTGAAACTCGGCCGCATCGTCAAACAGTGTGTACCTGGCGATAACGACCAGAGGGAGAACGACGGCAAGGAGGCGCAACTGGCTTCTCATCGTCCTTCTCCCTCGAGCGCATCAGCGCCGATCCAGGAACTACTCGCTGGCAGCCGCACCACCCGTGCGGGCCGCGCGGCCACCGCGACGTCCGCCACCGGCGGCTGCCACTGGTGCTGCCGCAACCACGTGGCCACCTTCGGCCGGCTTGTGGTCGCGGTAGGTCTTGATCCAGTGGGTGCAGTTCGGGTCGGTGCCGTTCAGCACGTTTGCCGCACGCACGGCTTCCATTTCCTGCGGGCGGCAGGGGTTCATGATTGCCGACGTCATGCCGGCGCCGATGACCATCGGAATGAAGCCGGCATTGATGCCGTGGCGGTGCGGCAGGCCGAAGGAGATGTTGGACAGGCCGCAGGTGGTGTTGACCTTCAACTCTTCGCGCAGACGCCGCAGAAGTGCGAAGACCTGCTGGCCGGCGGTGCCCATGGCGCCGATCGGCATGACCAGCGGGTCGACGACGATGTCGTGCGGCTTGATGCCGAAGTCGGCGGCGCGCTCGACGATCTTCTTGGCGACGGCAAAACGCACATCCGGATCTTCGGAAATGCCGGTTTCGTCGTTGGAGATGGCAACGACCGGAACGTCATACTTCTTGCAGAGCGGCAGGATCGCTTCGAGCTTTTCCTCTTCGCCGGTCACGGAGTTGACCAGCGGGCGGCCCTTGGCGACGCGCAGTGCCGCCTCGATCGCGGCCGTCACCGAACTGTCGATCGACAGCGGCACGTCGACGAGGCCCTGGACGATTTCGAGTGTCTTGACCAAGAGCGGCGGCTCGGTCTCGTTCGGATTGACGGCGGTCACGCCGGCGTTGACGTCGAGCATCGTCGCCCCGGCGGCGACCTGTTCCAGCGCATCCTTGATGACGGTGTCGAAGTTGCCCTCGATCATTTCGGCGGCCAGCTTCTTGCGGCCGGTCGGGTTGATGCGTTCGCCGATGACGCAGAACGGCTGGTCGAAGCCGATGATGATCTCGCGGGTGGCGGAAGCGACGATGGTCCGGGTCATGCAGGGTCCTTTGTCATTTGGCGTCTATGTAATCACGCCCGTGAAGTCGATGATAGGCGCCTTGTGGCCGGCGCCAGTTTTGTCTGCGGTCAGTGCGGGTGATGGGCCGCGGCTTCGGCCATCTGTTGCTGGTTTTCTTCCTTGCCCTCGCGAATGTGCTCCAGGCGCTCGGCAACCATTGCATCCTCCGGCAGCGTCTCGTGCTTCCAGGGGCGGCGGCCCTTCAGGACGCCCGATTCATGCACGATTTCTGCGACATATTCTTCCTGGCGGTAGGCCATGACGTGAATGCCGGAGACGCCTTCGATCTCCTTCACCTCGTTGATGATGTCGATGCAGAGCTGCTTGCCTTCCTTCTTCTGGTCCTGCGCGCCCTCAAGGCGGGTAATCACGCTGTCCGGAATATGGATGCCCGGCACGTTGGAGCGGATCCAGCGGGCGGTCTTGGCCGATGCCATCGGCCCGACGCCGACAAGGATATAGCACTTCTCGTGCAGACCGAGGTCGCGCACCTTCTTCATGTATTCGCGGAACATCGGCACGTCGAAGCAGTACTGGCTCTGCACGAACTGGGCGCCGGCCTCGATCTTCTTGGCCAGACGATAGGGGCGGAAATCGTAAGGCGGGGCAAAGGGGTTGATCGCAGCGCCGAGGAACACCTGCGGCGGCGTCGTCAGCTTGCGGCCCGAGAGGAACTTCGAGTTGTCACGCATGATGCGCACGGTTTCGAGCAGCGACATGCAGTCGAGGTCGAAGACCGGCTTGGCGCCCGGCTGGTCGCCGGCCTGCACGCCGTCGCCGGTCAGGCACATGATGTTCTGCACGCCCATGGCGGAGGCGCCGAGCACGTCGCCCTGGATGGCGATGCGGTTCTTGTCGCGGCAGGCGATCTGCATAATCGGGGCGTAGCCCATGCGGGTCAAAAGGGCGCAGATGCCGACCGAGGACATGTGGCAGTTGGCGCCGGAGGCATCGACCGCGTTGATGCCGTCGACCCAGCCGTCGAAGATCGCGGCGCGCTCGTAGACGTCCTGCGGGTTTGCGCTGTCAGGCGGGTTGAGTTCGGCGGTGACAGCGAACTCGCCGCGGCGCAAAACCCGCTCAAGACGGCCGCGGGAGGAATGGCCGGGCAGGGGCTCGAGCGGCGCGCCGGGATCGAAGGGATTGATGTCGGGGCTCATGCCTGGCCTTCCTTGGATGCCGCTTCACGGCGCGCTGCGGCTTCCGCCGTCACGCGCAGCCAGGACGAGGTTTCGCGCAGCGACTGGTTGACCGGCTTCTGCACGTTCATGATGGCGTTGCCCTTCTCCATGTTCTGCGAGCCCTTCCAGGCCTGCACCCAGACGCAGGGCATGTCCGGCTCGACCTCGCAATTGCCGTTGGCGCGCACGCCGCCGCAGGGGCCGTTGCGTAGCTGCTTCGGACAGTTCATCGGGCAGGACATGCCGGTCGAGGACAGCGCGCACTGGCCGCACATGCGACAGTCGAAGAGGAAGCCTTTCACGTGGCGCTCGACGAAGGTCACTGGACGCTCGACCCGGCCATAACCGATGGCGTTCCACAGCGGGTGAAGCAGCAGGAACAGATCGGCGAAGCGGTGGTAGAACCATTCGAGGAAGCGGGAGTTGCGGACCGCCCAGAGGCGGACCGTATATTTGTGGCGCGAGCGGCGGCTCGGCGAAACGCCAGACGGCGTAAACGCGCCGGTTGCGGCCTTGGCGGCCGGGGCGGCGTTGCCCTTCATGACCTTCGGCTCGCTCGGCGGTTTGGCGTCAGCCATTGTCGCGGCCTCCGGCTTTGACGAGGGCGACGAGGCGTTCGCGGTCATAGGCGGCTTCGAGCTCGGCGGCGGCCTGGTCGGCTTCCGTTTCCAGATCGTCGGAGACCGGCACCGGATCGGCCTTGCGCCATTCGGCGAGGTAGTCGTCGGTTTCAGCCGCACCGGTGCGCATGGCGCACATGTCGATCGCTTCGGTGAAGCGCAGAGACAGCTCGCGCTTCGCCGTCGTGCGGCCCTTCTTGATGATGACCTGGGCCGGAATGTCGCGCCAGTAGACGATAATGCGATCTGCCATGGGGTGTTGTTCTCCTCGTTCTGCGACAATGCGCATGTACCGGCGTCCGGGCTCATCTCGCCACGACGTCGGATATGTCCAAAAACGACGCTGGCGCGGATGCCATATCAGACGTCTTGGCGGTGATGCGCAAGTCGCAGTTGAGGCGCTTGTTGCAGCCAGGAACCATCGGCAAGGATTACCCGCAGTTTCAGGCTTTTAGCCGATGTCGGAAGGAGGTAAGGGGCGGCTTGTCAGCCTACCAGATGCCGCGCTTCAGGCCGTTCCATATCCAGGTCCAGATCGGCGGATGATACCATTGCCGTGACGGGCCTGCGACATCGATGACCTGCAGCTTTCCGGCGAGCGCATCGCCGACGGCGGCAATCGCAATATCCGTGGAAGCCGCCGTCTGCAGCAGCGGATAGGTGTGCATCGTATCGTGAGGGGCAGGCTTCTGGCGCGACTGGTAGAGCACGCCGCCGGTATCGACGCCCGCATCGACCAGATGCACGGTCGCTCCGAAGTTTTCGAGGTCGTTGTTGGCCCGCGCCCAGTAACCGCCCATCAGGCCGCGATAGGCCGGGTTGATGCCGGCGTGGAAGTTGAGGACCGGGCAGGGGATGGCGGCCAGCGTTTCGGCCTTCAGCATGCGGCAGCTCATGAGGAAGACGACATCGGGTTTGAGCGCGCGCACTTGGGCGGTGGCGTCCGTGTCGTTGATGGAGGCGATGGATATTACCGGGATCGACGGATCGGGTTTTCCCGAGACTTTGTAGGTCGCGAAGATCTCGTCCGCGCGCTTGCGGGTAAAACGCTTGCCGAAGCGCGAGGCGATCATGGTCGCAAGCTGCCCCAGCGCCGTCAGCCAGCCGAGCTTGCATGCGCGGCGGCGCAGGAACAGGCCCTTCGATTCCGGCTGCTCCTCGACGACTGCAACGTCGGCGAAATGCGCGGAGAACGCGTTGATCATGATCCAGGGGTTCTCGCCGCCCGCGGTCACCACGACGACGCGGCCGGGGCGTCCGCCTGCGGCTTGATTTTGGCTGGCGATGTCGGTCATGGCGGCCCCGCGGATGAACAGGGCCGAGTTATGAAGGCTTGCCCGTTACCGCCGGCTTAACTGGTTCCAGTACCATTCGGCGACACCGCCACCGAGCACGACGAGGGCGACGGATTCGACCATCTTCACGTCATCCGAGAGGCTGCAGACCGCGCCGACGACCAGCGACAGCAGCAGCCCGGCGGCGCAGCCGATGGCGTAGGGCAGATAGTCGAGGATTTTCACTGGCGCCTCCCATCCCAAGACGCAGCCGTCGCGCACTGAGATGTAACGCAGGGTAGCGCAGATATGGGGATTAGGAAGAGCTTATTTTTCGTTGCAGGGGCGAGCGCTCACGTAAGCCGCTGCGCTTCGGCCAGCATCGGTGGACGAGGCTAGCCGGAGTCCTTGCAAACCGGATTGCCCCTCACCCTAACCCTCTCCACGCAGGCGGGGAGAGGGGACGTGGCCCGATCTTAGTTTCGCCGAGCGGAGCCGCAGCGAGGCGGAAATCGTGGTGTTTATTGTTGGCGGAGTGGGTGCCGCGAATTTCCTCCGCCCCGCTTGCGGGGAGAAGGTGGCCGGCAGGCCGGATGAGGGGCTTTTCTCACGACGCTGCGGTAATCCGCCGGTGGATGCCGCCGAGACTTTCCCTGAATTTTTCGAAGGTGCCGTGCTCCGTCAACTCCCGCAGCACCTGCTCATTGATGCCGCCGCGTGTCGCGTAGTCCTGCGCCAGATGCGCGAAGCTCGCGTCCGGGGTCGTTTCCGGCGCCTGGCCGAGCGCGCCAAACAGGCTGGCGATATAGGCGCGGCCCTTCGCTTCGTCGACGCCGTTGTCCTTTAGCCAGCTATGGATCGTTTCCAGGTACTTGAAGTAGCTGGCATAGGTGGCGGTCGCCACACTTAGCGCATCGAACTCGCTCTCGCTTGTTACTTCGATCGCCGTGCCGAGCCGGCCGAAAAACGCCGCCATATCCGGATCCGGCGGGAAGATGATCGTCGGGCCCTGGCGGATCGCGATCATCGGCATCGGCAAGGCCTTGGTCACGCGCTTCACTTGGCCGACCATGGCGGCGATCTCGGCGCAGGAGAAGGTCGCAATCAGGCTGACGACGTGGTGATCCGGGCGAAAGCGCAGGGTCGGCAGCACGTCGCGGGCGATCTGCGGGCGGACGCCGAGCATGACCGTGTCTGAGGCGTCGAGCACCGCCTGATTGTCGGCAGCGACAGTCACGTCAGGAAAGCGGGCGGCAAGGCCCGCAGCGATCTCTTCGTTGCGCGGCGAAAGGACGACGGTGGTGATCTCGCCGGGAAGCGTCTTGAGGCCGGTGACGATCGCCGAGGAGAGTGCGCCGGTGCCGATGAATCCAAGTTTCATGAAAGTTCTGTCGCCTGGTGATTTCAGAAGGTCCGTGAAACTGCCGGGTGTGGCATGCACGGGTACGGGTTTGGAATTGGCGGAATAATAATAGCAAAGGCGCCGGCGACAAGCGCTCGCCATGGCGTCGCCCACAGGAGAGCAGGACGCATTTCAACAGTGCGGTTGAGATTGCCACGCCCTTTCGGCCGCTGCGGGGCGTTGCGCATAAGGCGGAGACCCCTGCTAGGCCAAGGGGTGTTGGTCGAAAGGCTGCTGCGTTTTGGCCCGGGACCTAGCGAAAGTCATCGGCGGTGAGGACATAGATCGTCCGGCGCCCCTTGGCATAGGCTGCCGTCGCGGCCTCGTGGATTGCGTTGCGCGCGGCATCGAAGGCCAGCAAGCAGGCTGCTTCGGTCGTCCGGGTGGGCGCGCCACGGGAGAGGGCGGCCGCCTCAACATAGAAGGGCACTTCGAACATGCCATCGTGGCCAAGGAAACGTACGGCCTTGCGCGCTTCATCGAAGCTTCGGCATGGGTTCGGAAAGGTCAGCGGCATGGTCGTAATCCTTTTGGCGGTAAGCCAGGCCGGCCAGAGACGGGCCGTCACAAGATCCGCCCGAAAAGGATCGTGGTCACGACGACGGCGACCGCCAGCGAAAGGGCGATCCAGGCAAGCAGGCCGCGGTAGTCGAATAGATAGATCTGAGCCGGTATGTGGTACTTCATGATCGCCTCCTGCAGCTGATCTGTTAGGAAGATGGTTTGGATCTAAAGGGCGTGTCTGGACTTGAAGGCCCGTTCGGCCAGGGCCATTCGCTCATCGGCGGGACGAATCAGTTCGAGATTGCCTTCATCGGTCACGCGCTCATGGCATTCGTCGCTGCTGCGTATGCGGTACTGGAGCGCATTGTCGCGGATGGGGAGCGTGGCGGTTATGCGGTAGGTGTCCCCGATGATCGACTCTCTGGTCAGCGCTCCCTTCGAGCGAACAAGCTGGCCGACCTGGAAGCGGTGAACCGGCGACTGGTCGCGGGGGCCGCGGATGATGCGTTTCGTAAAAGATAAAGCGTTCATAGTGGTCTCAGTCCTTTTAGGTGTGGGCAGGCACGGTCGGTCGGCTGCGATGAGCCGGTTATCGACCGATCAACCAAGGTTCGGGGAACGAACAGACGTTACAATGCGCGATGTGCTTCGAGGCGAAGCATGGACCAAGCACTGGATCCGAAGCTTGCGTGTCGTTCGAAAATTTAGGAGAATAGGTGCGGTTAGAAATTCTGATACCGCGAAAGCCACATCGGCCAAATTTACTTGGATATACTATTGCGCGTCGATTGAGTTTCAATTGAGGCGCGTGTGTCGGCCGGCGCAGATTTAAAGTGTTTTTGGCGCGACGCCGGTGTTTCTCCCGAGTTTCTCGCTGCTCGCGTGATAAAAGCCACGTGCCGATCGAGGATGTGTTAAGCTCGTCGCTTGGAACTGGAGACTGTCATGTCCGAGCCGAACAAACTCTACCAGAGCGAAATCATCACCCTGCACAAGGCGCCGCTGATCGGCACTCTCTGCCTGGAATGCGACGACGGCCAGATCGAGGTCGCGCTGAACCGAGTGGCTGCCGAGACCCTGCAGAAGGTTATTGCGCGCTTTCTTTCCCCAGCCGCGTGACACCCCCCAGCCGCGATGGCCTCATTCGATGAAGGAGAGGCGCGATGTCCTCCCGTTTGGTCTTCTCACTGTTTCTGGTCGCCCTGTCGGTTTTTCTTGTCTGGGCCTTCAGGCCACCTCAGGGCAATGCGAGCGATCGCCCCGCCATGCCGCATGTGGCTGAGCAAGGGCAGGCGGTAAACCCCGATTACGGACTGGGCTGATGACAACACTAAGGTACGGTCTCAAGGTCGAAGCCAACAATGTTTGGGCGGTTGTCGATGTCTTCACCGGGCAACCGGTTGTTGTTGACGGTTATCTGATGTCCAACTTGCCGCGCGACGAAGCGGATGATCTTCTCGATATTCTCAATCTCAAAGACCGCATACGCAGGGGCACGATCCAGCTTCCGCCCCGGCCGCCGGAAGATAGGGGTTAGATGGGTGGGCTGGAAACCCACGATGGTGGCTCAGCGGGGCACGCTGCCGGTCTTTCGATCAACTGCAGCCTGTCTGAATTGCTCATAAGGCGCCGGACGGGAAGGGGCCCTCGGAAACTCCGCGGCAGTGCCCGGCTCGGCCAGCGCCGCCTCCGGAGTGGCGTGGCTGTCGACGCCGCTTTCAAGTGCCGCAATCAGGAAGCGCGTGGCAGCAAGCCGTCCGCCCGGGTCTGCCGTCGCAGTCGTTCCGTAGTAACCGGCAGCGGCGAGTACCTCGACCAGAAGGCTGAGGTCGTCGGAGTGAAGATAATGTTCTGGATTGCTGGAAGACATTGCGTCCTCCTTTGGTTGGGGCCCAGGCACGAAGGCCCGTAGGCGACGGCGCCCGCTTCAATCGCCGTCGATGAAGCACCCTGCACGCGTTGTCGCGCCAGCGCAACGAACTTCACTCAAGCACCGGGAGGTATGTTTTGGCCGAGCGCGCGTTTCGCTTCGTCGCCCGTCGCTGTGCTGCGCGCATCCATCGCATTCGCCAGATCGAGCCTGCGCGGGCCGACTTTTGCGAAGATGTCACGCGCTGCCAGCGGTGCCAAGTGATAGGCCAGAATGAACTCTTCGAGATCGTAGACCGCATCCCAGCCGTGAAGCAGTCTCTTTTTGTCGTTCGTGAAATTCTTGGTCATGGGACGCTCCCGCGTTCTGGCTCCGTGCTTGGCGCAAAGACGGCCAATTGTCAGGCGGCTGAGGAAGCGTCAGGGATGAGTTACGCCAGCTAAACGGGCTGGCGCGAACATGGTTTCAAATTAAGAGTTCAGACGGCGAAGAAGGGGACCTGGCAAGGGGCCCGGCAATGAGGGGGCCCGGGCGGAAGCCGGATCGTCGGCCTCTGACGGAACGTGATCACCGGCGATCAGGCGGACGACGTGCTGTTGCGGCCGGCAGGACTTCGCGGTCAGTCTGTGAGCTGGCAGAAAACATGACCGGTCGCCATCGCCGAGCACAGCATGGTTCTCGGCGGCAACGGTGACCTTGGCAAAGTGCGCGGCAGCGACGCTATTTCAGGTAGGCGCGCACCACATCCACCAGTTCGGCCGCCGCTTCCTCCCGGTCCTTCTGCGACAGCTCGGCTGCGGCGACATGCATGTGGATATGGTCTTCGACCACTTCCGCCATCAGCCCGTTGACCGCGCCGCGGATGCCGGCGATCACCTGCATGACCTCGGCGCAGCCCTTCTCCTCCTCCAGCATCCGCTCGACCGCCTCCATCTGGCCGCGCAGGCGCCGGACCCTGTTGATGAGCTTCTGCTTCTCGCGGATGGTATGGGTCATCGCAAACTCCGGTTTCGGGCGCCGCCGCTATGCGGCCCGTGGTTCCACCTCCACGGTCACATGCGACAAATCGTGAATGGCGGCAAGCTTTTCGCGATAATAGGACGGTGCCCGCGGGTTGTCGGCGACGAGCGAGACGATTGCACCGTGGTGGCCGGGCCCGAGTTGCCAGACGTGCAGATCGACGATCTCGGCGTCTTCCCTGGCGACGATCTCGCCGATCTCGTCCGGCAGGTCTTCGCCATCGGGGATATAGTCGAGCAATGTCGCGCCGGTATCGCGAATGAGGCCGAAGGACCAGCGCGCAATGACAAGTGCGCCGACGATGCCCATGGCGGGATCGAGCCACAGCCAGCCATAGATTGCGCCGAGACCAAGGGCGACGATGGCGAGCACCGAGGTCAGCGCGTCGGCAAGGACGTGCAGATAGGCGGCGCGCAGGTTGCGATCCTGCCCACCATGGTGCCCATGGTGGTGGCCGTGATGATCGTGGTGATGATGGTCGTGATCGTCCTTCAAGAGCCAGGCGCAGACGAGATTGACGATGAGGCCGGCAACAGCGACGAGGATCGCCTCGCTGAAATCGATCGTCACCGGAGCGTGTAGGCGGCGCAGGCTCTCCCAGCCGATCAGAAGCGCGATCAGGGCCAGCACAATGGCACTCGAAAAACCGGCGAGGTCCCCGAGCTTTCCCGTGCCGAAGGTAAAGCGGCGATTGTTCGAATGCTTGCGTGCATAGAGATAGGCAAGCGCTGCGATCAGCATCGCGGCCGCATGGGTCGACATGTGCCAGCCATCGGCAACCAGCGCCATCGAGCCGAAGATCTGACCTGCTGCGATCTCGATCACCATCATCGTTGCGGTCACCGCGATGACAATCCAGGTCCGCCGCTCGTTGCGCTCGTGATTGCCGCCGAGGAAGACGTGATCATGGCTGGCCGCGAGCACGCGCGCGGCGTCATGCGAATGCCCGTGGTGGTGATGATGGTCGCGGCCGTGATTGCCCATGTCGATGCCTCCAATATTATATAGGGGGGTACCCTATATTGGATTCGACGTAAAGTCTCTGTTTTGGGTCTGCGATTTCAGCTTGATGATGTCGCTAATTCACGCCGTCAGCAGCGACGTCGTCAGATCGCCGTAACCGGTAAACCGATATTCGTATTCGAGCCCGAGCCGCTCGGCGGCCTTTCTCGCCTTCTCCTGCAAGCCTTCATCCTCCTGCTGCGAGAGATAGACGAGCTTGCGGTAGTGGCCGAAATACATGTCCCGGAGCTCCGGGTGCCGGTTGAGGCCGAGCGGTTCGATGACGAAGGCCTCGAACTGGCGGGCGAGAAAGTCGGTGAGGAAGAAGGCGGTGAGGTCGTCGTCCCAACGGCGGGCGAAATCATCGTTGCCGGCAAAGAAGGAGTAACAGTGCGGACCGGGGATACGCTCGACCTTTTCCTCCTCCAGAAGTCGGTCGAGCTGGCCGCCGGTGCCGCAGTCGGCATAGGCGACGAAGATGCGCTCGAAGCCTTCGGCGCGGGCCTTGGCGATGGCGTCGCGAATGCCCGGGGTGATCTTGTCGGGCGTGTTGTGCCAGATGGCGGGCAGACAGTTGAGGTCGATATGGCCAAGCCCGTTCGCCTCGCAGATCGCCAGGATTTCGCGGGCGATGGCGCCGCAACCGATCACGTGAACTTTTTCCGGTTGTGCACGTTCTATTGCGGGCGATACTTTTTCCATCTTGATTCCATGTGGCTATCAGCGGGAAGGACCCTGACCATGACAGTAAAGACCCTTGCAACCGTCGGCGCCGTTCTCGTCGCCCTTTCGACGCTTACCGCCTGCGGCAACACCATCCGCGGCATCGGACAGGATACCGCAAACACGGTCAACGCGACACAGTCGGCCGGCAAGAAGGTGGCAAACTCCGTCAACTAACCCGGCAAACCTGCCAGGCACGCTCGCCAGACATAGGAAAGCCGGCCGCGGATTTCACCCACGCGGCCGGCTTTGTCATTTCGGACTGTCCGAAGCTCAGCCGGCCAGGCGGTTGTGCTTGCGCTTCATGAAGTCCTTGGCGGTTTCGACCGCAATCGCCGCATCGCGGCAATAGGCATCGGCACCGACGGCCTTGCCGAATTCTTCGTTCAGCGGCGCACCGCCGACGAGAACGACGTAGTCGTCGCGCAGGCCCTTTTCCTTGAGCGTGTCGATGACGACCTTCATGTAGGGCATGGTGGTGGTCAGAAGCGCCGACATGCCGAGAATATCCGGCTGCTCGCGCTCGATCGCTTCGAGATAGTTTTCGACCGGGTTGTTGATGCCGAGGTCGACGACGTCGAAGCCGGCACCTTCCATCATCATGCCGACGAGGTTCTTGCCGATGTCGTGAATGTCGCCCTTGACGGTGCCGATCACCATCTTGCCGAGCTTCGGCGCGCCGGTTTCGGCGAGAAGCGGGCGCAGGATGGTCATGCCGGCCTTCATGGCGTTGGCCGAGAGCAGCACTTCCGGCACGAACAGGATGCCATCGCGGAAGTCGATGCCGACGATGCGCATGCCTTCGACCAGCGCCTGGGTCAGGACGTCGTAAGGCGTCCAGCCGCGCTTGAGCAGGATGTTGGTCCCGTCCTCGATTTCCTCCTTCAGGCCGTCATAGAGGTCGTCGTGCATCTGCTGCACGAGTTCTTCGTCGGAAAGGTCCTCGAGAATGATTTCATCGTCTGCCATATTGGGGTTCCTCGGTTCCTGGCACGGTCGCGCGAAATTTTCGGACGCGTCCATCAATCCATAGCGGTCGATGTCTAAAAATCTGTTTTCGAAAGCGACGTCGCATATGACAAAAAGCGACGGGAGGGCGGCTTCTTTTGCCGCCTGTATATTCTTAACAAAAACAATATATTCGCGCCACGCGGTTTTTGCGCCCCCTTGTCGCCGCTCGGCAGTGTTCGAGTTGCGCCACGCCTTGGCGCATTGAGACCCGCAAGGCCCCTGATGCTTGGTAGCATTAAGGTCAAATGATGCTTGAAGGCGCAAAAAGTGATGCGCGGGAGAGGAAAAGCGAATGAGCGACGTGACAGATCAGGGCGCGGTTGAAGGCGGCGGTCGCCGCGCACGCGGCGAGGGACGGGGAGCAGCAGCAAGGCGCGCATCGCGCACCGGCGGCGGCCCGGGGCCGTCTTTGCCCTATATCCAGCGCAAGATTCGCGAATACGAGGTGCTCGACGAGGAAGGCCTGCAGCTGATCGAGCGCAATGCCGATACGATCCTCGAGGAAATCGGCATCGAGTTCCGTGACGACGCCGAGGCGCTCGAACTCTGGAAACAGGCCGGCGCCGACGTGCGCGGCCAGCGCGTGCATTTCCCCAAGGGTCTCTGCCGCGAGCTTCTGAAAACGGCACCGTCCGAATTCACCTGGCATGCCCGCAATCCGGAGCGCAGCGCCCAGGTCGGCGGCAAGGCGACGATCTTCGCGCCGGTCTACGGCCCGCCCTTCGTGCGCGATCTGGAAGGCAATCGCCGCTATGCGACGATCGAGGATTTCCGCAACTTCGTGAAGCTCGCCTATATGGCGCCGTCGATGCACTCGTCCGGCGGCACGGTCTGCGAGCCGGTCGACATCCCCGTCAACAAGCGCCACCTCGATATGGTCTACAGCCATATCAAATATTCCGACAAACCCTTCATGGGCTCGGTGACGGCGCCGGAGCGGGCGGAAGACACGATCGCCATGGCGAAGATCGTCTTCGGCGACGACTTCGTCGAAAACAACTGCGTTACGCTGAACCTCATCAACGCCAACTCGCCGATGGTCTTCGACGAGACCATGGTGGGCGCGCTCAAGGTTTACGCCCGCCATAACCAGGCCTGCGTGCTGTCGCCGTTCATCCTGTCGGGCGCCATGAGCCCGGTGACGGTCGCCGGCACGCTGACGCAGATCCTTGCAGAAGTTCTCGCTGGTGCCTCCTTCACCCAGCTCATCCGCAAGGGCGCGCCGGTGCTCTTCGGCACGTTTGCCGCCTCGATCTCGATGCAGTCGGGCGCGCCGACCTTCGGCACGCCGGAGCCGTCGCTCGTCTCCTATGGCGCAGCCCAGCTCGCGCGTCGCCTGAAGCTTCCGTTCCGTACCGGTGGTTCGCTCTGCGGCTCCAAGGTTCCGGACGCGCAGGCAGCGCACGAATCGGCCAACACGCTGAACATGACGCTTCTTGCCGGCACCAACTTCGTGCTGCATGCGGCCGGCTGGCTCGAAGGCGGTCTGATCTCGTCTTACGAGAAGTTCATGATCGACCAGGACCAGCTCGGCATGATGCAGAAGATGGCCGAAGGCGTGGATCTCTCGGAAAACGCCCAGGCGCTCGACGCGATCCGCGAAGTCGGTCCGGGCAGCCACTATCTCGGTTGCGCGCATACCCAGGCCAACTTCCAGACGG
The DNA here is from genome assembly GCF_001429005.1 of Ensifer sp. Root954. Classification (NCBI taxonomy): domain Bacteria; kingdom Pseudomonadati; phylum Pseudomonadota; class Alphaproteobacteria; order Hyphomicrobiales; family Rhizobiaceae; genus Ensifer; species Ensifer sp. Root954. The sequence goes on from NZ_LMJM01000027.1 coordinate 63,412, forward strand.
CGTTCTACCGTTCTCCGCTCGCCGACAACAATTCCTTCGAACAGTGGGAAGTGGAAGGCGAAAAGCGCATCGAGCAACGCGCCAATGCCCTTTGCCGCAGTTGGCTGGAGCATTACGAGGCGCCTTACCTCGATCCCGAGATCGACGAAAAGCTGAAGGCGTTCATCGCCAGCCGCAAGGACTCGATGCCGGACGCTTTCACCTGAAAGGGTCCCGAGCGAGCCAGGGAGCAAGGCGGCGCGGCGCAGGTGGCCGACATGATCCAGAAGGAGGTCTGGCGCCCGCATTACGAACACCAGGGGCCGAAACCGAAATGACGGCGCCTTCCGCGACAGCGGACAAGACAATCGAAACGATCCGTGCGGCGCTGGCGCCGCACGGTCTTTTTTTGCGCGGAACCGTGAATTTCGCCTCCGGTGAGGTCGCACCGCTGCTCGTCGATGGCCGCCTGGCGGCAAGCGTGGTGCTGATTGGCAATATCGGCGGTTCGCTGTGGCAGCCGTTCAGCGCGTGGCGGCAAGCCCGGTCGGATGGCGGCGGCGCCGATCCGCTCGACAATTGGTCGAAGGCCGTCATCAATCCGGTCGCCGGCGAGCAGGGGGCGACCGCCTTCTTTCCGTCGGATCCCCCGTGGCAGCCGTTCCAGCAGTGGGCGATGAGGGCCGAAGGCCTGAAACCGTCACCGCTGGGCATTCTCATCCATTCGCGTTTCGGCCTGTGGCACGGTTACCGCGGCGCACTTGCTTTCGGTATCCCGCTTGGCGAGACAGGTGAAGCGAGCGCCAGCCACCCTTGCGACCACTGTCTCGAAAAGCCGTGCATCTCGGGCTGTCCGGCGTCGGCGCTTGCAGGGGAACGCTTCGATGTCGGGCGTTGTCGCGGCCATCTGCGCACGGACGCGGGCAGGGCGGGCTGCCTTGCGAATGGCTGTCTATCGCGCGCTGCCTGTCCCATCGGGAGCCAATATCGCTACCCGCCCGAGCAGTTGCGCTTCCATATGTCTGCGCTTGAAGTGTGAGCGCCGGTCTCCACTCTGGCGCGCAAAGATGGTGCAAATCTCCAAAATGACTAAAATTGGAGGTGTCGTGGAAAGGTAATATTATCGAATTTATAACGATCTGGACGGCGTGGCGTTGGAGTCCATCGTATGAGAGGTAGCCCAGTCGTATCCGTGAGCAACTATCCTCCGCACCTGGCGCGCGAGGACGTGCAAGCGCAGATATCTCGGCTTGACAGTATTCACGCGGCCAACAGCCAGGTTTTGGGGGACGCTTTCAAGCGCCTGCTGGCGATCGGCGCCGGCCATGCGGCCGTCATCACCGCCTGCATTGCCGGCTTCGATGCGCTGGTGGACCGATCGGTTCTCACCGGCGATCTTCTGCCCGATGCCATCGACATCCTCAGGAAATTTGCGCTGACCGTCAGCGCGCTCGGCCTGTTCCTCACGTTCTGGGCGATCGGCAACAATTACGGCGAGGTCCAGAAAGAAGCCAGGCGCCATGCGGTGAAGGTGGCAACGACGCTCAGAGAGAAGCGGCTGCTTTTGTCGCTGTCGCAGGATGTGCTGAACCGCGATCCCAAATCCTATCTGCTTGCAGGCGTCGGGGGCTTTGCCTGCCTTTGCGCGATCTTCGGCCTTGCAAGTCTCGCCGGCATCGCCGGTCTCGTCACCACCATGGCGGCGATCGTCGGCGGCTAGTCGCCAAGCGTATGATTTCGCCTGTGCCCGCGCCAGAATAAGCCGCAATCTCAGGCATGCTTGGCGGCTGATTCGATTGGACCTTTCGCCATGCCGCTTTTTCCAAAACCCTTTCTCGTCGGTGCCGTTCTTTCGGCCGGTCTTGCCGGGCCTGCGCTCGGCGCCTGCCGCGATGTCAGCCACCTTGGCCAGGACTATGTCGCCTGCAGCTTCGATCCGGCGACAACCGATATCCGTCTCTACAACAAGGATCAGGCGGGCGTGCCCTTCCGCTCCTTCCGGGCGCTGTCGCTCGAACTGCGCCATCGCGAAGAATATATGAGCTTCGCCATGAACGGCGGCATGTATCACGACGATCTGTCGCCGGTCGGCCTGCATATCGAGGAGGGGCGCGAGCAGGCGCCGCTGAACACCAATTCCGGCTGGGGCAATTTCCACCTTTTGCCGAACGGGGTGTTTTATGTCGACGACGGCAAAGCGGGGGTAATGGCGGCGGACGCCTATCGCGACGCCAGGCTCACGCCGCGATTTGCCACGCAATCCGGGCCGATGCTGGTCATCGACGGCAAGCTGCATCCTCGCTTTCTGCCCGACAGCACCAGCTACAAGACCCGCAACGGCGTCGGCGTGACCCCCGAGGGCGAGGTGGTTTTCGTCGTCTCGAAGCGCCCGGTGCGGTTCCACGATTTCGCGACGCTGTTTCGCGATACATTGGATTGCCCCAATGCGCTCTTCCTCGACGGCACGATTTCGAGCGTCTATGCGCCTGATATCAACCGCCATGACCGGCTGTTTCCGATGGGGCCGATCATCGCCGTCGTCGGAAAATTTCCACGCTGACTTTCCTTGGGTGCGGGATTCGGGCGGAAAACCGCACACTTTTCCTCCTCCCGCGAAAAAAAATGTGCCGCCCACCCAAGGAACGGGCAGCCTGCAACGTCTAAGGTTCAAATGAGGTGAGGGCGGGCACGGATTTGGACGCTGAACTCGTCGAAAAGGCGGTAGGTGGAGACCGGCGGGCTTTCGGCCAGCTGGTCGAGCGACACTATGATTTTGTCCATGCGGTCGCCTGGCGATGGTCCGGAAACGTCTCTGACGCAGAGGACATCGCCCAGGATGTCTGCCTGCGGCTGGGTGCCGCCATTCGCGGCTTTCGCGGCACCAGCCGGTTTCGCACCTGGCTCTATACGCTGACGTTGAACGCCGCGCGCGACCATAGGCGGCGGCAGTTGCGCGATAACAGCCGCATGCAGGCCTATGCCAGCGAGCAGCCGACGGCAGCACCCCCTCAGGATCCTGACGAAGAGCAGCGCGAGGCGCTCTGGGCCGCGGTCCGGGAACTGCCGGAAAAGCAGTGCGATGCGGTGCTGCTCGTTTATGCCGAAGGCTTGAGCCATGCGGCGGCCGCCGACGTGCTTGGCTGTTCGGAGGCAACCATATCCTGGCATGTGCATGAAGCGCGCAAGCGGCTGAAGACATTGCTCGGCAAGGAGGCAGTGTGACCATGAGCGACGATTTCGAAAAGCTTGGCCGGATGAACCCGCCGAAGGCTTCTGCGGAAGCGCGCGCCCGTGCGCTCGCCTTGGCCATGCAGGCCTTCGACGAGCAGCAAGAAAATTCGAATGCCACCCAAGGATCGGTTCGGCCGGTTCGTCAAAGCTCCATCTTCAACCGGATATGGAGCCCCATCATGAACCGGAAACTGCTCGCAGGATCGGCACTGGCAACCCTTCTCGTCGTGCCCGCCGCCGCTTTCCTGACGTTTGAACTCACGCGCGACGGTGCGCCCTTCGGCGAGCCTGCGCAGGAGATCGCGCTGAAGGGTGAACTCACCAAGGAAGAGGCGCGGCAAAAGCCGGAGCCCCAGGTCGCCGCCAGGAAGGCGGCCGCCGACGAACGCGCGCGCCAGCAGGAAGCGAAAACCGTGGAGGTGCCCGCGACCGTAGAGGCCGAGAGCGAGGCTGCGGCTCCTGCCGCGCAGGCCGATGCGATGGCCAACAGTGTTGCGCGCGACAGCGTCGCTCCGCTCTCGGCCGTCGGCGGTGCGCAGCCGCAGATGACATACCTGCCGGCGCCCACGATTCAGGATGAGATGCAGCCGGCACCCGTGGAAAACCGCGAGCGCTTCGGCAAGGCCGACAGCAATCCGGTGAAGAGCGTTGCGACCGATCCGGTCTCGACCTTCTCGGTCGACGTCGACACGGCATCCTATGCTTTCGTGCGCCGTTCGTTGATGGAAGGGCAGATGCCCGAGCGCGACGCCGTGCGGGTCGAGGAGATGGTCAACTACTTTCCCTATGACTGGCCGAGGCCGGCAAGCGCTGCCGAACCCTTCAAGGCGACGGTGACGCTGACGCCGACGCCGTGGAATGGTGGCACGCGGCTGATGCATGTGGCGATCAAGGGTTATGACGTCGTGCCGGCGGAAGCGCCGAAGGCGAACCTCGTCTTCCTGATCGACGTATCGGGCTCGATGGACGAGCCCGACAAGCTGCCGCTCTTGAAAGGCGCTTTCCGGCTGCTGGTCGAGAAGCTGAAGCCCGAGGATACGGTCTCGATCGTCACCTACGCAGGCAACGCCGGAACCGTGCTGGAGCCGACGGCGGTCAAGGACAAGGCGAAGATCCTCGCTGCGATCGATACCTTGCAGCCCGGCGGCTCGACCGCCGGTGCGGAAGGCATCGACGCGGCCTACGGGCTTGCCGAGAAGGCCTTCGTCAAGGGCGGGGTCAACCGCATCATGCTGGCGACGGATGGTGACTTCAATGTCGGCCCGTCGAGCGACGAGGACCTGAAGCGGCTGATCGAGGAGAAGCGCAAAAGCGGCATCTTCCTCTCCGTGCTCGGCTTCGGCCGCGGCAATTATAACGACGCGCTGATGCAGACGATCGCCCAGAACGGCAACGGCACGGCCGCCTATATCGATACGCTGGCCGAGGCGCAGAAGACGCTGGTGGAGGAGGCGGGGTCCTCGCTCTTCCCGATCGCCAAGGACGTCAAGCTGCAGGTGGAGTTCAATCCGGCCGCGATCGGCGAATACCGGCTGATCGGCTACGAGACACGCGCCTTGAAGCGCGAGGACTTCAACAACGACAAGGTGGACGCCGGCGACATCGGTTCCGGTCACAGCGTGACGGCGATCTACGAGGTGACGCCGAAGGGCAGCCCAGCGGTGCTCAACGACGACCTGCGCTATGCAGAGGCGGAAAAGTCGGTGGCAGAGGTAAGCCCGAACAGCGGCGAACTTGCTTTCCTGAAAATCCGCTACAAGAAGCCGGACGGCGACAAGAGCGAGCTGATCACCACGCCGGTGACCGAGGCGAATGCGGTGCCGTCGCTCGCCGAGGCGTCCAATGACGTGCGCTTCTCGGTGGCAGTGGCGGCCTTCGGGCAGAAGCTTGCAGGCGTGACGGCGCTCGCTGACTATTCCTATGACGCAGTCATCGATCTCGCCGCAGCCGCCAAGGGCGCCGATCCGTTCGGCTATCGCAGCGAATTCGTCAATCTGGTGCGGCTCTCCAAGGGGCTCGGCGGTTCCGGCAAGTGATGTCGGGTGGGGGCAGCCCTCAACCGCGTGGTCAGGGTTTGCCCCTCATCCGCCTGCCGGCACCTTCTCTCCGTTATGACGGGGAGAGGGGAACAAGTGGCAACCGTTTCGCCCATCGTGAAGGCTGAGATTGTCGCTGACGTTGAGGCCTGGCACCGGAGGGTGCGCCTAGCGGCTCTCTCCCCGCCTGCGGGGAGAGATGTCCGGCAGGACAGTGAGGGGCACCCGTCACGCGCGAGCGTCGATCCCCTGTCGCCTCAAGCCTTCGGAAAGGCGCGTTCCAGCCCACCGGCTTTCGACAGGCCCGCCTTGAACGCCTGGTAGGCCGCATGCTGGCTGGAGCGTCCGGCTTCCATCAGGCGCATCTGCAGCCGCGCCGGTGCATGGCTGCCGAGCCACTGGCCGAGCTTTTCGAGTTTCAGCGAATTCAGGAACTTCGCCTCCGAGGCGATGTCGAGGTGGCGGTAGAGGCCGTCCATCAGGCGCTCGTCCTGCTCGGGGTTTTCCATCAGCAGGCGCAGGAAGGACTGGTCGGCTTCGCTGAAACTCCCGAATTTTTCGGCGACGGTGTCCCGGTCGGGAAAGGAGGCTGGGCCGGCGTTCATGTCACTGTCTCCCGTCTGCGGCCGCGCGGTGCGTTCTGCGGGACGCAAAGGCGCGGTGTGGCACGTTGAACCGCTGCAAGCAGCGAATCTCTCTTTCATCGGGGATAGGCCAGCGGTCACGGGTGCGCAAGCGGTGGCGAATATGCAGATATTGAACATATAGTCCAATATTGACAATTAATCCAAGTATGGGCATATGCGAGCCATGACCATAGCACCCGCCTTCACCTCGATCCTTGCAACGCACGCGCCGACGGCGGCTGCGATCAGCGCGCTTCTTTATCCGCATGGGGAGGTTGTGCTGCATGATCTCCGAACCGGTACGATCGCGGGGATCTGGAACTGTTTCTCCGGTCGCGCGGTCGGCGAAGATTCGCTGATCGAAGAGGAATTTTCAGCCCTCGGCAGCACTGAAGCGGTGCTCGGGCCCTATGAGAAGACCGGTGCGGATGGCCGGCGCTTCAAGTCGATCTCAGCCGTTCTGCGCGACGGGACGGGCGACGCGGTCGGCCTGCTTTGCATCAATCTCGACATGTCGATGATCGATCAGGCGGTGAAGCTGCTCTCGGCTTTCGCCGGCGCCGAGCAGCCGAAGCCGCAGGCGCTGTTTTCGCGCGACTGGCGCGAGGAGATCAACGCGACCCTGCATGGCTGGCTGAAGGAGCGGGGGCTGGCGCTCTCGGCGCTCAAACGCGGCGATCGCGTGGCGCTGGTGGCAGCGCTCGACGAACGCGGTCTCTTCCAGACGCGCAACGCGGTCGATCACCTTGCCAGCCTCATCGCCGCCTCGCGCGCGTCGATCTACAACTATCTCGCTGCGGCCCGCGGCGAGGCGCCCTGATTGCTGTGCGTAATATTTCGGACAGAGACCGCTTCTCGGGTCTTCGGACTTGCCTGACCCATAACCGTTCGCGTGCGCCTCAGCCGCGAGAGGAGGAAATATCCATGACGACCTTGCCCGATTTCCGGCTCGAAACCCATTTCTCCCGCTGGGAGTTCAGCGCTCGCCATCATATGACCGCGAGCGACAGCCAGACGACCAGCATGAGCGATCTTCTGGCGCTTGCCGACGCGGAGGACCGCGCCGCCTGGGACAACATCACGCTCGGCTATACCGAGACCTATGGCGCACCGGCGCTGAGGGCAGCGATCGCTGCGACCTATGAAGGGCTGACGGCTGCCGATATCCTCTGCTTTGCCGGCGCGGAGGAGGGGCTTTATTGCGCCATGCTGGCGCTGCTCGGGCCGGACGACCACGCGATCGTGACGGTGCCGAACTACCAGTCGATGGAGACCCTGCCGGTGACGATCGCCGGCGCGGTGACCGGCGTGCCGCTTCGCCCCGAGAACAATTGGCGGCTCGATATCGCCGACGTGCGCGCGGCGTTGAAACCCAACACGAAGCTGATCTGTGTGAATTTCCCCAACAATCCGACCGGCGCCATTGCCGACCAGGAAACCTTCGCGGCGCTCGCCAAGCTCTGCGCGGAGCGCGGCATTCATCTCTTCAGCGACGAGGTCTATCGCGGTCTGGAGCGTGACGCCTCGCTGCGCCTGCCGCAGGCGGTCGAACTTTTTGACCACGGAATCTCGCTGAATGTCATGTCCAAGGCCTATGGCCTGCCGGGCCTGAGAATCGGCTGGATCGCCTGCCGCGACCATGCGCTTCTCGAACGCATGGAGAAGATGAAGCACTATCTGTCGATCTGCAATTCGCGGCCGTCGGAAGTGCTGGCGACAATCGCGCTCAAGGGGCGTGCCGTTATCCTCGATCGCAACCGGGCGCTCGTTGCCGCCAATCTCGAGAGGCTCGGCGCCTTCTTTGCGGAATTCCCGGATCTCTATGAGTGGCGGGCACCTGACGGGGGCTGCGTCGGCTTTGCCCGCTATCTCGGTGCCGATGGCGTCGAGAGCCATTGCCGGGGGCTGGTGGAGGAGGCTGGCGTTCTGCTCTTGCCGTCGAGCCTCTTCGTATCCGATCTGCTGCCGGTCGCCACCGATCGCTTCCGCGTCGGTTTCGGCCGCAAGGATATCGAGGTCGGGCTCGATGCCTGGCGCCGACATATTCGGCGATAGCCCCAGTGTCGCCATCTTCGACCTGCTAGTTACCCGCAGGTCCCGCTCCCGGGCGTATGCCCCGGGAACCTTGGAACGCACGCATGTGGATACGGACCGCGCGACAATGGTTCCATTGTCAAGATTGTGTTAACGAGCGGCCCCCGCCACCGAGTGTTTCCTCTGCTGATGCAATACAGACCCGAAATCGATGGACTGCGCGCGCTTGCCGTCGTCCCGGTCCTCCTGTTCCATGCCGGTTTCGGCCTTGTCTCTGGCGGCTTTTCCGGCGTCGATGTCTTCTTCGTCATCAGCGGCTATCTCATCACCGCGATCATCCACCGCGAGATCAGCGACGGGAACTTCAGCATCGCCCGTTTCTACGAGCGGCGTGCCCGTCGCCTTGCACCGGCGCTGCTCCTGGTCTGCGCCGTCTGCATTCCATTCGCGCTGATGTGGATGCTGCCGGAGGAACTCAACAGCTTCGGCAAGAGCCTCTATGCGGTGAACCTGTTCGCCTCGAATTTCTTCTTCTGGGACCAGACCGGCTATTTCGCGCCGAGCACGGCGCTGCTGCCGCTGCTGCACACCTGGTCGCTGGCGGTCGAAGAACAGTTCTATCTGGTCTTCCCGCTGCTGCTTTTGCTGCTTCACCGCTTCTCGCGGGCAACGCTGTTGAAGGTGGTGGCGGCGCTCGTGCTCCTGAGTTTTGCGGCGACCCAGGTCTTTGCGAACCTGGACCCGGCTGCGAATTTCTACCTGCTGCCAAGCCGGTTCTGGGAACTCGGCGTCGGTGCGCTGCTTGCGCTCGTCGGCGTCGAAAAGCTCGATCTTTCGAAAGGCAGCCGCGAGCTTCTGTCAGCCCTCGGTCTGCTGGCGATCGTCGCGAGTTATTTGTTCGTGGTGGAATCGGCCTTCTATCCCGGCTGGACGACCGTGCCGGTGGTGCTGGGCACGGCACTGGTTCTCGCCTTCGGTCGCAGCGATACCGTCGTTGGCCGGCTGCTGTCGCTGAAGCCGCTGGTCGCGATCGGGCTCATCAGTTACAGCCTCTACCTCTGGCATCAGCCGGTCTTTGCCTTCGCGCGCTTGCGGTCGATCGAGGACATTCCGGCCGAAGGCTACGCGCTCCTGATCGCGCTCTGCTTCGTACTTGCCTATCTCAGCTGGCGTCTCGTCGAGCAGCCCTTCCGCAAGCCGGGCCGCTTCAGCCGTCGCGCGATTTTCGGTGCGACGTTTGCGGCCGGATCGGCGGCGATCGCCTTCGGCTTCACGCTCGACGGTTCGGACGGTCTCGCCGCCCGGAACCGCGAACTTGCACAGCTTTCGGAGCCGAGCGTCGGCCTCGGCAAGAAATGCGATGCCGTCGCCGACCTGCGCTGCGCCTCTAACCCGAAACCCGAGGTCGCGGTCTGGGGCGATTCCTTCGCCCGGCACCTCGTCGACGGCATTATCGCGTCGAAGCCGGACGTGCGACTGGTGCAGCTTGCCAAGAATAATTGCGGGCCGTTTTTGAACCTGTCGCCGATCATGCCGCGGCTCGGTCGCGACTGGTCCGACGATTGCGCCCGCTATAACGAAGAGGTCCGCCGTTTCCTGCTTGCCAACCGGTCGATCCGCTACGTCGTTCTGTCCTCGCAGCTCAGCCAGTACCTGAAGGAGGAGAAGGTGCTGGTCGATGGCCGCAGCGAGGTGACGACCGAGACGAAGCTTCTCATCGACGGCCTGCGGGCAACCTTTGCCTGGCTGCGCTCGAACGGCTTCGAACCCGTCTTCGTCGCGCCGACGCCGCATGATGGCCGCGATACCGGGCTCTGCGTTGCAAGAGCCCGTCTGCTCGGCCTGTCGGACCGGCATTGCGAGCCGGTGCTAACGACCGTTCGCGAATATGACCGCGATGTCCTGAACGTGGTTGCGGAAATCGCCGACGAGTATCCCGTCGTCAGCTTCATGGACTATCTCTGCGACGACGACAGCTGCAAGATCGAGGACAAGGGCGTCGCGCTCTTCGAGGACTTCGGGCACTTCTCCAAGGAAGGGTCCCGCCAGATGGGACGCGCCTTCGATTTCTACCGAGCTTTCATCGAGGCGGCGAAGGGCAGGCCCGTGGCTGAGCGGGCAACGGACGCCAAGGCCTTCGACAACGCCGCGCTTTAAGACAGCCGCCACATCGACGCATAAACGAAAACGCCCCGGATCTTTCGATGCCGGGGCGTTTGCTTGTCGATTTGCCTTGCCTGGCTTGATCAGGCGCGGCGGCTGCGGCGCTCGCGGGCAGGCGCGGCCGCCGTTTCGTTGGCGGTCTTGTTGCGCAGCGGGCCGATCTTTTCGATGATCAGGTCGAGCGTCGGGCGTTCGCGGCGCACATGTTCGTCGAGTGCGACGCGCATGGCGGCGAGGTGGCCGCAGGTGGTGCCGCAGCAGCCGCCGATGATCTTGGCGCCGGCATCGGCCGCAAGGCGCACATATTCGGCCATCAGCGGCGGCGTGCCGGAATAGTGGATCTCGGAGCCGCGGAATTCCGGAATGCCGCAATTGCCCTTGACGATCACGGTCGCCTCGGGTGCTGCCTCCGTCATGTCGAGCAGCGAGGAGAGAATGTCGGAAGCACCGACGCCGCAATTGGCGCCAACGGCGACCGGGCCGTCACCGAACTCGGTGGCAACGCCATGGATGTCCTTCGGGTGCAGCCCCATCATCGTCTTGCCGGCGGTATCGAACGAGCCGGTATAGACGTAGGGAAGGCCGACCTTGGCGGCCGCTTCGGCGGCCGCACGGATCTCGTCCGGCGAGGACATGGTCTCGATCCAGGCGACTTCGGCGCCGCCAGCCTTCAGGCCTTCGATCTGCTCGACGAAGGCGGCAACCGCATCTTCATAGGAAAGCGCGCCGAGCGGGATCAAGAGTTCGCCGGTCGGGCCGACGGAGCCGGCGGTGATGACCTTGCGCGATGCCTTGTCGGCAACCGCACGGGCGATCTCGGCGGCGCGCTTGTTCAGCGCATGCACGCGGTCGTCGGCCTGGTGCAGTTTCAGCCGGTGACGGGTGCCGCCAAAGGTGTTGGTGAGGATGATGTCGGCGCCGGCGTCGACGAAATCCTGGTGCAGCTTGGTGATGTTCTCCGGCTTCGTTTCGTTCCAGAGTTCCGGCGCTTCGCCTGCTTCGAGGCCCATGGCGAAGAGCGACGTGCCGGTGGCGCCGTCGGCGAGAAGAACGCCTTTTTCGGCGATGAGAGCGGAGAGGGCATTGGAGGCTGCGGTCATCGGTTTTTCCCGGCTAGAATAGATTGCAACAAGATATAAAGATATCTTTATGTCTTGGCAAGCGTTCAGCGACGGGAGGCTTCCGGTTCGGCGCGCATGCTCATGCGGCCGGCGAGCCCAAGGCCGAAGACGGCAAGTGCTGTCAGCAGCCACATCGGATCGGCGCGATTGAGGAAGAAGCTTTCGAGCATGGCGTTGTAGGTCATGAAGATCACCACCATGACGCAGAAATCGGCGAAGATGCGGCCCTGCGGTCGGCGATAGGCCCGTGCGTAGTCGAAGAGCGGTTTGACGAAGAGCAGAGTGGTCATGAGGATGCCGCCGGGCAGGCCGAACATCAGCACCGCGTCGAGATAGCTGTTGTGGCCGGTGACGATGCCGCGCACGTCCCAGCTCGCCTCGAAATTCGCCTCCATGCCCATGATCACGGGCGACAGCCAGAAACTCGCATAGCCCTGGCCGAGCCAGGGGCGCTCGGCGATGCTGGCGCTCGCGAATTTCCAGATGTCGTCGCGGCCGGTGAAGGTCGCATCGTCGATCAGCCCCTTGGTGATCGAAAGCAGCGTGTCGGAATAGATGGTACCGAGCGTCAGGCCGAAGACCAGCACTGACATGGCGAGATGGGCAAGGATCATCAGCCCGGGGCTGCGCACCGCACGGCCGGCAAAGACGAGGCCGATCGCGATCGGCAGGAATCCGATCGTCGTCTTCGATCCCGTGTGCAGCACGAAATTGGCCGCCAGCAGCGTGATCGCCCAGCCGCGAAGCGGCGCGCCGGCGCGCAGGCAATAAATGCCGAACATGCAGAGGATGGAAAAGACCGGCGCCGAGACGTTCTTGTGCAGGAGGTGGCCGCGCCAGAAACCGGCATGCCAGGGCTCGTCGCCGAAGGCCGAATGGATGGCGCGGTCGGGTGCCACGAAGAGAGCGGCGTAGTCGATCAGGATCAGAAGCAGGATCGCATTGGCGCCGGCGTTGACGAAATCGCGCTCGCTCTTCGGCAGCACCAGCACGCCCGCCACCATGATCATGGCGACGAGGCTCAGCGTCAGGCCGCGGGCGGAGGCGGCCGGGTCGTAGGACTGCAGGCAGGAGAGGTAGGCGATGGCGAAGATCGCGATCCAGGCCGGAGAGACGAGACGGGCGAGCACCCGCCGGTCGACGGTGAGCAGCATGGCGAAGAGATAGACCGCGCCGAGCACCAGGTAGCCGACCTGGTTGATGATGTTGCCTTCGTTCGCCGCGTTCGGATCCGTCGTCACCGCGCCCTGAAACGGGATCAACGTGAAGACGATGAGGAGCAGACCAAGGCCCGAAAGCAGCGCGGCAAGGCCGTTGACGAGTTCCGCCAGCCCGGCATCGAACGCCTCCGGCACGCGCTGGTGCGCGGTGGAGGTGTCTGCCGTGGCTGTGTTCGGGTGCATGGCGGCTTAAAAAACGAATGACTGGGACGCGGTTCGGCATCGGTGATCATGACCCCGGGCCGTCCTGCCGTTCGGACAGGGCCGGCCTTGGGAGATCCGCACCTTGGCGCAATCAGGTTAAACCTCGGTGAAACGGTGGACGGGCCGCCCGGGCGGGATCGGCAGTCGCGGCATTACCGGTCCCGATATTTGCGCGCCGATTGCCGCAGGTGCTTGCCGCCCGGTCGCCATGCCCTTAAAAGGCTAGGGTATATTGGCCGTGTGGAAAACGCGGCCCTTGCCGTATTTCGCGGTCCGTCTTCCATAATTCGATCTCGATTTTCGTTCCGAGGTCGTTCGATAGCGTCGAAACGAGAAAACACGATATGCAGTCCCTTATCCGTATGGTCGCGTCCGCGGCGGTCTCCGTAAGCCTGCTGCTTGGCAGCGCATCCTTTGCCGCCGCCGGGCAGGCTCATTTTGTCGTCAACGCCGACACCGGCTCGATCCTCGAGGCCGACAATGCCGACGAGCTGAACTTCCCGGCGTCGCTGACGAAGATGATGACGATCTATCTCGCCTTCGAAGCGCTGCGCAGCGGCACCCTGCAATGGGACCAGAAGCTGACGGTTTCCGAGCACGCCAACAGCCTGGAGCCGTTCAAGCTTGCCGTCGGCGCCGGACGCCAGATCACCGTGCGCGAAGCGGTCATGGGCATGGTCGTGCTTTCGGCCAATGACGCAGCCGTCGTTATCGGTGAGACGCTCGCCGGCAACGAGACCGCCTTCGGCCAGATGATGACCCGCAAGGCCAAGACGCTCGGCATGACCAGCACCGTCTTCAAGAACGCCAACGGCCTGCCGGACCCGGCCCAGGTAACCACGGCGCGCGACATGGCGACGCTCGGCCTCGCGCTGATGCGCGACTTTCCGCAGGAATTCCAGCTCTTCGCCAACAAGACGATCGAGTTTCGCGGTATGAAGCTGCGCGGCCACAACGGCGTGATGAAGCGCTACGAAGGCGTCGACGGCATCAAGACCGGCTACACCGACGCCTCCGGCTACAATCTCGTGACCTCGGCCAAGCGCGGCGACACCCGCCTCGTCGCCGTCGTCATGGGTGGCAAGACGGCGCAGTCGCGCGACGACGACATGATCTCACTGCTCGACAAGTTCCTGCCGCCGAAGGAAGACGCAAGCGCTGCCAGCGTCACTGAACCGGCTGCTGCAGCGGCGACGACCACCACGAACTGATCTCTCAGACCACTGAGATTTGCCCTTCACCCTAACCCTCTCCCCGCACGCGGGGCGAGGGGACGAGGGCTACGGCCGCGTTTCACATCGGGCCACCATCCGCGACGACGTCCAGGCGGACGGGATACGACGGCGTTCGTGTCCAGGCGAGTGGGCGCTACGAGTCCCTTCTTCCCGTCATGACGGGGAGAAGGTTCCGGCTGGCGGATGAGGGGCCGCGTCGGTCGCTGCCCCAATCATCGCTTGTCTCAAGCCGCAGCGCGATCCTCGTGGCTGACCGGCGTGACCATCGCGGCGATGACCGTGGAAAGGTCGAGGGCGCCGATCGGGCGGCCGTTTTCATCGACCACGTGGGCGGTTCCCACACGGGCGGCGGTCATCGTGCGCGCCGCCGATTCCAGTACAGTGCCGGTTGCAAGCGGCACGCCTTCGGCATTGCCGGAGATCGGCCGCATGATGGTCTCGACATTGATCACCCGGCCGCGGTTCACTTCCTTGACGAAGGCGGTGATGTAGTCGTCGGCCGGCGACAGCACGATTTCCTGGCCGGTGCCCTGCTGCACCACGCGGCCATCGCGCAGGATCGCGATCTTGTCGCCGAGGCGCAGCGCCTCGTCGAGGTCGTGGGTGATGAAGACGACGGTCTTCTTCAGTTCCTTCTGCAGGTCGAGCAGCACCGTCTGCATGTCGACGCGGATCAGCGGGTCGAGCGCCGAATAGGCTTCGTCCATCAAGAGAATGTCGGCATCGTTGGTCAGCGCGCGGGCGAGACCGACGCGCTGCTGCATGCCGCCCGACAGCTGGTTCGGATAGTGGTTCTCGAAGCCCTTGAGACCGACGCGCTCGATCCAGCCGCGGGCGCGCTTCTCGCTCTCCTTGCGTTCCACACCCTGGATTTCGAGACCGTAGACCGTGTTGTCGAGCACGGTGCGGTGCGGCAGCAGCGCGAACTTCTGGAACACCATCGCCGTCTTGTGGCGGCGGAATTCGCGCAGATCGTTGTCGTTCATCTTGCAGACGTCGACGCCGTCATAGAGCACTTCGCCGGCGGTCGGGTCGATCAGCCGGTTGATGTGGCGGATCAGCGTCGACTTGCCGGAGCCCGAGAGACCCATGACCACCATGACGCTGCCGGCGGGCATGGAAATGTTGATGTCCTGCAGGCCGAGCACGTGGCCGTGCTGCTCGTTGAGCTCGGCCTTGCCCATGCCTTTCTTGACGGCATCGACGAAGTCGACGCCGCGGGGGCCGAAGATCTTGTAGAGGTTCTTCACCTCGATCGCGTGACTAGCCATGGATAACCTCCGAGTGCTTTTGCAGCCGCTTGCCGAAGGCCTGGCTGGTACGGTCGAAAATGATGGCGATACCGACAAGGGCAAAGCCGTTGAGGAAGCCGACGGTGAAGAACTGGTTGGCGATCGCCTGCAGCACGTTCTTGCCGAGGCCGCCGACGCCGATCATCGATGCGACGACGACCATCGCCAGCGACATCATGATCGTCTGGTTGATGCCGGCCATGATGGTCGGCAACGCCAGCGGCATCTGCACGTTCTTCAGCTTCTGCCAGGTCGAGGAGCCGAAGGCGTCGGCCGCTTCCAGCACTTCCTTGTCGACGAGGCGGATGCCGAGATTGGTGAGCCTGATCATCGGTGGCACCGCGTAGATGACGACGGCTATCAGCCCCGGCACCTTGCCGATGCCGAAGATCATGACGACCGGGATCAGGTAGACGAAGCTCGGCATCGTCTGCATGACGTCGAGGATCGGATTGACGAAGGACTGCACCCGGTCCGAGCGCGCCATCAGGATACCGATCGGAATGCCGATGAGGATGGAGATCAGCGTGCAGACGGTGACCATGGCGAGCGTGACCATGGTGTCATTCCAAAGCCCGACAAGGCCGATGGCGATCATCGACAGCGCGGTGCCGATGGTGACGTTGATGTTGCGGCTGCCGAAATAGACGATCGCGGTCATCGCCGCCAGGATCACGATCCAGGGGGAGCCGACGAACAGGCTTTCGAGGTAGTTCAGGAACCATTGAAGCGGCTGGACCACCGTGTCGATGGCGTTACCATAGGATCGCACGAAGCCCTTGAAGCTATCATCGACAGCCTTGCGGGCGAGCCGGATCGTGCTCTCGTCAATGGCAGGGAACTTGCAGAGCAACGCTGGCAAGACACTGCAGATGGAGGCCATTTGTTTCCCCTTCTTGGCCGGAAGTTTTTTTAAGCCGGCCGCGTCTCGGCATCGAACGGGTCGATGACGGCGCACACTTGGGTGACCTCTTTGGGTCCCGGCACTTAAACTGTGGCAGCGAAATGTGTCGCCCGCTTACCTGATAGCGACGCGAAGGCTCCCGGTTCGCCGCCTCTGAGACGATGAACGTTCAAACGAAACCCGCAAGGACGCCCCATCGTTCCCTGTCCCGGCATCAAAACCGGAACGGGCAGGCGGCCGATTCCACGGTCCGCCTGCCGTCATATTCGATCAGAGCGCTGCCTTGACCTTTTCGGCCACTTCCGGGCTCACCCACTGTGTCCACATATCCGGGAACTCGGCGAGGAAGTGCTTGGCGCCGTCCTCGTTGGTGCCCTGGTTCTGGTCCATCCAGGCGAGAACCTTGTTGACGGTGCCATTGTCCCACTTGCGCGCCTTGACGTAGTCCATGGCAACGCTCGCCTTGTCGGCGAAGGACTTGGTCACGACGGTGTAAACGTCGGAAACCGGGTAGGAATTGACTTTCGGGCTCGGGCAATCCGGCACGGCGGTGCAGGCGTCCCAATCGGCCTTGTCGTGATCGACGCCGAAGGAGAGGCGGGTCATCTCGTATTTGCCGAGGATGGCGGTCGGTGCCCAGTAGTAGCCGAGCCAGCCGGTCTTCTTTTCGAACGCGTTGGCGATCGAGCCGTCGAGGCCGGCAGCCGAGCCGGTATCAACCAGCAGGAAGCCGTCCTTCTCCGCGTTCAGCGCGCGATAGAGATTGGCGGTCGAGACCTGGCAGTTCCAGCCGGACGGGCAATTGTGAACGGCGGCCTTCGACGAGTCTTCCGGTGCCGGGAAGAGCTCCGGGTGCTTCAGCGCGTCCTGCACCGTCTTGATGTCCGGGTGCGCGTCGGCGAGGAATTTCGGGATCCACCATCCTTCGACGCCGCCTTCGCTCAGGATCTTGGCGGCTTCGATGAGACGGCCTTCCTTGATCGCAGCGTCGAGCGGCGTGCGCACGGCGTTGACCCAGAGTTCCGGCGCCATGTCGGGCTGCGCCTTTTCGTTCATGGAAGCGAAGGTCGGCATGGTGTCGCCGGTGACCAGCGTCACCGTGCAGCCGTAGCCGTTCTCCAGAATGAACTTGTCCACCTGGGCGGCGACGCCGGCAGAAGCCCAGTTCATTTCGGCAATGCTGACTTCACCGCATTCCGCGGCCTGCGCGGAACCCGCCATGGCATAGAGGCCAGCGGCGAGAATGGTGGAAGCGAGGAGTTTCTTCATGTTGCAAGACCTCCCAGTCTTATTTTGCAGCCAAGATCCAAACGGGAATCCACGGCGGACGCGACATCCTCCGTCACCCGAAACAACGATGCAGCCGGGGGTTCGGCATCAAACAAGCCAAGGTTCACCCTTGCTGCGGACGGTGTGGGAGTTCGTATTCAGCCCTGGCCGCGGAACCCTGTCGCCAGCCAATCTCCTCTTATACCGCAAACCAAGCCTAAGGTTTCTCGCTGAGAAATCAACCTCTTCAATCGGTTGACCGGGAAGGACGGGGTCTCGTGCGTTCTGTCTGCGACATCGCCGAAGCGCGTATTTTGTGCGTGAGAGACCCCGAATTTAAGCAATAGCGACAATTCTTGCCGCAAAAAATGGCGCTGGGCGCCACGGACCTCAGAACCCTGTCGAGATCCTGACGTTTCCTGTCGTGATTGCGTCACGCCAAATGGCGCGCATGTCGCGAAAAATTTACAAAAAAGTCCGGAATTCATCTTTGGTTAAATCCTCAATAACCATCCGGTAACGATGTCCAGCTAATTGTTCTTCTCGCGGCGGGGGACTGCCGCCGGTCCGGATCAGGTTTGTGCGTCCCGGACTTTGAGCGAACCTTCGGTGTGTTTTTCCGAAGTGACCAGGCGTTTTTTGGCGGCCGCATCCCTCTTGAAGAGGTTGATGCGGCCTTCGCATTTCAGGGCCAATGCCGGACATAAAAAAACCGCCCCGGAGGGGCGGTGGAGGAGGCTCTGGGAGGAGAGCTCGAAGGGGCTTGCGCCCCGATCGCTGGCGTTAGCCGACGTTCGACGTGCGGATGACGCCGAGCGGGCCGAAGGGTGCGTCGACGACGAGGTTGCGTACGCGCGACTGGCTGGACGGAACCTTCGAGTTCCAGGCGATCTGAACGAAATTGGGCTTGCTGAAAATATACAGCATGGACATGAACCTTGAGAGGCCGGAGGCTTATCCTCCGGGGCGTGTTGCTATGCCGCTGATATAGGTGTGCGCTGCAAAAAATTGAATGCCAAACTCGCCACGCCATGTCGCATTCTGGCTATCGGCCGCGACATTTTCGACAAGCCTTGCGAAAGCGCGAAACAATGCGTGAAAGGGCTTTGTCAATTGCGGCGAAATCGTGTCGAAACAGACCTTTGCCGCTGCCCGTTTCAGTGTTACCGATGGCCGCATGACACGCAGGATCATGTTGCAGGGAACCGGCTCGGATGTCGGAAAATCGGTATTGGTGGCGGGGCTCTGCCGGCTTGCCGCCAATCAGGGCCTGAAGGTCCGGCCGTTCAAGCCGCAGAACATGTCGAACAACGCCGCCGTTTCCGACGACGGCGGCGAGATCGGCCGCGCGCAATGGCTGCAGGCGCTGGCCGCGCGCGTGCCGTCGTCGGTGCACATGAACCCGGTGCTCCTGAAGCCGCAGTCGGACGTGGGCAGCCAGATCGTCGTTCAGGGCAAGGTCGCCGGGCAGGCTAGGGGGCGGGAATATCAGGCGCTCAAGCCCAAACTGCTGGGCGCCGTCATGGAGAGTTTCGAACAAATATCGGCCGGTGCCGATCTCGTGGTGGTCGAAGGCGCCGGCTCGCCGGCCGAAATCAACCTCAGGCCCGGCGACATCGCCAATATGGGCTTTGCGACACGGGCCGACGTGCCGGTCGTGCTGGTCGGCGACATCGACCGCGGCGGGGTGATCGCCTCGCTGGTCGGCACGCATGCGATCCTGCCCGAGGAAGACCGGCGCATGGTGACCGGCTATCTCATCAACAAGTTCCGCGGCGAGGTCACGCTGTTCGACGACGGCATTGCTGCCGTCAACCGCTACACCGGCTGGCCCTGCTTCGGCGTCGTGCCGTGGTTGAAGGCGGCGGCACGCCTGCCTGCCGAAGATTCCGTCGTGCTGGAGAAGCTGACGCGCGGCGAGGGGCGGGCGCTGAAGGTTGCCGTCCCGGTACTGTCGCGCATCGCCAATTTCGACGACCTCGATCCGCTCGCCGCCGAACCGGAGATTGATCTCGTCTTCGTGCGGCCTGGCAGTCCCATTCCGGCAGACGCTGGCCTCGTCGTCATTCCCGGGTCGAAGTCGACCATCGGCGACCTCATCGATTTCCGTGCGCAAGGGTGGGACCGTGACCTCGAACGTCATGTGCGCCGGGGCGGCCGGGTCATCGGCATCTGCGGCGGCTACCAGATGCTCGGCCGGCGCGTCACCGATCCGCTCGGCATCGAGGGCGGCGAACGTGCGGTCGAGGGTCTCGGGCTGCTCGAGGTCGAGACCGAGATGGCGCCGGAAAAGACGGTGCGCAACAGCCGCGCCTGGTCTCTGGAGCATGATGTGGCGCTCGAAGGCTACGAAATCCATCTTGGCAAGACGCAAGGTGCAGACTGTGGCCGGCCATCGGTGCGCATCGACAATCGCGCCGACGGCGCGCTTTCGGCCGATGGCCGCGTGATGGGCACCTACCTGCATGGGCTCTTCACCAGCGACGCCTATCGTGGCGCGCTGCTCAAGAGTTTCGGCATCGAAGGCGGCGCCAACAACTACCGCCAATCGGTCGATGCGGCGCTCGACGATGTCGCGAACGAGCTGGAGGCTGTGCTCGATCGTCGCTGGTTGGACGAGTTGCTCAGCCGCTAGCGGCGCGGCAACGGTCAGTCAGCAGGTCCGGTACGTCGGGCCCAACAGGAGGAACGAGCTTATCCGGCGGAACTACGCTGCGACATCGTGCTCCTCGCTTGCGGCTTCCCAGACTTCCCGCGCGGCATCCATGTTCATCAGGGCAATCCCCAGGCCGACGATCAGGTCCGGCCAGGCCGACTGCCACAGATAGGCTGTCGCCAGACCCGCGGCGATGATGGCCACATTGGCGAAGGCATCGTTGCGGGCCGAGAGAAATGCTGCCCGCGTGAGGCTGCCGCTCGTGTGACGGTAGGCGACGAGCAGATAGGCGCAGAAGAGGTTGACCACCAGCGCCCCAAGTCCGGTCAGGGACAGGGCAAAGGGCTCTGGCGGGACCGGATCCATGAACTTCGCCCAGGCCGTCCAAAGGAAGGCCAGCGCCGGTACCAGTAGAATGAACGCCATCGCCATGCCGACCCGCGCGCGGGTCCGCGCCGTCCAGGCCAGAGCAAAGAAAATCAGCATGTTGACGGAGGCGTCTTCGAGGAAGTCGACGCTGTCGGCCATGAGGGACACCGAGCCGATCGAAAGCGCGACAAGGAGTTCGACCCCGAAATAGCCGAGGTTCAACAGGGAGACGATGAGGACGACGCGGCGCAGGTCGGTATCCACTCGAAAGGTTCCCTTTCTGGCGAGATTCGCCCTCGGCATTTTTGACACACGTGTTAGCAGCAGTTTGCTATCCATAGCACTAGGTTTCGACATCGGTTCCCTTCACACCGCCGTCGTGCCTGACGCCCGACAAATCGTCGCGTGGCGCAACTCGGCCGGGGAGGCGTCGCATGCGTCGATTGACTTTGGGCTGCCCGCTTCCTAATCATCAGGTGTTGGATGGTTCCCCCTTGTCGTGGCGATCTGGGGGAATAATTGGGAATGTGACGGATGGACCCAAATCGGGCATCCTTATCGCAGCCGACCCCGCGACTGTAGAACGGTCAGGGTTCGCCATCGGGTTTGGTGCCGGGCTGTCGGCCGGTTGCATGGGCAATCGGGGCAGGTCGGGGATCAAGCCGGAAAAGCCACTGGCGTGGCATCGTGATCAGCCGGGTTTGGACGCCTCTTCTTCTACGAATCGTCCGCCTTTCACGATGTCCCTCACAGCGCCCATGCGTCGGAGACGACGCGCAAAGGTTCGCTGTGGCACCGGAAAGACGCCGGGAAGGTGAGGCGGGCCGCTCGGGCCCTGACATCGGAACCTTGCCGTTTAAGGGCGAGGCGATGTTCGGCCCGTGACGCCGTGAGCCAGGAGACCTGCCATCCGGCATGGGCATTCCGCCCGAGGGGACTTTTGTCTCCAACGCCATCACGGAGGTTGTTTTGGCTCGCAGATGTTTTCAAGAACGCGCCCGTGGCGCGTCCGATGGCTTTTGCCACCGACGGCTGTTTTGGGAATGTTGAGGCAGCCACGATGAGCAGTCTCAGCGCCGGGCCCGTGCTGGTCCTTGGCGGCGCCCGTTCCGGCAAGTCCAGCTTTTCCGAGAGGCTCGTCGAAGCGTCCGGCCTCACCATGCATTATGTCGCAACGGGCCGCGCCTGGGACGACGAAATGCGCGAGCGCATCGACCATCACCGGACGCGCCGCGGCGAGGGCTGGACGACGCATGAGGAGCCGCTCGATCTCGTCGGCATCCTCAGACGCATCGATGATCCCAGCCATGTGGTCCTGATCGACTGCCTGACGCTATGGGTAACCAATCTCATGCTGGAAGAGCGCGACATGACGGCGGAGTTCGCCGCCCTTGTTGCGTATCTGCCTGAGGCGCGGGCGCGCCTCGTCTTTGTTTCCAATGAGGTCGGCCTCGGCATCGTGCCCGAGAACCGCATGGCCCGCGAGTTTCGCGACCATGCCGGCCGGCTTCACCAGATCGTTGCGGAGAAATCCGCTGAAGTTTACTTTGTCGCGGCCGGTTTGCCGCTGAAAATGAAGGGTTGATCCATGACCACTGCGAGAGCCAACCAGGGCAAGATCCCGGCGACCGTCATCACCGGCTTCCTCGGCGCCGGCAAGACGACGATGATCCGCAACCTGCTGCAGAACGCCGACGGCAAGCGCATCGCGCTGATCATCAACGAGTTCGGTGATCTCGGCGTCGACGGCGATGTCTTGAAGGGCTGCGGTGCCGAGGCCTGCACCGAGGACGACATCATCGAGCTTACCAATGGCTGCATCTGCTGCACCGTGGCTGACGATTTCATCCCGACCATGACGAAGCTGCTCGAGCGTGAAAACCGTCCTGACCACATCATCATCGAAACCTCGGGCCTTGCCCTGCCGCAGCCGCTGATCGCCGCTTTCAACTGGCCGGATATCCGCAGCGAAGTGACCGTCGATGGCGTCGTCACGGTGGTCGACAGCGCCGCCGTTGCCGCTGGCCGCTTTGCCGACGACCACGACAAGGTCGATGCGCTGCGCGTCGAGGACGACAATCTCGATCACGAAAGCCCGATCGAGGAGCTGTTCGAGGACCAACTGACGGCCGCCGATCTCATCGTTCTCAACAAGACCGATCTGATCGATGCCTCCGGCCTCAAGGCCGTACGCGACGAGGTGTCTTCGCGCACCAGCCGCAAGCCGACGATGATCGAGGCGAAGAACGGCGAAGTCGCCGCTGCCATCCTGCTTGGCCTCGGTGTCGGCACGGAAAGCGATATCGCCAACCGCAAGTCGCATCACGAGATGGAGCACGAGGCAGGTGAGGAGCACGATCACGACGAGTTCGACAGCTTCGTCGTCGAGCTCGGTTCGATCGCCGATCCCTCGGCGTTCATCGATCGCCTGAAGGGCGTGATCGCGGAGCACGACGTTCTGCGCCTCAAGGGTTTTGCAGACGTGCCCGGCAAGCCGATGCGCCTCCTGATCCAGGCGGTCGGCGCCCGCATCGACCAGTATTACGACCGCGCCTGGGGCGCCGGCGAAAAGCGCGGTACGCGCCTCGTCGTCATCGGCCTGCACGACATGGACGAGGCGGCGGTGCGCGCTGCGATCACCGCGCTCGTCTAGATCATTCTTGAATGAAATGATCTAACGCATTGAAATAATGCAGTTCCGGATGGAAAACGCTTTTAGCGTTTTCGTTCGGAATTGCCCCACCGGACAAGACGAATGCATCTGCTTCTCGCCCAGAAAGGAACGATCGCCGACGGCAACGAGGCGATCGACCTTGGGCAAACGCCGGCCGATATCCTTTTCCTCTCGGCCGCCGACACCGAGCTCTCCTCGATCGCCGCGGCTCACGGCCGACGCGACGGAGGCTTGAGCCTGCGCATCGCCAGCCTGATGAGCCTGATGCACCCGATGTCGGTCGACACTTACGTCGAGCGCACGGCGCGTCACGCCAAGCTGATCGTCGTCCGGCCGCTCGGTGGCGCCAGCTATTTCCGTTATCTGCTGGAAGCCCTGCATGCGGCTGCCGTCACCCATCGTTTCGAGATCGCGGTTCTGCCGGGTGACGACAAGCCGGATCCGGGGCTGGAGCCTTTCTCCACCGTCGCAGCCGACGACCGCCAGCGCCTTTGGGCTTACTTCACCGAAGGCGGCTCGGACAATGCCGGGCTGTTTCTCGACTATGCGGCCGCACTGGTCACAGGTGCGGAGAAGCCGCAGCCGGCAAAGCCCCTGTTGAAGGCCGGCATCTGGTGGCCGGGTGCTGGCGTGATCGGCGTCAGCGAATGGCAGTCCCTTGTTCAGGGACGGATGGTAGCGAGGGAGGGATTCGAACCCCCGACGGTTGGGATCTGCTTTTACCGCGCGCTCGTGCAGAGTGGCGAGACACGGCCGGTGGAGGCGCTGATCGATGCGCTGGAGGCTGAAGGTGTGCGGGCACTGCCGGTGTTCGTCTCAAGCCTCAAGGATGCCGTTTCCGTCGGCACGCTGCAGGCGATTTTTTCCGAGGCCGCACCCGACGTGGTGATGAACGCCACTGGCTTTGCGGTCTCGTCGCCCGGTGCCGACCGTCAGCCGACGGTGCTGGAATCGACCGGTGCGCCGGTGCTGCAGGTGATTTTCTCCGGCTCGTCGCGGGCGCAATGGGAAACGTCGCCGCAGGGGCTGATGGCGCGCGACCTCGCCATGAACGTGGCACTCCCCGAAGTCGATGGCCGCATCCTTGCGCGCGCCGTCTCCTTCAAGGCGGCGTCGATCTATGATGCCAAGGTGGAGGCCAATATCGTCGGCCATGAGCCGCTCGAAGACCGGGTGCGCTTTGCCGCTGATCTTGCCGTCAACTGGGCGAAGCTGCGCCGGGCAGAGCCCGCCGAGCGCCGCATTGCCATCGTCATGGCCAACTATCCGAACCGCGACGGTCGCCTCGGCAACGGTGTCGGGCTCGACACGCCGGCCGGTACCGTCGAGGTGCTTAGCGCCATGGCGCGGGAAGGCTATGCGGTCGGTGAGGTTCCCGCCGATGGCGACGCGCTGATCCGCTATCTGATGGCCGGGCCGACCAATGCGGCGAGCCATGACCGCGAAATTCGCGAGCGTATTTCGCTGAACGATTACAAGACGTTCTTCGATTCGCTTCCGAAACAGATAAGGGATGAAGTTGCCGGTCGCTGGGGCGTGCCGGAGGCCGATCCCTTCTTCCTCGATGGCGCCTTCGCGCTGCCGCTCGCCCGCTTCGGCGAGGTGATCGTCGGCATCCAACCGGCGCGCGGCTACAACATCGATCCGAAGGAAAGCTACCATTCGCCGGACCTCGTGCCGCCGCATGGCTATCTCGCCTTCTACGCCTTCCTGCGCCAGCAGTTCGGCGCGCAGGCGATCGTGCACATGGGCAAGCATGGCAACCTCGAATGGCTGCCGGGCAAGGCCCTGGCGCTGTCGGAAACCTGCTATCCCGAAGCGATCTTCGGGCCGCTGCCGCACATCTATCCCTTCATCGTCAACGATCCCGGCGAAGGTACACAGGCCAAGCGCCGCACCAGCGCCGTCATCATCGACCACCTGACCCCGCCCTTGACGCGCGCCGAATCCTACGGGCCGCTCAAGGATCTGGAGGCGCTCGTCGACGAGTATTACGATGCCGCCGGCGGTGATCCGCGCCGCCTCAGGCTGCTCAGCCGCCAGATCCTCGACCTCGTGCGCGACATCGGCCTCGACAGCGACGCCGGCATCGACAGGGGCGACAGCGACGACAAGGCGCTGGAAAAGCTCGACGCCTATCTCTGCGACCTCAAGGAAATGCAGATCCGCGACGGCCTGCACATCTTCGGCGTCGCGCCGGAAGGGCGGTTGTTGACGGACCTCACCGTAGCGCTGGCGCGCGTGCCCCGCGGTCTCGGCGAGGGCGGCGACCAGAGCCTGCAGCGGGCGATCGCAGCGGATGCGGGGCTGCGTGGGGTCGCTATTCCCACCTCGGCCGGGGGCAACCCCGCACGCGACGCCCAACCTTTCGACCCGCTCGACTGCGTCATGTCCGACACCTGGACGGGCCCGAAACCGTCCATCCTCGCTGACCTCTCGGACGCCCCCTGGCGCACCGCCGGCGATACGGTCGAGCGCATCGAGTTGCTTGCCGCAAATCTCGTGTCGGGTGAACTGGCTTGCCCGGACCACTGGGCCAACACCCGCGTCGTGCTCGGCGAAATCGAAACGCGCCTGAAGCCGTCGATTTCAAACTCGGGTGCCGCCGAGATGACCGGCTTCCTCACCGGTCTCAGCGGCCGCTTCGTCGCCCCCGGTCCATCGGGCGCGCCGACGCGCGGCCGGCCGGATGTGTTGCCGACGGGGCGCAATTTCTACTCGGTCGACAGCCGCGCCGTGCCGACGCCGGCGGCTTACGAGCTTGGCAAGAAATCGGCCGAGCTTCTGATCCGCCGCTACCTGCAGGACCATGGCGAATGGCCGTCCTCCTTTGGCCTGACCGCCTGGGGCACGGCGAACATGCGCACCGGCGGCGACGACATCGCCCAGGCCCTGGCGCTGATCGGCGCCAAGCCCACCTGGGACATGGTCTCTCGCCGGGTGATGGGCTACGAGATCGTGCCGCTCGCGGTCCTCGGCCGCCCACGCGTCGATGTGACCTTGCGCATTTCCGGCTTCTTCCGCGATGCCTTCCCGGACCAGATCGCGCTCTTCGACAAGGCGATCCGCGCCGTCGGCGCGCTGGAGGAAGACGATGCCGACAACATGATCGCCGCACGCATGCGGGCGGAAAGCCGACGGTTGGAAGGGGAAGGTGTCGAGGCTGCCGAGGCCGCGCGTCGCGCCTCCTACCGCGTCTTCGGCGCAAAGCCCGGTGCCTATGGCGCCGGCCTGCAGGCGCTGATCGACGAGAAGGGCTGGGAAACCAAAGCCGATCTCGCCGAGGCCTATCTTACCTGGGGCGCCTATGCCTATGGCGCCGGCGAGGAGGGCAAGGCCGAGCGCGATCTTTTCGAGGAGCGCCTGCGCACGATAGAGGCGGTGGTGCAGAACCAGGACAACCGCGAGCACGATCTGCTCGACAGCGACGACTACTACCAGTTCGAAGGTGGCATGAGCGCTGCCGCCGAACAGCTCGGCGGTCACCGTCCGGCGATCTACCACAACGACCATTCCCGTCCGGAAAAGCCTGTGATCCGGTCGCTCGAAGAAGAGATCGGCCGCGTGGTCCGGGCCCGCGTCGTCAATCCCAAGTGGATCGATGGCGTCATGCGCCACGGATACAAGGGCGCCTTCGAGATCGCTGCCACGGTCGACTACATGTTCGCATTTGCCGCGACCACGGGTGCGGTGCGCGACCATCATTTCGAGGCCGCCTATCAGGCGTTCATCGTCGACGAGCGCGTGGCTGACTTCATGCGCGTCAAGAACCCGGCCGCCTTTGCCGAGCTTGCCGAACGCCTGCTTGAAGCAATCGACCGCAATCTCTGGACACCGCGCTCGAATTCGGCGCGGTTTGAACTTGCCGGCATCGGCACGGCAGCAACCCGGCTTCGTGCCGGCAATGAATAGAGCGGTTCCGGGCTGGCGGTAATCCGTCCGGAATTGCTTGGAAACAAAGACCTGGTTCCGTTTCGCTGCTCAGTGAAGTGCGAAAAGGAACCGAAGCGGGACGAGGGCGTCTGCCCATCCCGAACTTGAGAACTGAGGGAGTGATCATGAGCGACGAGACGACAGTAGGCGGCGAAGCCCCGGCCGAGAAGGACGATGCCCGCCACGCCATGAAGATGGCGAAGAAGAAGGCAGCGCGCGAAAAGATCATGGCGACGAAGACCGACGAGAAGGGTCTGATCATCGTCAACACCGGCAAGGGCAAGGGCAAGTCGACCGCCGGCTTCGGTATGATCTTTCGCCACATCGCCCACGGCATGCCCTGCGCCGTCGTGCAGTTCATCAAGGGTGCGATGGCAACCGGCGAGCGCGAGTTGATCGAGAAGCATTTCGGCGATGTCTGCCAGTTCTACACGCTCGGCGAGGGCTTCACCTGGGAAACGCAGGATCGCGCCCGCGATGTTGCGATGGCTGAAAAGGCCTGGGAGAAGGCGAAGGAACTGATCCGTGACGAGCGCAACTCGATGGTGCTGCTCGACGAGATCAACATTGCTCTGCGCTACGACTACATCGACGTCGCCGAAGTGGTGCGCTTCCTGAAGGAAGAAAAGCCGCATATGACGCATGTGGTGCTCACCGGCCGCAACGCGAAAGAAGACCTGATCGAAATCGCCGATCTCGTCACTGAGATGGAGCTGATCAAGCATCCGTTCCGTTCCGGCATCAAGGCGCAGCAGGGCGTGGAGTTCTGATGAGCCAGAGCTGGCAGTTCTGGGCGCTGCTTTCGGCCGCCTTCGCTGCGCTCACGGCGGTGTTTGCCAAGGTCGGGGTTGCGCAGATCAACTCCGACTTCGCAACGCTGATCCGCACCGTCGTCATCCTCTGCGTGATCGCCGCCATCGTGGCGGCGACAGGGCAGTGGCAGAAGCCATCGGAAATCTCCGGACGCACCTGGCTGTTTCTCGCGCTGTCCGGTCTTGCCACCGGCGCCTCCTGGCTTGCCTATTTCCGCGCGCTCAAGCTCGGCGACGCCGCCCGCGTGGCGCCGATCGACAAGCTCTCGATCGTCATGGTCGCAATCTTCGGCGTGCTCTTCCTCGGTGAAAAGCTCAACCTGATGAACTGGCTCGGCGTCGCCTTCATTGCCGCCGGGGCGCTGTTGCTGGCGGTGTTTTGAGCGCGCCTGGTCTGGTGCCTGTCACTGAATGTTCGCCTTAGTCAAGCCGTAATCCGACACATGCAGCGGCTGTGACGAGCGGGAGGACGGCATGCAGATTGAAGGCAATTGGCGCGAGCGCCTTCCTGATCCGTCGGGCCACGTCGCGCAGTTCGGCAGACGCTGGAAGCGTCGCAGCCTGAGGGGGAGCCCTGCGTCAAACCCACCGGCGGACACGCCTGCAATAGGCACCGTAGGCGTCGCCGAAGACCTTGGCGAGGTGGGTTTCCTCCATGCGGATCTGGTAGGAAATCGAGATCCAGGCGGAGAGCGCCAGCGCCACCGAGATGACGTTGGGCACCGCCAGCACCGTGCCTATCAGCGCGGTCACCATGCCGACATAGATCGGGTTGCGCGAGAAGGCATAGAGGCCTGAGGTCACAAGCGGCGCGTCCTGCTTTTCAGGGATGCCGATCTTCCAGGAATGACGCATCGCCCATTGCGACAGCATCGTCAGCCCGCCGCCGAGCGTCATCAGCGCCAGGCCGACGGCGTGAAGGATGGGCGTGTCGAGCGCCGGGATCCGGCCGAGGGCGGCATCGACGGAGGCCGGGAGCATGGCGACCGCCAGCAGGTGGATCACCAGCGCTGCGACGATCAGGCGGAAAAGCCTGCCCGCAAACCCCTCCGCATCGTCGCCATAGGTCAGCACGACCGGCGAGCGGCCGGATTGCACACGGCGGAGGATCGCCAGCGCGAGCGTGGACAATCCCACGACGAGCATCAGGATGGCGGGAAGGGTGGTGGACATGGAAACCTCTGGAGCGAGCTGACAAGACAGGAGCGCACGACGGGTAGGCGGCCCATATGAGCGTCTACCCGGCGAAGCATTCTGATCACCTTGCAATCTCTAGTAACTAGAGGTTCAAGCGCCGGACCTGTCCGACTTTCGTCGTGGTTACCGGATCTTATTGCCAAGCGTTGGAGGCTGTCATCGTCGCCCCCGCCGTGTCGGAAGGTCGGCAAAATTCGTCTCTTGACGGCTGCTCCTTCCGCCGAGCGATTGCATAGGCAGGAGGCCGCACCCATGTTAGACCGTCGACAGGCTAAATACGGGTGAACCTTGAAGAATACTCTCAGAGCTGCGGTTGGTGTCGCATCGGTCTTGCTGTTCTTGTCATCAGGTGTGGCGGGGCAGGCGCAAACCGTGAAGAGCGGGGCGTCACGAGCTCAAGAAACGACGACCAGCCAGAAGGCGAAACCGAAAACTAAAACGACGCGCAAGCAAAGGGCTGCGGATGAAGCCAAGGCCAAGGCGCTCGCCGAAGCGCGCCGTCCACGGATTTGCAAGACGCGGGAGAACGAATGCAGCTATGGCGCAGGTCCGGTCGGAGAGCAGTGCTCGTGCTGGTCGAAATCCGGTGCGCCTGATCTTGGTATAACTGTCAGGCGTTGACCGCCCGCGACATTCGCGCGGGCAGGCAAGCGCGCGTCGCTCGAAGCGACGCCTGACGGCGATAGAAATCACGGGTCGCCTGGTTCGTTCTGAAAGCTTGGGATTGGGTTTAGGTGATGGACGCCGGCGTTGAACGCAAAATAATGACCGATCTCGAGAACAGCGCGCTCCAGTTTGCAACCCGAGCACACGGCGAACAGAAGCGTAAGTATGACAGTCGGCCCTATATCGTTCATCCGATTGCGGTGGCGGAGATTGTTCGAAGCGTGCCCCATACGCCCGAAATGATCGCCGCAGCGCTGCTTCACGATACGGTCGAAGATACCGACGTGACGCTGCTGGAGATCAAGGAAGCGTTCGGCCCCAAGGTCGCAACACTGGTTGCGTGGCTCACCGACATATCCACTCCGTTCCACGGCAATCGACAGGTGCGCAAGGAACTGGATCGCCAGCACCTCGCATCGGCGCCCGCCGCGGCGAAAACCGTCAAGCTCGCCGACCTGATCGATAATGCGATAGCGATCAAAGCCGGCGATCCGAATTTCTGGAAAGTGTTCGGCGCCGAGATGAAACGCTTGCTGGAGGTCTTGGGCGACGGCGACGAGACCCTTCTCGCAAAGGCCCGTGCATTGGCGCAGGAATGAGAGTGCCGCCGTTTATCGGCAAGCATGTCTGCGCCATGTCGACCCGGTCAACCGCTCATCCAAGACCGCAGAACGGACATGCATTTGCGGTTTTGCCCGCCGGTGTGGTCCAGCCACGCCTCACAGGCTGCGCGGTTGCGGCCGTTACGACAGCGCAAAATTTGCCGAGCGCGCCGCGCCTCAATGCCCCAGCCAGATCCTCAAGGGATGCGTCGGATCTGCGAGCAGCCGGATCGCGAGCGCGATCGAGACGATGACGAGCAGCGGCTTGATGATCTTGGCGCCCTTGGCCATGGCATAGCGCGAGCCGACCTGGGCGCCGAGGAACTGGCCGAGGCCCATCAACAGGCCGACCTTCCAGAGGATGGCGCCGAAGAAGAGGAAGACGCCGAAGGCGCCGACGTTGGAGCCAAAGTTGAGGAACTTCGTGTGCGCCGTCGCCTTCAACACGCCGAAGCCGGCGAGGGTAACGAAGCCGAGCATGAAGAACGAGCCGGTGCCGGGGCCGAAGACGCCGTCATAAAAGCCGATTAGCGGCACCAGTGTCAGCGTGAAGACGAAGGGGGTGACGCGGCTGTGCTGGTCGACGTCGCCCATGTTCGGCTTCAGGCCGAAATAAAGCGCAATGGCGATCAGCAGAAAGGGCAGGATCGCCTTCAGCACGTCGCCGGGAACGATGGTTGCGAGCAGGGCGCCGAGCACGGCGCCGGCGGCCGACATCAGCGCCATCGGCAGCTGCTCTTTCAGGTTCACGTGGCCGCGCAGGGCATAGGACAGCGTGGCCGAGCCGGAGCCGAACAATCCCTGCAGCTTGTTGGTGCCGAGCGTCTGCAAGGGCGGGATGCCCGCAATCAGCATGGCCGGAATGGTGATCATGCCACCGCCGCCGGCGATCGAATCGATGAAGCCTGCGATGAAGGCGGCGACGAACAGGAAGGCGAGCAGGTGGAAGGCGAGATCTTGCACGGCGGGGACTCGAGAGGAGAGCTGTCAGGCGGGATTTTCCGCCTTGTGTCAGAGCCCGGCGCGATTTGCAAAGCCTTCTGTCGCGGTGTTGCTGTCCATGCAGGTGTCGAAATTGAAAAACCGACAAAGATTCAAAGCCTTGTTCCGGCTCGCTGTCTTTCTGGATGGAGGCGCTTTCGCTCGCATGGTGCCGAAGAAGGGCTGTCCTTGCGATACGGCAGGGGGATGACGAGTTTCCTCAAACGCGACATGGCGATGGCGCAATCCGGTTTGACCGGCCTTCCGCGCTCCGGTAAAAATGAAGGATATGCGACGGCGTCCGCTTCGGCGGACTGAAAGAGCGTCCGGTGCGGCCGACCCAGCCAGGGGGCCATCAGCCGGTGCTGTCCAGATCGGCCGGGACGGATCGTCCCAGCCGGCGCTTCGTTAAGGAGAACAACGAAGGGAGCCGGCCGCCGATGCCATCGGGCAAACACTCTGCACAGACGACGAAAGCAGGAGCCGGGCTGGTGCTCGGGCTCGGCTGCGAGCGTCGCACGCCGGCCGAAGAGGTGATCGCCCTTGCCGAGCGTGCGCTTGCCGATGCCGGTGTTGCGCCCGGCGATCTGCGGCTGGTCGCCTCGCTCGATGCTCGCGCCGAGGAGCCGGCGATCCTGGCGGCCGCTCAGCATTTCGCGGTTCCGGCCGCGTTCTACGATGCCGCCACGCTCGAAGCCGAAGCTTCCCGGCTCGCCAACCCCTCCGAGATCGTCTTTGCCTACACGGGTTGTCATGGCGTTGCCGAGGGCGCAGCGCTCGTCGGCGCCGGTCGCGAAGCCGTGCTGATTGTGCAGAAGATCGTCTCCGCCCATGCGACGGCCGCACTTGCCGGGCCGGCGACCTTGCGCGCCGAAAAGCGCATCCAGGCGGCGGAGGCTGTCTGATGCGTTATTATGTTGTTGAATTGAATCAATCTTTTGCCCGGGGTTTCTCTCAAGTGGAATCCGGTTCTTTAGAGAGCGCGTCAGGCGTGCCTTTGGGTGGCGCCGAAATACAGGTGGGACAGCACGCATGATCGACGACCTCTTTGCCGGATTGCCGGCGCTCGAAAAAGGTTCGGTCTGGCTGGTCGGCGCCGGCCCCGGCGATCCCGGCCTGTTGACGCTGCATGCGGCCAATGCGCTGCGCCAGGCGGATGTGATCGTGCATGATGCGCTGGTCAACGAGGATTGCCTGAAGCTCGCGCGGCCGGGTGCCGTGCTGGAGTTTGCGGGCAAGCGTGGCGGCAAGCCGTCGCCGAAGCAGCGCGACATCTCGCTTCGCCTCGTCGAACTCGCGCGCGCCGGCAACCGGGTGCTGCGCCTCAAAGGCGGCGATCCCTTCGTCTTCGGTCGCGGTGGCGAGGAGGCGCTGACGCTGGTCGAGCACCAGGTGCCGTTCCGCATCGTGCCCGGCATCACCGCCGGTATCGGCGGGCTTGCCTATGCCGGCATTCCCGTGACCCATCGCGAGGTCAACCACGCGGTCACTTTCCTGACTGGCCATGATTCCTCCGGCCTGGTGCCGGATCGCATCAACTGGCAGGGCATCGCCAGCGGCTCGCCTGTCATCGTCATGTACATGGCGATGAAACATATCGGCGCGATCACCGCCAACCTCATTGCCGGTGGCCGCTCGCCGGACGAACCGGTCGCCTTCGTCTGCAACGCCGCGACGCCGCAGCAGGCGGTGCTGGAAACGACGCTTGCGCGTGCAGAGGCCGATGTTGCGGCGGCAGGGCTGGAGCCGCCGGCGATCGTCGTCGTCGGCGAGGTGGTGAGGCTGCGCGCAGCGCTCGACTGGATCGGCGCGCTGGACGAGCGCAAGCTTGCCGCCGACCCGTTCGCCAATCGCATTCTCAGGAACCCGGCATGAGCGGATTGCTGATTGCCGCACCCGCGTCCGGCTCCGGCAAGACGACGGTGACGCTCGGGCTGATGCGTGCCCTGAAGAGGCGCGGCGTGGCGATCGCGCCCGGCAAGGCGGGGCCGGACTATATCGATCCCGCTTTCCACGCGGCAGCGAGCGGCGAGCCCTGCTTCAACTACGACCCCTGGGCGATGCGCCCGGAACTGCTGCTTGCCAATGCGTCGCATGCCGCCTCCGGCGGGCGCACATTGATCGTCGAGGCGATGATGGGACTGCATGACGGTGCTGCCGACGGCTCGGGAACGCCAGCGGACCTCGCCGCGACGCTGAACCTTGCGGTCATTCTGGTGGTCGATTGCGCCCGCATGTCCCAGTCGGTTGCCGCCCTCGTGCGCGGCTATGCGGATCATCGCGACGATATACGGGTGGTCGGCGTCGTCCTCAACAAGGTCGGCAGCGATCGGCATGAAATGATGCTGCGCGATGCGCTCGGCAAGGTGCGCATGCCTGTCTTCGGCGTGCTCCGGCAGGACAGCGCGCTGCAACTGCCGGAGCGCCATCTTGGGCTCGTGCAGGCGGGCGAACACTCAGCGCTTGAGGGCTTCATCGAGGCGGCGGCCGCGCGGGTCGAGGCTGCCTGCGATCTCGACGCCATCCGCCTGATCGCGACGATTTTCCCGCAGGTGCCCGCGGCGGCCGATGCCGAGCGTTTGCGGCCGCTCGGTCAGCGCATCGCGGTCGCGCGCGATATCGCCTTTGCCTTCTGCTACGAGCACCTGCTTTACGGCTGGCGGCAAGGCGGCGCGGAGATTTCCTTCTTCTCGCCGCTCGCCGACGAGGGGCCGGATGCGGCAGCCGATGCCGTCTATCTTCCGGGGGGTTATCCGGAGCTGCATGCGGGGCAGCTGAGCGCCGCCGCCCGATTCCGTTCCGGCATGCATTCCGCGGCGGAACGCGGCGCCCGCATCTTCGGCGAGTGCGGCGGCTATATGGTGCTCGGCGAAGGGCTTGTCGCTGCCGATGGCACACGCTACGACATGCTCGGCCTGCTGCCGCTCGTAACCAGTTTTGCCGAGCGCAGGCGGCACCTCGGCTATCGCCGCGTCGTGCCTGTCGACAACGCCTTCTTCGATGGACCCATGACGGCGCACGAATTCCACTATGCGACCATCGTCGCCGAAGGGGCGACCGATCGGCTGTTTGCGGTCAGCGACGCCGCCGGCGAGGATCTCGGCCAGGCGGGCCTCCGGCGCGGACCTGTCGCCGGTTCCTTCATGCATCTGATCGACGTCGCAGGTGCTGCATGAGCGCACCGATCGTTCATGGTGGCGGCATCACCGAGGCCGCAGCGCGCTATGGCGGCCGACTTGAAGACTGGCTCGATCTGTCGACCGGCATCAATCCATGCCCCGTCGCCTTGCCCGCGGTCCCTGAGCGCGCCTGGCACCGGCTGCCGGATCGGCAGACGGTGGATGATGCGCGGAGCGCCGCCGCCGACTACTACCGCACCAACGGCGTGCTGCCTTTGCCGGTGCCGGGCACCCAGTCGGTGATCCAGCTCCTGCCACGTCTTGCTCCGGCCAACAGGCAAGTCGCGATCTTCGGGCCGACCTATGGCGAGTATGCCCGCGTGCTTGAAGCGGCCGGCTTTGCTGTCGATCGCGTCGCGGATGCCGACGCGCTCACGGCCGAACATGGGCTTGTCATCGTCGTCAACCCCAACAACCCGACCGGCCGCGCCTTGGCGCCGGCGGAGCTTCTGGCGATCGCCGCAAGGCAGAAAGCGAGCGGCGGACTGCTGCTGGTCGATGAGGCCTTCGGCGATCTTGAGCCGCAACTGAGTGTCGCTGGTCACGCGTCAGGGCAAGGCAACCTCATCGTCTTCCGCTCCTTCGGCAAGTTCTTCGGCCTTGCGGGCCTGCGCCTCGGCTTCGTCGTTGCGCCGGAGCCGGTGCTTGCGTCCTTTGCCGATTGGCTCGGTCCCTGGGCTGTCTCCGGCCCGGCGTTGACGATCTCGAAAGCGCTGATGCAGGGCGATACGAAGGCGATCGCGGCGGGCATCCTCGAGCGTCGCGCCGGCCTCGATGCAGCTCTCGATGGGGCAGGGCTCAACCGTATTGGCGGCACGGGGCTATTCGTGCTGGTCGAGCATCCCAGGGCAGCTCTGCTGCAGGAGCGGCTCTGCGAGGCCCATATTCTCACGCGCAAGTTCGACTATGCCCCGACCTGGCTCAGGGTCGGTCTTGCGCCTGACGCGGCTGGTGACCGACGGCTGGCGGACGCGCTTGCCCGCATGGAGCTCTGAGGTGTCGGAGACGATCCTGCTCATTCTCGCGCTGGCGCTGGTGATCGACCGCGTTGTCGGCGATCCGGACTGGCTCTGGGCGCGCGTGCCGCATCCGGTCGTGTTTTTCGGCAAGGCCATCGGCTTTTTCGACGCGCGGCTGAACCGGGAGGACCTCGAGGATAGCGCGCGCAAATTTCGTGGCGTCGTCGCGATCCTTTTGTTGCTTGGCATCAGCGCCTGGTTCGGCCATCTGCTGCATCGCCTGTTCGCCGTCCTCGGACCGCTCGGCTTTCTGCTCGAGGCGGTTGTGGTCGCGGTCTTCCTGGCACAGAAGAGCCTCGCCGATCACGTGCGTCGCGTGGCCGGGGGCTTGCGACAGGGCGGGCTGGAAGGCGGGCGTGCCGCCGTGTCGATGATCGTTGGTCGCGATCCAAAGACGCTCGACGAGCCGGCGGTCTGCCGTGCCGCGATCGAAAGCCTTGCCGAGAATTTCTCCGACGGCGTCGTGGCGCCGGCCTTCTGGTACGCGGTTGCCGGCCTGCCGGGGCTTCTTGCCTACAAGATGCTGAACACCGCCGATTCGATGATCGGCCACAAGTCGCCGAAATATCTGCACTTCGGCTGGGCCTCGGCCCGACTCGACGATCTCGCCAACCTGCCGGCAGCGAGGCTCTCGATCCTTTTGATCTCAGCCGGTGCGCTGATCCATCGTGGCGTAAGCGTCGCCAAGGATGCGCTGACCGTGGCCCTTCGCGACCATGGTCTGCACCGCTCGCCGAACTCCGGCTGGCCGGAAGCGGCCATGGCCGGCGCGCTCGATCTGCAGCTTGCCGGTCCGCGGATCTATGGCGGCGTCAAGGTCAGCGAACCGATGATCAACGGTCCGGGCCGAGCGGTTGCAACAAGCGAAGACATCGACGCCGGTATTGCTGTATTTTATGGCGCCTGTACGGTCATGGCCGGGTTTGTTCTTGCAATCGCAATGATTTGATCGCGGAAGTTGACCTTCGCATTAAGACTCTGCTTTCCATATGTATTAAGATCGTATCATATTCGATCAGTTATTCTCCTGGAACGTTTGGTTCCACCGGTACGTGTTCGTCTTCCCGGAGAGAGAAGCATGCGCAAAAGCTTTCTGACTGCGCTGATTGCCGCTCTGCTGCAGTTTGCCGTTCAACCCGCGAACGCCGCCAATCTCATTGCCGATATCAGCCTGTCGTCGCAGACGATGACCGTGCGGCAATACGGCGTGGTCATGTATCGCTGGAAGGTGTCGACGGCGCGCAAGGGCTATGTGACGCCACGCGGCAGCTGGAGCGCCAAATGGCTTTCCCGCAATCACCGTTCACGCAAATACGACGACGCGCCGATGCCATATGCCGTGTTCTTCAACGGCGGCTACGCCATCCACGCCACCTACGACATCAAACGCCTCGGCCGCCCGGCATCGCACGGCTGCGTGCGGCTGCATCCAAACAACGCGGCGGAGTTTTTTGCGCTGACGCGGGAACATGGGCTGAAGAACACGCGGATCGTAATTACGCGGTGACGCCTGCCTAGCCAGCCCCTCATCCCCCTGCCGGGACCTTCTCTCTGTTTTGAAGGGGAGAAGGGATCCGAGGCACCGTTTCCGCTTCATCGTCGAGCGTTTCGTAAGAAGTGAACGGTAGAACACGCGTCCCCATCTTCAACGTGATCGCTTGGCTTTCCTCGGGGTAAACCCGAGGAGAGGGCAATTCTGTCGGGCACTTGATGAGGCAGCTAAGAGCCGCTGGCGACCGTCAGTCGATGCCTGCCACATGCATCAGCCGGTCGAGGCTCGGCACGGTGACGTGGCGGCTGTTTTCGATGCGGATGACGTTCTCCTTGCG
Organism: Ensifer sp. Root954; assembly: GCF_001429005.1. Taxonomy (NCBI): domain Bacteria; kingdom Pseudomonadati; phylum Pseudomonadota; class Alphaproteobacteria; order Hyphomicrobiales; family Rhizobiaceae; genus Ensifer; species Ensifer sp. Root954. The sequence goes on from NZ_LMJM01000027.1 coordinate 100,643, forward strand.
GAGCTTGGTGATCTGGCGGCTGACGGTCTCGATGGTGAGGCCAAGATAGTCGGCGATGTCGGCGCGCGACAGCGGCAGGTCGAACACGTTCGAGGTGCCGTTTTCCGGGTCGATGTGAGTCGCGATGATGTAGAGGAAGCTTGCGACCTTCTCCTGCGCGGTCTTGCGGCCAAGGGTGAGCATCCAGTCGCGCGCTTCGTCCAGTTCCTTCAGCGCCTGCTCGTGCAGCCGGTGTTCCAGCCCGGGAGCCTCGGAGACCAGCCGCTCGATGACGTTGCGCGGGAAGCAACAGATGTCGGTGTCGACAGCCGCTTCCGCCGTCAGCGCGCTTTCGCGGGTGAAGGGCCGGCCCATGAAATCAGGGGCGAACTGCAGGCCGACGATCTGCTGGCGGCCGTCGGCCAGCACCTTGCTGAGCTTGACGACGCCGGAGATGATATTTGCGTAGCTGTCGGTGGTTTCTCCCTGGCCGATGACCTCGCGGCCGGGCTCGATGCTGCGGCGGGTGGAGTGACGGCTGAGGTCGAGAAGCTGATCCGGAGAGAGCGTACCGCAAACGCCGCCATGGCGCGCCTCGCAGGCGGAGCAGACGGCTGGAACGTCCGAATTATGGATATCCTTGCGGCGATGTTCGTTCACGATCTGCAATTCTTTCTACCTGCATTCCATTGCTCCCTGGATGACCAAAGAGGATGCGGGTCGTTAAATCAAGAGTTGACAGGTGCTAATTCCGAAAGCGCGAAACAATGTCTCATGCTGGCTTGAGCATTGTCAATTTTAACGTGTTAATTCGCCGACTTGATCAAAATCAAAGGCCTCATTGCCGATCCGTCCTAAGCCGTTTTCATGACAGCGGAGAGACTGATGGACGACGCGCTAATCCTCAAGCATGCGAACCCCGTGCCACGCTACACCAGCTACCCGACCGCGCCGCATTTTTCCGAAGCGGTGGGGCCGGTTGACTATCAAAGCTGGCTCGGGGCGATCGGTCCGGATGAGGCGATCTCGCTCTATGCTCACGTGCCCTATTGCGACCGGCTCTGTTGGTTCTGTGCTTGCCATACCAAGCAGACGCTGCGGTATGATCCGGTGGCAACCTACCTCACGGGCCTGCATCGGGAGATTGCAGAGATTGGCGGGCGGGTGAGCCGCGAAGCCAAGGTAACGGCCCTGCATTTCGGCGGCGGCTCGCCGACGCTCGTCAGGCCCGACGACCTGATCGCGCTGAAACGCGCCTTTACCGATCACTTCACCTTCGCGGCTGATTGCGAGATCAGCGTCGAGATGGATCCGAACGATCTCGACGAAGCGCGCCATGATGCGTTGGCCGAGATCGGTATGACGCGGGCGAGCTTCGGCATCCAGGATTTCGACCCCGTCGTGCAGAAGGCGATCAACCGCATCCAGACCTTCGAGCAGACGCGTGACGCGATCGAGACGTCACGGTTAAGGGGCGTGCATTCGGTCAATTGCGACGTGCTCTATGGTTTGCCCTATCAAAGCCTGCAGTCGCTTGAGCGCACCATGGAGGCAGTGCTTTCGCTCGACCCCGATCGCGTCGCACTTTTCGGCTACGCCCATGTGCCGTGGATGAAGACGCATCAGAAGATGATCCCGGACGAAAGCCTGCCCGGCATCGTCGAGCGCTTCGCGCAGATGAGTCGCGCGGCCGAAATGCTGGCTGCCGCCGGCTACGAGGCCATCGGTATCGATCATTTTGCGAAGCCCGATGACAGCCTGGCGCGGGCCAGCCGGGAAGGGCGTCTCCGTCGCAATTTCCAGGGCTATACCGACGATGCCGCCGAAACGCTCGTTGGGCTTGGCGCCTCCGCGATCGGCCAGTTTCGTCAAGGTTATGTCCAGAACATGCCGGCGACCGGTGAGTATCTGCGCCATGTTGAAAACACGGGGCTCGCTGCGGTCCGCGGTTATCGCTTCACACCGGACGACACTTTGAGAGCAAAAGTGATTGCCGACGTCATGTGCCGTTTTGCCTTCTCCTTTGCTGAGGTTGAGGAAGCGTTTCCCGGGCTGGCAGGGGCTGTGATCGAGGAGGCACGGCTGTTTCGGGCGCGCGACGTGGATGGGCTGACGACGATCGAAAACGGGGTTTTCCGCCTGACTGAACGCGGCAGGCCCTTTGCCCGCTCGGTTGCAGCCACCTTCGACGCCTATCTCGGCAAGGGCCGGGGCCGGCATTCGGTGGCCGTCTGACCCCATGCTCTGTCGCAACACCGTTTTCCAATTCGAAAGCCTTTGCCATCAAGGCCATTGGCTTTTGCGGCGCATTTACCTATAGGATCGCCGAGACTCGACTTAAAATATTAGAGGTATGCGCGTGACAGCTACATTCGACAAGGTTGCCGACATCATCGCGGAAACGAGCGAGATCGATCGCGAGACGATTACGCCGGAAAGCCACACGATCGACGATCTCGGCATCGACAGCCTGGACTTCCTCGACATCGTGTTTGCGATCGACAAGGAATTCGGCATCAAGATTCCGCTCGAGCAGTGGACGCAGGAAGTCAACGAAGGCAAGGTTTCGACCGAAGAATACTTCGTTCTGAAGAACCTCTGCGCCAAGATCGACGAACTGCGGGCTGCCAAGGGCTGATCGGGCTTTCGCCCGAGCCTTGCCACTCGATTTCCAATGCCGCCCGTCGCGCCCCGCGCTTGACAGGCGGCATTGGCGTTTTTACTTGAGCCCGAAACCAACAGGGTGAGCCTCAATGCTCCTTGAATACTTCCAGATGATCGACCGTGTCGAAACGGTCGATCTTTCGGCTGGCCGGCTGACGGCGCGGTCCGTCGTGCCGGAGAAGAGCCCGGTGTTCGAAGGCCATTTCCCAGGCTACCCGCTGGTGCCCGGCGTGCTTCTGATCGAGACCATGGCGCAGGCCTCCGGTTTCCTGGTGCTCGCCGCCACCAATTTCGCCGCCATGCCCTTCCTGATGTCGGTCGACGGCGCCAAGATGCGGACCTTCGTCGAGCCCTCGGCCGAACTCGAGATCGAGGCTTTCCTCGAGCATGAAGGTTCGGGCTTTGCCGTCACCAAGGCGAAGATCACCTCTGGCGGCAAGAAGGTCTGCGATGCCCAGCTGAAACTGAGAACGATGCCGTTCGATCAGGTTCCGCTCGGCGATATCGTGCGCAAGCGGGCTGGAGAAGTGGGTCTGATGGCGGCGCTTTCGGCGGCAGCCGGTTCGGAGAAGTAAGATGAGCAAATCTGCAAACGACGTTGTCATTACCGGCGTCGGTATCGTCACCAGCCAGGGCGTCGGCGTCGAGCCGCATCTGGCGCTGCTTACCGCCGGCACCTCGCCGGCCGTGCGCGTCGAGACCGAAAAGTTCAGCCCCTATCCGGTGCACCCGCTGCCGGAGATCGACTGGTCGCAGCAGATCGCCAAGCGTGGCGACCAGCGGCAGATGGAAAACTGGCAGCGTCTCGGCGTTTTTTCCGCGGGCCTGGCGCTCGATGACGCCGGTCTCAAGGATAATCTCGAAGCCTGCGGCAGCATGGACATGATCGTCGCTGCCGGCGGCGGCGAGCGTGACATCAACGTTGATTCGCTGATCGTCGACGAGGCGCTGAAGCGCAACGACCGCGAACAGCTCCTCAATGAAAAGCTGACGACCGAACTGCGGCCGACGCTGTTCCTGGCCCAGCTTTCGAACCTGCTCGCCGGCAACATCTCGATCGTGCACAAGGTCACCGGTTCGTCGCGCACCTTCATGGGCGAGGAAGCGGCCGGCATCTCGGCGATCGAAACCGCCTTTGCCCGGATCAAGGCCGGCCAGTCGACGCATACGCTCGTCGGCGGCGCGTTTTCGGCCGAGCGCCTGGACATCATGCTGATGATCGAGGCGATCCAGGGCCAGGCAACCGGTGACTGGCACCCGATCTGGTCGCGCAGCCGCGACAACGGCGGCGGCATGATCCCCGGGTCGGTCGGAGCCTTCCTGGTGCTGGAATCACGCGAGTACGCCGAAGCCCGTGGTGCCCGCATCTATGCGACGATCGACGCGATCGGCAGCGACCGCGGCAGCCGCGCTGACGGCAAGCTCGAAGCACGCCTTGCGGACCTTGCGAAACCGGCCGAAAAGCTCGACCCGGCAGGCACCGTGGTCTTTTCCGGCACGTCAGGCTTTCATGATCTCGTCGCCAGCGAAAAGGCGTTCCTGCAGGCCAAGCTGGCCGGCGCGCCGGTGCGTGCCTATGGCGGCGTCGTCGGGCACAGCATCGAGGCGCAGTTTCCGGCGGGCCTCGCGCTTGCTGCACTCACGCTTGGCCACGGCGCCAAGGTACCGGCCTTCGACGGCAGCTTCGAAAAGCCGATGACGGCTGCTGCCCGGTCGGCGGTCGTGACCACCGTCGGTCATTCACGCGGCGAAGGCGTCGCGGTCCTTTCGGCCGAATAAGAGGAACGATTGATGAGCAACGCTTACAAGGATCATCTCGGTCGTCCGATCGTCGCCGTCACTGGCATGGGCGTCATCACCTCGCTCGGGCAGGGCCTGGAAGACAACTGGTCAGCGCTGACCGGCGGCGTCTCCGGCATCCGCAAGATCACCCGTTTCCCGACGGAGGGTCTCAACACCCGCATCTCCGGCATGGTCGATTTCATCGAGGTGCCGGCGGCCAACTCCGTCGAGCGCTCCTACGCCATGGCGCGCGAGACGACGCTGGAAGCGCTGGCGCAGGCCGGGCTTTCCGGCGACTTCAACGGTCCGCTGTTTCTGGCCGCCCCGCCGATCGAGCCGGAATGGAGCGCGCGCTTCGAGCTTGCCGACCGCTCGCCGCCTTCCGAACAGCCGGGCGATGCGTACAACCGTTTCCTCGCCGCGATGCGCCAGAAGGCCGATCCGGTGTTCCATGAGGCCGTGCTCTTCGGCTCGATCTCCGAGCGCCTTGCCGATCGCTTCGGCACGCGCGGCCTGCCGGTGACGCTCTCGACGGCCTGTGCCTCGGGCGCGACCGCGATCCAGCTCGGCGTCGAGGCGATCCGCCAGGGCCGCACCGATCGTGCGCTGACGGTCGCGACCGATGGTTCGGTCAGCGCCGAAGCACTCATCCGCTTTGCGCTGCTTTCCGCGCTCTCCACCCAGAACGATCCGCCGGAGAAGGCCTCCAAGCCCTTCACAAAGGATCGGGACGGCTTCGTCATCGCCGAAGGCGCTGCGACCCTGGTCCTGGAATCGCTTGAAGCTGCCGTTGCCCGCGGCGCCCGTGTCTACGGCATCCTGAAGGGCTGCGGCGAGAAGGCCGATCTCTTCCACCGCACGCGCTCGTCGCCCGACGGCGGCCCGGCGATTGCGACGATCCGCGCGGCCCTTGCCGACGCCGGCATCGACGAAGGCGGCATCGGCTACATCAACGCGCACGGCACCTCGACGCCCGAGAACGACAAGATGGAATATCTGTCGATGTCTGCCGTCTTCGGTGAGCATCTGCCGTCGATCCCGGTCTCGTCGAACAAGTCGATGATCGGCCACACCCTGACGGCCGCCGGCGCGGTCGAGGCGGTGTTCTCGATCCAGACGATGCTGACGGGCACGCTGCCGCCGACGATCAACTACCAGAACCCCGATCCGGCGATCGTGCTCGACGTGGTGCCGAACGTGAAGCGCAGCCAGCAGGTGTCTGCGGTGCTGTCGAACTCCTTCGGTTTCGGCGGCCAGAACGCCAGCCTGGTGATGACGGCCGAGCCGGCTTGAGCCGGACCTGGTGAAACGAAATACCCCCCTCTGGCCTGCCGGCCATCTCCCCCAACAAGGGGGAGATCGACGCGCGGCCGGCCGATCGCTCCAATAACAAGGCCCGATTTCGGTGCTTTTCGTGAAGGGCAAAGGGGTGCCACATCCAATCTCCCCCCTTGTGGAGGAGATGCCCGACAGGGCAGAGGGGGCTAACGCGCCGCTCTCTGTAGAATGGCGACATGCCCACAAGACGTGTATATGCCGCCTGTCGATCTGAACATTTAAAGGAAGAACCATGCGCGCCCTGCAACTGCTCGATGACCGCAAGCTCGAAATCACCGACATTCCGGAACCGGAAGCACCCGGCCCGGGCGAGGTGACGTTGCGCGTCAAGGCGGTTGCGCTCAACCATATCGACGTCTGGGGCTGGCGCGGCATGGCATTCGCCAAGCGCAAGATGCCGCTCGTCATCGGCGCTGAGGCAGCAGGCGTCGTCGACAGCATCGGTCCCGGTGTTTCAAGCGTGCTTCCGGGCCAGCTCGTCTCGATCTACGGCGCGCGCACCTGCGGCCTCTGCCGTCCCTGCAAGGAAGGCCGCGACAACCTCTGCGAACATGTCGGCGGCGTTCACGGCTTCCACCTCGACGGCTTCGCACAGGAGAAGATCAACCTGCCGGCGCGCCTGCTGGTACCGGCACCTCCGGGCGTCGACGCGGTCGCCGCAGCCCTTGCTCCGGTCACCTTCGGTACCGTCGAGCACATGCTGTTCGACAACGCCAAGCTTGAGCCCGGCGAGACCATCCTCGTGCATGCTGGCGGTTCCGGCATCGGCTCGGCGGCGATCCAGCTTGCCAAGAAGATCGGCTGCACCGTGATCACCACCGTCGGCTCCGACGACAAGATCGAGAAGGCCAAGGCGCTCGGCGCCGATCACGTCATCAACTACCGCACCGACCGCTTCGAGGGCGTGGTGCGCAAGCTTACCAAGAAGAAGGGCGTCGACGTCGTGTTCGAGCACGTCGGCAAGGACACCTGGGCGGGCTCGATGCTCTGCATGAAGCGCGGCGGCCGTCTCGTTACCTGCGGCTCCACCTCGGGCGTGTCCACCGACATGAACCTGATGATGCTGTTCCAGCAGCAGCTGAAGCTGCTCGGCTCCTTCGGCTGCCGCATGGAAAACATGGCGAACGCCATGCAGAAGATGGCGCGCGGCCTCGTACATCCGGTCATCGACACCGAAATCGGCCTGGACGAGATCGACCGCGCGCTGGAGCGCATGGAATCGCGCCAGATCTTCGGCAAGATCATCCTGAAGATGGATTGATCGACGTGCGCATGCTGATCACACGGCTGGTGCTGGCGGCGGATCGTTTCCGCCAGTGGCTGATTGCGCAGTTCGTGTTTCTGCTTCTGACGATCCTGAAGATGTTTCCCGCTGACGGCGCGATCAACTTCATGGATCGCGCCCTGCGGTTCATCGGCCCGAAGACCAGCCGTCAGAAGCTGACGCTGACGAACCTGCGCAATGCATTCCCGGAAAAGAGCGAAGCGGAGATCGAGCAGATCGCGCTCGAAAGTTGGGGCAACATGGGCCGCATGGCGGCCGAATACGTGTTCCTCGACCGTCTCTTCGATTTCGACCCGGAGCGCACGACGCCCGGGCGCATCGAAGTCTCGGGCATTCCCTTGTTCCTCGAGCTTCGCGACAATCCGCGCCCCTTCATCGTCTTTACCGCGCATAGCGGCAATTTCGAAATGCTGCCGGTCGCCGGCTCAGCCTTCGGGCTCGACGTGACGGTGCTGTTCCGGCCGCCGAACAATCCTTACGTGGCCGAAAAGGTCTTCAACTTCCGCGCCGAACGCATGGGCAAGCTCGTGCCGTCGCATGCGGGCTCGTCCTTTGCGCTCGCCCGCCAGCTGGAGCGCGGCCAGGGCGTCGGGGTTCTCGTCGACCAGAAGTTCCGCAAGGGCCTAAAGACCAAGTTCTTCGGCCAGGATGTGCAGACCAACCCGCTGCTCGCCAAGCTCGTCCGCCAGTTCAACTGCGAGGTCTATCCGGCCCGCTGCATCCGCTTGCTGGGTGGCCGTTTCCGCCTGGAGATCGAACCGGCGATCGCCATCCCACGCAAGGCCGACGGCAGCGTCGACGTGACCGCTACGGCGCAGGTTCTGAACGACAAGGTGGAAAGCTGGGTGAGGGAATATCCCGGCCAATGGCTCTGGTATCACGACCGCTGGCACATCAAGCGCTACCTGAAAGACTGATTCTCCTTCGCCCGCGACCCCAGCCAGATTGCGTCTTGCGCAAGCAGGCTTGATCTTCCTGCAAGCCCGGCACCCCGCGTGCCGGGCTTTGCGTTTTGCCAAGTACGCGGGAGTATCGGCACCGATCTTCCCTCGAAAACGTGCGTAAACGTTAAGTTTTTCTTTCTGCTGTTGAACGCTATCGCAATGAGTGTAAACTTATGACTGTCGCGTGAGAAAATGCCTGCAAGCGCTTTGGATGACCCGAGCAGCGCGGTTTTACGCGGAAGTGGTGGGGGAAACGTCAAGAACCAGATCAGTGTCCTGAGCATCTACGCCTGTTTTGTAAGTGCATCGAAGCGGTTTTGCCGTGGGGGAATTGGGGTTTCGAATTGAACGCACTGATTGAGCTGTTCTGGTTCAAATATTCGCAGCTGCAGTATGCCGTTCGTACGGCAGACGAGCATTTGATCAGCATTCTGGATCGCGAATTGGATCCGATCTTGAGATCCGTCTACGACGAGAAGGCGGTGAGCGTCGAAGATGCCCGGCTTCAGTTCCAGTTCCTGATCGACATTCTTCGCGTCGAAGCCGACGACATTTCCTGCGTGCTGCGCCATTCGCAGTTGCTGCAATCGCTGATCAATCGCTACTTTGCGGCGACCGGTGGGGAGAACCTCGCCGACCTGCAACTGGAGCGCCTGCCGGCGCAGCCGAACAAGGGCAGGGCGGACGAAGGATTGCTCAACGAGGCGATCCTCGACAGCTTCCCGGACCGGCTTGCGGTGATCACGCCCGACTACCGCTACCTTTACACCAATCCGCGCAATGCCGAGCATCTGGAAAGCCGCCCGATGGACCTGATCGGCCGGCATATCGTCGAGTTCATCGGCATCCAGCGGTTCGAGCTTCGGGTGAAATCCTATCTCGACCGGTGCTTCGCCGGCGAGGTGGTGGACTACACCTTCGCCAAGACGGTCGACGCGCGCACGGTCGTCGTGCGCTGCCGGCTGACGCCGTGCATGTCGAGCACCGGCAAGCTCATCGGCGCTATTCTAGTGATCCAGGAACATGCCGACCGCCGCCGCGCGATCGCGGCCTGAGGCGCCGGTTCCGGCGGTATCAATCGAAAATGCATGAGGGGATGCGCGGCCGGATAACGGCCGCCTGACGTGTCCGTTTTGCGGCGCGCTGCCCCAAAGGCCGGTTTATCCGACCGGCGCGGTGATGCTGCGCAGACATTCCTGCTCGAAGCCGACGTGCCGCCTGAGGCTCGTGAAGAAGCCGCGCAGCATGTAGCCGGCGGTCTCGGCATTGACCGTCTGGTCGGCAGCGCCGAGGCGCTCCAGCATCTCGGTCAGCTCCTCGGCGAAGCACTCGTCCTCGCAGTGTTCGTATTTCAGCCGCTCCAGCGTCGCGCCGAGCGTCGGATCGCCGCGGTAGGTGCGTTCGATCCAGGAGAAGACGAGGTTTTCTTCGCCCGAGTGCATCTCGCGGATCAGCGGCTCCAGCACCTTTGCGGCATAGAGGCATTTCTGCCGGTCGATTTCCGCAGGCAGGCTGTCGGCGATTTCCTCCAGGCAATTGCAGAGCGCAAGCTGCTCCTCGTGGGCGCGGGCAAGCCAGGCAAACGGCTCGGCCACGGGCTCTCGCCGGGGGGCCGGGTCCAGCCGGCTGCGGATTCGTCCGTCTTCAAAAGTCTTTTTCATCGGCTTCAGACGCCAGCTCCCACGGCGCTCCCTATTGTTTGCCGAGGATGATCCAAACGAGGTGACAAAGCCTTGATCTGAATCAAGGCCGGGCTGCCCCGATTCTGACACTTTCGGGCAAGCTGCGGTGACACCCCTCGTTTCGGGGTGTTGTCGCGTGCGTTCGGATAAAGTTGGGGACCCAACCATGAAATACACATTCGAGATGATCCTGCTCGGGGTCGGTGCATTCCTGGCGCTTGTCGGCGCCGGGTTTGCCCAGGACCGGCACTTCGAAGCCCATATGTGGGTGCTGTTCTTCACGCTTCTTGCCGGCACCATCCTCCTGATGCGCCGCATCGAGTTCAGCCCGGCTTCCGCGGGCAGGGCGTCACCGCCGCCACCCCAGTCGGAGTATTTTGACGAGGTGGTCAAGTACGGCGTGATCGCCACCGTCTTTTGGGGCGTCGTCGGCTTTCTCGTCGGTGTCGTGGTTGCACTCCAGCTTGCCTTCCCGGACCTCAACATCGAGCCCTGGTTCAACTTCGGCCGCATGCGGCCGTTGCACACCTCGGCGGTGATCTTCGCCTTCGGCGGCAACGCGCTGATCGCAACGTCCTTCTACATCGTCCAGCGCACCAGCCGTGCCCGCCTTTTCGGCGGCAATCTCGGCTGGTTCGTGTTCTGGGGCTACCAGCTCTTCATCATCATGGCCGCCACCGGCTATCTGCTGGGCATCACCCAGTCGAAGGAATATGCGGAGCCGGAATGGTATGTGGACCTGTGGCTGACGATCGTCTGGGTCGCCTATCTCGCCGTCTTTCTCGGCACGCTGCTGACGCGCAAGGAGCCGCATATCTATGTGGCCAACTGGTTCTACCTCGCCTTCATCGTCACGATCGCGATGCTGCACATCGTCAACAACCTGGCGGTTCCGGTCTCCTTCCTCGGCTCCAAGAGCTACTCGGCCTTTGCCGGGGTGCAGGATGCGCTGACGCAATGGTGGTACGGGCATAATGCCGTCGGCTTCTTCCTGACGGCCGGCTTCCTCGGCATGATGTATTACTTCATCCCGAAGCAGGCCAATCGCCCTGTTTACTCCTACCGCCTGTCGATCATCCACTTCTGGTCGCTGATCTTCATGTACATCTGGGCGGGTCCGCACCACCTTCACTACACCGCGCTGCCCGACTGGGCGCAGACGCTCGGCATGGTGTTCTCGGTCATGCTCTGGATGCCCTCCTGGGGCGGCATGATCAACGGCCTGATGACGCTTTCGGGCGCCTGGGACAAGATCCGTACCGACCCGATCATCCGCATGATGGTCATGGCCGTTGCCTTCTACGGCATGGCGACCTTCGAAGGTCCGATGATGTCGATCAAGACGGTCAACTCGCTCAGCCACTACACCGACTGGACCATCGGCCACGTGCATTCCGGCGCGCTCGGCTGGAACGGCCTCATCACCTTCGGCGCGATCTACTATCTCGTTCCGAAGCTGTGGAACCGCGAGCGCCTCTACAGTGTGCGCATGGTCAACTGGCACTTCTGGCTCGCCACGCTCGGCATCGTCGTCTACGCGGCGGTCATGTGGGTTGCCGGCATCCAGCAGGGCCTGATGTGGCGCGAGTACGACGACCAGGGCTTCCTCGTCTATTCCTTCGCGGAATCGGTCGCGGCCATGGTTCCCTACTACGTGCTGCGTGCCCTTGGCGGCGCACTCTTCCTCGCCGGAGCTCTGCTCATGGCCTTCAACGTAACCATGACCATCCTCGGCCGCGTGCGCGATGAAGCCCCGATCTTCGGTGCGACGCCCGCGCTCAAGGCTGCGGAATAGGAGGGCATAGAGAATGTCCATTCTCGACAAACACGCGACGCTCGAACGCAACGCGACCCTGCTGCTCGTCGGCTCGCTGCTCGTCGTCTCCGTCGGCGGCATCGTGGAAATCGCGCCGCTCTTCTACCTCGAAAACACCATCGAGAAGGTGGAGGGCATGCGTCCCTATTCGCCGCTGGAGCTTGCCGGCCGCGACATCTATGTGCGTGAAGGCTGCTATGTCTGTCACAGCCAGATGATCCGCCCGTTCCGCGACGAAGTGGAGCGCTACGGTCACTACTCGCTGGCGGCGGAATCCATGTACGACCATCCGTTCCAGTGGGGCTCCAAGCGCACTGGGCCGGACCTGGCGCGCGTCGGCGACCGCTACTCCAACGAGTGGCACGTGCAGCACATGATCGAGCCGCGCTCGGTGGTGCCGGAATCGGTGATGCCGAGCTACGCCTTCCTCAAGGCGACGCCGCTCGATGTGAACAACATCGCCGCGAACCTCAAGGCCAACAAGGCGGTCGGTGTGCCCTACACGGACGAGATGATCGACAACGCGCTTGCCGACATCAAGGCGCAGGCAGATCCGAACGCCGACACGTCCGGCGTCGAGGGCCGCTATCCGAAGGCCAAGCTCGGCGACTTCGACGGCGATCCGCAGAAGCTGACGGAGATGGACGCGCTCATCGCTTATCTGCAGATGCTCGGCACGCTGGTCGACTTCTCCACCTACGACGACACCACCGGCTATCGCTAAGGAGACCGCACCATGGAAACCTACACGGCCATGCGCCAGTTCGCCGATAGCTGGGCGCTCCTTGCCATGACGCTCTTTTTCCTGGGCGTCGTCGCCTTTATCTTCCGGCCCGGCGCCAAGAAGGCCGCCGATGATGCCGCAGCCATCCCCCTGAAGGAGGATTAATAGAATGGCGGACAAACACGTCGACGAAATCAGCGGCGTCGAGACCACCGGCCACGAATGGGACGGTATCCGCGAGCTTAACAACCCGATGCCGCGCTGGTGGGTCTATACCTTCTACGCGACCATCGTCTGGGCGGTCGGCTACATGATCGTCTATCCGGCCGTGCCGCTTCTGACCGACGCCACCAAGGGCGTGCTCGGCTATTCGAGCCGCGCCGAGGTGAGTGCGGAGCTTGCCAGCGCCAAGGCGGCGCAGGCCGGCAACCTCGAGAAGATCGCGTCGAGCTCGCTCGCCGACATCATGGCCGATCCGCAGCTGCAGCACTTCGCCGTTTCCGGCGGTGCCTCGGCCTTCAAGGTCAACTGCGCCCAGTGCCACGGCTCGGGTGCGGCCGGTTCTGCCGGCTTCCCGAACCTGAACGACGACGACTGGCTCTGGGGTGGCAAGCCCGAAGAGATCTACCAGACGATCGCCCACGGCATCCGCTATAACGGCGATGACGACACCCGCGTCTCGGAAATGCCGTCCTTCGCGGAAATCCTGCAGCCGGAAGAGATCAAGCAGACGGCGGCCTATGTCGTCAGCCTCACCGGCACGCCGTCGGATGCCTCCATGGTAGAGCCGGGCAAGGCGCTGTTTGAGGCAAACTGCGCCTCCTGCCACGGTGCCGACGCCAAGGGCAACCGCGAGTTCGGCGCGCCCAACCTTGCCGATGCGCTGTGGCTGAACGGCTCGAGCGAACAGGCGATCGTCGCCCAGATGAAGGCGCCCAAGCACGGCGTCATGCCCGCCTGGCTGCCGCGCCTCGGCGACACCACCGTCAAGCAGCTCGCCATCTTCGTGCATTCGCTGGGTGGCGGCGAGTAAGAGGAACGAGGGGCTTGCGGACCTGCCACGCATCCGTAGGTGATGGTGGCGCCCCTCATTCGCCTGCTGGCCCTTCTCCCCGCCAGGCGGGGAGAAGGGCGCAAGCCGCGCTAGCCTCGCCAGGTTAAACGTAAGGTTGGCGATGGAGCCGCCCATCACGTTCTTGAGTGGGCTACCGCTCAGACTTTTCAGGCTTGATGCAGGGCGGGTGCCCCCAGCATTTCTCTCCCCGCCAGGCGGGGAGAGATGTCCGGCAGGACAGTGAGGGGCAGCTCTCATCCATCCAGTCGAGAAGGCCGCGCCAAAGGGCGCTGCCTTTTTCATCTGGAGACGTTTCGCCATTGAGGGGAGATGTCAATGAAATGGCAGACGTGACCTCTCAAGATCTCGCCTTTTCGCCGACACGCCTTCGCAACGAAACCACGGCCAGCGTCGCCATGATCGCGATGGCGACGGCGCAAACGGCGGCGGCTGCGTTGAAGCCGGTCATGAAGGCGGCCTGGGCTTGCTCCAGCATGCCCGCCGGTAGCTCGGTCGCGACGGATACGGCGCCGGCGAGGCTGTCCGACAGCCTGTGGCCGATCTCGCCGGGGATCAGCGTCTGGCCGGCCATTTCGATGCGGTAGACGGCGGTGGTCAGGCTGCCGAGCGTGGCGATGCCGACGGCAAGACCGAGTTCCTGCACCACTTCGGAGAGGGCCGAGGCCGAACCGGCCTTTTCGGCGGGCGCTGCGCTGACGACGAGATCGGTGCCAAGCGCGGCAATGGTTCCAAGGCCGAGATAGACGAGCGCAAATGCGGCGGTTACCAGCCCGACCCCGTATGGCGTATGGCCGAGCTGGGCGAGCAGGAGGTAGCCGACCACGGAGAGCGCCAGCGCCGCTGCGATCACGGGGCCGGGGCCGAAGCGCCTGGCGATGAGCGGTGCGGTGATGCCGGCCAAAAGCATGGCGAGCGCCGAGGGGCCCATTCTCAGGCCCGCCGACAGCGGAGAAAGCCCGACGACGAGCTGCAGATACTGGGTGACGAGCAGCATCGTGCCGCCGACAGCCGTCAAGCCGATCAGGAGGATCAGCAGCGCTGTGCGGAAGGCGCGATCTGAGAAGAGCTCGAGGTCGATCAGCGGGCTTCGCAGGCGGCGTTGTCGCCGGATGAAGAGGAGCGTGGCGACGAGGCCGACGGTCAGGCCGAGCGTGGCGCCGAGCCCAAGGCCATCCTTGGCGACCTGCTTGATGCCGTAGACGATGGGCAGCAGCCCCGCCAGCGACAGCGCCACACTGGCCATGTCCAGGCGGTCCGATTGCGGGGCACGATATTCCGGCAGCAGAAACGGCGCGACGATGAGCAGCAGCCCGACGATCGGCAGTGCGACGAGGAAGGCGGCCCCCCACCAGTACCGTTCGAGCAGGATGCCGCCGACGATCGGCCCCGCGGCCATGCCGAGCGCGAACATGGTCGCCCAGACGCCGATCGCAAGCGCGCGCTGGTGCGGGTTCAGGAACATGTTGCTGATCAGCGCCAGGGTCGGCGGCATCAGCGTTGCGCCGGCAACGCCGAGTGCCGCGCGTGCAGTGATCAGCATGGTAGCGCTGGTGGAATAGGCCGAAAGCACCGAGGCGACGCCGAAGGCGGCCGCGCCCAGCATCAGGAGCTTGCGGCGACCGATGCGGTCGCCGAGCGTTCCCATGGTGATCAGAAAGCCGGCGATCATGAAACCGTAGGCATCGACGATCCAGAGCGCCTGGGTGCTGGTGGGCTTCAGATCCGCCGCGAGCGCCGGCAAAGCGAGATGCAGCAGCGTCAGGTCGAGCCCGAGCAGGATGGTGGGGAGCGCGAGCAGGGCGAGCCCGGCCCATTCTCGCAGGCCCGCGCGCGTTTCACCGGGATCGGCATGGTCGGTGAGGTGGGATGGTCGGTCGCTGAGAATTGTCAAAAGTGGCCTCCGTCTTCGCTTGGGCTGGTTGCGGAGACCACATCTTCAGGGCACAATCATCCTGTTACAATTTAAGTATTTATCCTATTACTGAGAGCAATAGCGTGAACGAACGAAGTCTTGAGCGAAGCAAGAACGAGCTGTCGGAGTTTTTGACGAGACACAGGGCGAAGCTGACGCCGGCCGATGCCGGCCTTGCCTTCACCGGGCGGCGGCGCACCCCGGGCCTCAGGCGGGAGGAGGTGGCAGCGCTCGCCGGTGTCGGGCTCACTTGGTACACGTGGTTCGAGCAAGGGCGCGACATCAGAGTGTCGGAGGCGTTCCTGCTGAATGTGGCGCGAGCGCTGAAGCTCGACGACGCCGAATGCAGCCATCTGTTCCTGCTTGCCCACAAGCGGCCGCCACCGCCGGAGGCACATCATCGCGTTACCGTTTCGCCGCTGATCCAGACGTTGCTGGACGAGCTCACGGTCCGGCCGGCCCATGTGATCAACCTGCGCTGGGATGTCGTTGCCTGGAACGCTGCGGCAGACGCTCTGTTCGGCTTTAGCGCCCGGCAGCCGGAGCTTGGCAATATCCTGCAAATGGTGTTTGCCGATCCCGAGATACGGAGGCGCATGCCTGCCTGGCGCGAGGACGCGCCGAAGCTGCTTGCCCAGTTCCGATACGATTTTGCCGTGGCGCCGGATGATCCGTCGATGCTGGCCCTGGTCGAAAGCCTGAAGGACCTGTCGGCCGATTTCAGGCGCTGGTGGGCAGCGCCCGGCGGTGACGAGGTCCGTCGCGGGATTGGGTCCCTGATCGATGCCGGGGCCGGGCGCCTGCGTTTCCGCCACGAGACGTTGGTTGTGGACGAGCACCGGCATCTGCGGATGGTGGTTTACTTCGCCGAGCCGGCGCTTGCCTGATGGCGACGCCCGAAGCGGCAGGCGCCGGGCCTTCTTATTCGAGGGCTGCGGCGATGGTGGCGCCGACCACGACGCTCGATAGCGCCGTGCCGAGCAGCAGCGAGGTGTTGACCGGCTTTCTCACGACCGTGCCGAAGTTGAAAAGGTTCATCGGCAGGAGGTGAAAACCGCCGCTTTCCGGCTTGCTCGACGGCGCTTCCATGAAGCACTCATCGTCGAACCAGATCCAGTCGTCGCGCCAGGTCCAGCAGCCGTGCTGGCGATAGATGTTTGCCACCTGCTCGGCGAAGCCCTTGTCGGCGGGCAGACGGATATAGTCTTGCGGCCTGCGGCTGAAATACTGCATGGCGAGCGGCATGGAGCGCTCGGTGCAATAGTTCGACATCCAGAGCTTGAAGCCGATCTCGTCGCGTAGCCGGTCGAGCACCCGGAAGACCTGCACGTGATCCTCATGGCCGTATTCGCCCCAGGGATTGTGGGTGAAGACGTTCATGTCGGGCTTCAGGAGCGGCAGCAGCGTGCGATAGAGCGTTTCGTAATTGTCCCGGTAAGCCTGGGCGATCGGCCGGGTGGAGTGGCGGAAGCTGCCGGGCATGATCTGCGACAGCGATTTCTTGACGATGCGCTTGGCTTCGCGGCGTGTGCCTTCGGTGCCGAACTCCATTCCGAAGGGACCGGGCTTCGGGTTCGTCCAGTCGGCGCAATCGAAGGAGCCGGTTTCTTCCATTTCCAGAAAGCGCACGTTGCCGCGCGGGTAGGCCTTGATCGCAGCGGCGCGTGCGTCGCCCATCTGCGGCTCCGACCAGATATCGCGGTAAAGGATGATCACCTCGTCGACTTTTCGGAGGATCGAGGTGAACCACAGCAACTCGTCATCGGGATGGGCGCCGATGATGACGGAGTTCTTCAGAAAATCATGCGTGTCGGCCATGCTCTTGCGCGCCCTCGTGTTCGTCGCGCGCAATTCTGACGTGTAGAGATTAAACCGGCGTAAAGCCGGAGCGCGTGTCCACAGGGAAGCGGTGCGGTCGTAGCGCCACCGCCCTCCTGGCCTGACCCTCCCGGCAATTTACTGCGCAGACCAGACCGCCAGTTCGTAACCATCCGGGTCGGCGAAATGAAAGCGCCTTCCGCCAGGGAAGGTGAAGATCGGCTTGACGATCCTGCCGCCGGCCTTTTCGACGCGGGCGAGCATATCCTCGAGCTTGTCGGCATAGAGGATGATCAGCGGTCCGCCGCTGCCGACGGGGCCGGTGGTGGTAAAGCCGCCGGTCAGTCGGCCGTCCTGGAATTCGCAATATTCCGGGCCGTAGTCGGTGAAGGTCCAGCCGAAGGCGCTGCCGTAGAAGGCCTTGGTGGCGGCGATGTCGGAGACATTGAACTCGACATAGTCGATGCGGCTGTCGTTGCCCTTGTTACCCATTTTTCTACCTGTCTTCTCCGGATTCCATGATCGATTTCAAGGTGGCGAGATCCTTCGCCACCCAGCCGGCATCGCCGGCAAATTGTTCGGCGCTCATGCCCGGCTGCCGCAGCAGCGTGAACATCACCTCCGCGCCGTCGCCGTTCGACACGACGCGCAGCGCATTGTGGACCTCTGTGCCGTCTTCCAGCGTGACGAGATGATCGGTGACGCCGAAGGCGTTGTCAGGCGCAAAGCGCACGCGGGCATTACCGAGCGGACCCGGCGCCAGCCAGTGATCACCCTCGCGGGTCAAGCCCGACGACAGGCCGGACGCCCAGCGCGGCATGTTCTCGGGCTTTGCCATGAAGGCATAGACGTCGCGCCAGTCGCGGTCGATGGTGGTGTGAACGATCTTTGCTTCAAGTGTTGCCATGCTTTGTTCTCCTGCATGACGGAGTAGCACGGGTCGCCCGACCGGTCTTGAACGAAACGGCCAGTCAGGCCGCCTCCCGGTCACCGACGAGCTGGCGGCGGATTTCGGCGGGTGAGAGCGAGGTCAGCTGCCTGGCCTCGCGCGACAGATGCGCCTGGTCGGCATAGCCGGCATCGAGCGCAAGCAGGCCGAGCGTGGCGAATGGTTCCCTTTGGCATGCCCCGAGGAAGCGCTGTAGGCGCAGGATGCGGTCGAGCGTCTTGGCGCCGTAGCCGAAATGCTCGTGGCAGCGGCGCCTCAGCGTCCTTTCACTGGTGCCGGTGATGGTAGCGAGGGCGCGGATGGGGTTGTTGTCGGACGAGCCATGGCTCTGCCGAAGATGGGCGAGGGTGGCGGCGATATCGCCTGATGGCGGCGAGACGGCCGGCAGGCGCTCAAGCACCGCTTCCGTGAGCATCTCGGCGCGGCGGACCGCATCGGGCGCGTCCTCAATCCTGGTTTCGAGTTCGCGCGCGGCTGAACCCCAGAAGGCGTCGAGCGGAACGACCGCGCCGATGATCTGCGAAAGCGATGTGTGCAGGAAGGACGCCGCGATGCCCGGGCGGAAGCGCAGGCCGATGATGTCGGTGCCCGGCGCGAAGACGGGGAAGGCGGCCACCCGGTCGGGCCCGGCAACCGCCAGGCCGTGCCTGGACCAGAGGATATCGACACAGCCGTCGGGTACGACCGCGATGGGGGCGGCCGTCCCCTCCGGCAATTGGTGGCGCCAGAGGCATTCGACATGGCCGCCGAGTGCGCCGGGCGCGGCATACTCTCGATAGATACCGCGCCGCTTGGCCAGTGTCGGCTCTGCCGGAGCCGGCTCCGTCTGTCTCAGCGGCCCGTGGGCGCCGTCCATGCCTTGTCCTCCACGCTTCGGACCGTGCCGGCCGCCTCTTGGCGCGACCAGATCTCGCCGTCGATCTGGCCCTGCAGCTCCGGATAGTCGGCCGCATGGAACACCGGGTCGAGACCCTGCCGGCGCTGGGCGAAATAGTCCTTCGTCAGTTTGGCAATGGTACCGGAGAGGAGCACGATGGCAATGAGGTTGATCGTCGCCATCAGCCCCATCGAGGCGTCTGCCGCGTCGAACACGGTGGTGATGCTCTCGGACGCACCCCAGACGACCATGACGAGCACGGCGCAGCGCATGACCAGAACGCCGACGCGATTGGCGCCGCCGAGATAGGTGAGCGCATTCTCCGCATAGGAATAGTTGCCGATGATCGAGGTGAAGGCGAAGAAGAAGATCGCGATGGCAATGAAGTAGCTGCCGGCCCAGCCGATATGCACGTTCATGGCCGCTTGCGTCAGCTGCGTTCCGGTGACGCCGGAACCGGGTTCCAAGGTGCCCGACAGCAGGATCATGACCGAGGTCGCGGTGCAGATCAGGATCGTATCGATGAAGACGCCGAGCGACTGCACGAAGCCCTGCGACGCCGGGTGGTGCGGCACGGGCGTGGCGACGGCCGCGATGTTCGGGGCCGAGCCCATCCCGGCTTCGTTGGAAAACAGGCCACGCTTGACGCCGTTCATCATCGCAGCCGTGACGCCGCCGGCGACACCGCCTGCCGCTTCCTGCAGGCCAAAGGCGCTGGAGATGATCGTCCACAGCACGCTCGGCACGATCGACGCGTTGACGACGAGCACGTAGATCGCGGTCAGGAGATAGGCGATCGCCATGAAGGGCACGACGATTTCGGCGACGCGGGCGATCTGGCGGATGCCGCCGAAGATGACGATGCCGGAGATGGTCGCAACCGCGATACCGACGGCGATCTTGGGCACACCGAACGCACCCTGGACGGCGTCCGCGATGGAATTGGCCTGCACGGCGTTGAAGACGAGGCCGAAGGAGAGGATCAGGCAGACGGAGAAGATCGTCGCCGCCCAGGGCGCGTTGAGGCCGCGGGCGATGTAGAAGGCGGGACCGCCGCGATATTGACCGTTTTCGTTGCGCACCTTGTAGAGCTGCGCCAGCGCGCTTTCCGCATAGGCCGTCGCCATGCCGACGAGCGCCACCATCCACATCCAGAAGGTGGCACCGGGACCACCGAGATAGAGCGCAACGGCAACGCCGGCGAGGTTGCCGGTGCCGACGCGCGAGGCGAGGCTGACGGTCAGCGCCTGGAACGGGCTGATACCGGCCGCATCCTTCGAGCCGCCGCTGCTTAAGACCCGGAACATCTCGCCGAAATGCACGATCTGCGGAAAGCCGAGCCGCAGGGTGAAGTAGATGCCGACGGCGAGCAGGCCGTAGATCAGCACGTAGCCCCAAAAGATCGTGTTCAGAAAGCCGATGATCGTGTCCATGCGGTTCCTCATTGGTATTGCAAGGTGTGGTGATGTGGCGAACCGCGATGCGGATCGGATGGGAAAGGCCGTTTACTACTTTTGAGCCTGGCATCTCTTTCGAGCGCCTGGACCTTTCGCCGCATGCTGGCGCTTTAGCCCGCAAACTTGACACAGATCAACGTTTTCGGCCGCCAAATCAGGCAAAACGTGGTGCAATACATGACATATCCGGGGATTTCCCACAAATGAGCCCACAATCCGCCGCAAATCCAGCCTCCGTCGAACGTCACGAGGCCGAACCGGTCAATGCGGCGCATGTGCGCAAGCCGCTCTACGAAAAGCGCAAGAAGATCTTCCCGAAGCGTGCCGAAGGCAGCTTCCGCCGCTTCAAGTGGCTGGTGATGCTGGTGACGCTCGGCATCTATTATCTGACGCCCTGGATCCGTTGGGATCGTGGCGAGCATGCGCCGGACCAGGCTGTGCTCGTCGATATCGCCGCCCGGCGCTTCTATTTCTTCTTCATCGAGATCTGGCCGCAGGAGTTCTTCTTCGTCGCAGGCCTGCTCGTCATGGCCGGCTTCGGCCTGTTCCTGGTGACGTCTGCCGTCGGCCGCGCCTGGTGCGGCTATACCTGTCCGCAGACGGTATGGGTCGATCTCTTCCTGGTGGTCGAACGCTATATCGAAGGCGACCGCAATGCCCGTATGAAGCTCGATGCCGGTCCCTGGACGTTCGACAAGATCGTCAAGCGCGTGTCGAAGCACTCGATCTGGATCATGATCGGCATCGCGACGGGCGGCGCCTGGATCTTCTATTTCGCCGATGCGCCGACGCTTTTGAAAAGCTTCGTTTCGCTGGAAGCGCCCATGGTCGCCTACATGACCGTCGCGATTCTCACGGCGACGACCTATGTCTTCGGTGGACTGATGCGCGAGCAGGTCTGCACCTATATGTGCCCGTGGCCGCGCATCCAGGCGGCAATGCTCGACGAAAACTCGCTGGTCGTGACCTATAACGACTGGCGCGGTGAGCCGCGCTCGCGCCACCAGAAAAAGGCCGTCGCTGCCGGGGAGGCCGTCGGCGATTGCGTCGATTGCAACGCCTGCGTCGTCGTCTGTCCGATGGGCATCGACATTCGCGACGGCCAGCAACTCGAATGCATCACCTGCGCGCTCTGCATCGATGCCTGCGACGGTGTCATGGACAAGCTCGGCCGTGAACGCGGGTTGATTTCCTATGCGACGCTCAACGACTATGCCGCCAACATGGCGCTGGCCACCAATGGCGGTACGGCGGCGATCGATCCGGGTCGGGTGCGCAACGCCGACGGCGCATTTTCGGACAAGGTTCGCCACTTCAACTGGAAGATCGTCTTCCGGCCCCGTGTGCTCGTCTATCTCGGCGTCTGGACGCTGGTCGGTATCGGTCTGCTCTATGCGCTCCTGTCGCGCGACCGGCTGGAACTCAACGTGCTGCACGACCGCAACCCGCAATTCGTCGTCGAATCCGATGGTTCGGTGCGCAACGGCTACATGGTCAAGCTCTTGAACATGATCCCCGAACAACGCACGATCACGCT
Organism: Ensifer sp. Root954; assembly: GCF_001429005.1. Taxonomy (NCBI): domain Bacteria; kingdom Pseudomonadati; phylum Pseudomonadota; class Alphaproteobacteria; order Hyphomicrobiales; family Rhizobiaceae; genus Ensifer; species Ensifer sp. Root954. Next base: position 122,482 of record NZ_LMJM01000027.1, read on the forward strand.
CGCAATCGACGGGATGCCCTCTGCGACCATGCGCATCGCCGGCCAGGCAGCGGGCGACGGCCGCACCTTCGCCCTCGGTGTCGATCCGGACAAGGTGACGGCAGTCAAGGTGTTCGTGACGCTGCCAAAGGACAAGCTTGGCGAGGCGGACGACGGTTTCAGCCTGATCGTCGAGGATCCGTCGAGCCATGAGCGCGACGTCTACAAGGCCAACTTCAACAGCCCGGGAGCCGCAAAATGACGATAAACCAGGCAGGGGCAAAACAGGCAAAGGCACCGCGGCCCTTCACCGGCTGGCACATGCTCGGCGTCATGGTGCTGTTCTTCGGCACGATCATCACCGTCAATCTGATCATGGCCTGGAACGCCAGCCATAGCTGGAGCGGATTGGTGGTGCAAAACACCTATGTCGCGAGCCAGCAGTTCAACGGCAAGGTGAAGGAAGCGAAGGCCTTTGTCGCCGATGGCCTCGACGGCAAGCTCAGCGTCGAAAACGAGGCGCTGCGCTACACGCTGACGCGCCGGGGCAACCCGGAGATGACTGCCGACAAGGTGGTGGCTGTGCTGAAACGCCCGGTCGAGGAGCATGAGGACGTCACGGTTGAAATGGCGCATCAGGGCGAGGGCGTGTTCGTTGCCGCAACCGCGCTGAAGCGCGGCCAGTGGATCGCCGATATCACCGCGACATCAGGCGAGACCGTCGTCTACCGCCAGGCCATCCGCTTCATGGTGCCGGGAGCTGCGAAATGAGCTGCTGTGCTCCCGGAACCGAAATGGCTCTGGAGGTCGACAGGGCCGGGCAGGGACTGCCGACAACGGAAGAGCTGTGGTTGATGAGCCGGTCGCTCGGCGGCGGCCTGCGCCAGACGGATTTGAGCGTGCCCGGCGTGCATTGCGGCGCCTGCATTACCACGCTCGAGGGCGCCTTGAAGACACGGCCGGAGGTTGACCGGGCGCGCGTGAACCTTTCGTCGCGGCGCGTGTCGATCGTTTGGAAGGAAGAGGTAAATGGCGCCCGTACCGATCCGCGGGAACTGGCGCAGGCCATCCGTTCGCGCGGCTACGAGACCCATCTTTTCGCGCCGGGCGAGGAAGACGGCGATCAGACGCTGAAGAAGCTGGTGCGCGCCGTTGCCGTCTCGGGTTTTGCCTCGGCCAACATCATGCTGCTTTCGGTCTCGGTGTGGTCTGGGGCGGAGGCGGCGACCCGCGATCTCTTTCACTGGATCTCGGCGCTGATTGCCGCCCCGACGCTGATCTATGCCGGACGCTTCTTCTATGCGTCCGCCTGGAACGCACTGAAGCACGGCCGTACCAACATGGACGTGCCGATTGCGCTGGCGATCACGCTCTCCTATTCGATCTCGCTCTACGAGACGATCACCCACGGCACCCATGCCTGGTTCGACGGCACGGTGATGCTGCTCTTCTTCCTGCTGATCGGCCGCACGCTCGACCACATGATGCGCGGGCGCGCCCGCTCGGCGATCAGCAGCCTGGCGAGGCTTTCGCCGCGCGGCGCCATGGTGGTGGATGCTGACGGCGGACGCGAGTATCGCCCTGTCGACGAGATCAAGCCAGGCGAGAAACTGGCGATCGCTGCCGGCGAGCGCATCCCCGTTGATGGCCGCATCCTCATGGGCACCAGCGATCTCGATCGCTCGATCGTCAATGGCGAGAGCGCGCCGGCGCCGGTCAAGGTCGGCGACGCCGTCGAGGCGGGTACGCTGAACCTCACAGGACCGCTGACGATCGAGGCGACGGCGGCGGCACGCGACTCGCTGCTTGCCGAGATCATGGGGCTGATGGAAGCCGCCGAAGGGGGCAGGGCGCGCTACCGCCGCATCGCCGACCGCGCGGCACAATATTATTCGCCGGCGGTGCATTTGCTGGCTCTGGTCAGCTTTATCGGCTGGATGTTCGTCAACGGCGATTTCCATCATGCGATGCTGGTCGCCGTCGCGGTGCTGATCATCACCTGCCCCTGCGCGCTCGGGCTTGCGGTACCTGTCGTGCAGGTGATTGCCGCCGGACGGCTCTTCCAGAACGGCGTCATGGTCAAGGACGGCTCGGCGATGGAGCGGCTTGCCGAGATCGATACGGTGCTGCTCGACAAGACCGGAACACTCACGGTTGGCGAGCCGCGGCTTGTCAATGGCGGGGACATTCAGCCATCGATCCTCGCGACGGCGGCGGGGCTCGCCGTTCATTCGCGCCATCCGCTGGCGATGGCCATTCATGATGCGGCGGCGATCGCGCCCGTCGTCAATGGCGACATCCGCGAAATCCCCGGTGCCGGCATTGAAGCGCAGACGCAAACCGGTCTCTACCGGCTTGGCAGCCGCGCCTTTGCCTGCGGCGATGCCGGCGAGGCGACCGGCCAGTCGGAAGTGATCCTGTCGCTCGATGGCCGCGAACTCGCCTGCTTCCGCTTCGAGGACCGGCTCAGGCCGTTCGCCCGCGAGAGCATCGAGGAGCTTGGACGGCTCGGCCTTTCGACGGGCATTCTTTCGGGCGACCGCGCGCCGGTCGTCGCCGCCCTTGCCAAGCGGGCCGGCATCGAGCGCTTCAAGGCGGAACTGACGCCACGCGGCAAGGTCGATGAATGCGCAGCGGCCGCCGAGGGTGGTCACCGAGTGCTGATGGTCGGTGACGGCATCAACGACGCGCCGGCGCTGCGCGCCGCGCACGTCTCGATGGCGCCGGCAACGGCCGCCGATGTTGGCCGCCAGGCGGCAGACTTCGTCTTCCTGCACCAGGGGCTGAACGCCGTGCCGATGGCGATCGATACGTCGCGCCGGGCCGGGCGGCTGATCCGCCAGAATTTTGCCCTGGCGATTGGCTACAACGTCATCGCCGTCCCGATCGCGATCCTCGGCTATGCCACACCGCTGATCGCGGCCGTCGCCATGTCGACCTCGTCGGTGATCGTCGTTGCCAACGCCTTGCGCCTGCGCGCGGCGACCGGCAATGTCACGGAGGTCGCCGAACAGAAGGCACCTGTCACGCTGCGGCCGGTCGGGAGCGCCTCATGAACACGCTGATCTATCTCATTCCCATCGCGCTGTTTCTCGGTGGGATTGGCCTCGTCGCCTTCCTTTGGGCACTGAAGAGCGGCCAATACGAAGACCTCGAAGGCGCCTCCTGGCGGGTGCTCGACGATGGCGATGGCAAGCCTGAAAAGAAGTGATTTCGTCAGTAATCACTTGTCCTTAATCGATTTGAATGCCAAAACAACCTCCGCCGTCGCTTCTCGCGCCTGGGCCTTCGACAGAGCCCCGCGCGAGGGGGCGAAGTTCAATTCGAAGGGCCGGCACAGACGCGTTTATCCCGATCGCGCCCGGCACTTCTGTCCAATGGAGGCAATCACGTGTCACAGGCGGAAATCGGCCTAATCGGTCTCGGTGTCATGGGCTCGAACCTGGCGCTCAACATCGCTGAAAAAGGCAACAAGATCGCGGTCTTCAACCGCACCGTCGAAGCGACGCACAAATTCTACGCGGAGGCCGGCGACCTCCAGGGCCAGATCGTGCCCTGCGACACCATTGAAGAGTTTGTCGCCGCCATCCGCCCGCCGCGTCCGATCATCATCATGATCAAGGCCGGCGAGCCGGTCGATCAGCAGATGGAAATCCTGAAGCCGTATCTCGCCAAGGGCGACATCATGATCGATGCCGGCAACGCCAACTTCCGCGACACGATGCGCCGCTTCGAGACGCTGAAGGATTCGGGTCTTACCTTCATCGGCATGGGTGTTTCCGGCGGTGAAGAAGGTGCCCGTCATGGCCCCTCGATCATGGTCGGCGGCAAGGAAGAGTCCTGGAAGCGCGTCGAGAGCGTGCTGACCTCGATCGCCGCCAAGTACGACAACGTGCCTTGCGTCGCCTGGCTCGGCGAAAACGGCGCCGGCCACTTCGTCAAGACCATCCACAACGGCATCGAATATGCCGACATGCAGATGATCGCCGAAATCTACGGCATCCTGCGCGACGGCCTGAAGATGTCGGCGAGCGAGATTGGCGAAGTCTTCGGCACCTGGAACAAGGGCCGCCTCAACTCCTACCTGATCGAGATCACCGAGAAGGTACTGAAGGCTGCCGATCCTTTGACCGGCAAGCCGATCGTCGACCTGATCCTCGACAAGGCCGGCCAGAAGGGCACCGGCAAGTGGTCGGTGATCGAGGCGCAGAACATGGGCGTGCCGGCAACCGGCATCGAGGCGGCGGTTGCCGCGCGCAGCATCTCCTCGATGAAGGACGAGCGCGAAGCGGCCGAGAAGATCCTCGGCCTTCCCGCAGTCGGCGAGTTCAAGGTTGCCGACAAGGCAGCCTTCATCAAGGATCTCGAAAGCGCGCTGCTTGCCGCCAAGATCGGCGCCTATGCGCAAGGCTTTGCCGTGATGTCGGCGGCGTCCAAGGAGTTCAACTGGAACCTGCCGATGCCGACGATCGCCAAGATCTGGCGCGCCGGCTGCATCATCCGCTCGCAGTTCCTGGACGAGATCACCACCGCCTTCACCAAGGCGCCGGATGCCGCCAACCTGATCGTCACGCCGGCCTTTGCCGCCATGGTCAAGGACACCGACGGGGCGCTGCGCCGCGTCGTCTCGGCAGCCGTTCTCGGCGGTCTGCCGGTTCCGGCACTCGCCTCCGCACTCGGCTACTTCGACAGCTACCGCCGCGGCCGCGGCACGGCCAACGTCATCCAGGCGCAGCGCGACTTCTTCGGCGCCCATGGCTTTGATCGCGTCGACGGCGCCGACAGCCATCATGGCCCGTGGGGCAGCGGCCTCAACGCCTGACCGTTCGGGTAAACAGATCAATGCGGGGCGGCCTTCGGGTCGCCCCGTTTTCGTTTGGGCCCCGTTTTGCCTGGACGGGGTGCTAGCCTGTCATCGAGACGGGTACAGATCGGTCTGTGGTTCCCCCGCCGCCTGACGCGGTGGGATTGGAACAGGACTTGATCGGCAGGACGGCGAAAAGCGAGGCAATCATCAGCACAACGATGATCAGCACCAGCCTGTCGGTGAAGGCGGCGCGAAAGATTTGCAGCACGTAGTGTTTCGTCTTCATCGTGCCCACGCGCTTTCATCGCCATCTCATGCTAGATGGCTTGGCTGCACCGTGGACGTCATGCGTCCGTTCATGGGAATGTACGTCAGACGGAAAGCGGCCGAAAGGGCCGATTGTTGCGGGCTGAGGCTTGTGCACCGCGTGACGCCAGTTGTCCCAAAGACCCCTGGCGGGCGCGGCTAGCGCCGAGAAGCGTGGCGGTCGTCGCGGGTTCGGCTGCATTCGCCAGGGCGCTGCGAACCCCGCATCGTTTGGCGCTCATCCGTGCGACGCGGGAATGGCGCAACCGTGTTTGCCGGTGACGAGCGGCGGCGCCGTTGCCGCAGCCTACCCAGCCTCTTTGGCGGATCGACAAAGATCACCAGCAGAAAGCCGATGGCCATAAGCAGATAGGCCGGGACACCGGTCGTTGCGCTGCCGACGAAGGCGCAAAGCATGGCGAACGCAAGATAGATGCCGATGGTCAAGGGATTGGACAGGAAGGCCCACGCGCGGTCAGTCAGCCTGTCTTTCCATGCTATTCTCGATGTCATGCCGAACATCACCTGTCTGAAGTGATTGGCAGCTTTTAGTTTGCTGCGATGGCGCCCCAGCCCGTGCAATATGTGACCGGTGCATGGCGCGGCAATGACACTCAGACCTTTGGCAGCAAGAGTCGGACCAAAGTCCCATCGATTTCACGGCGCGATAAGTTAGGATCGGTGGGCGTTGCCACGGCAGCGCCACAAGAACCTAGTTTTTTCAGTACCGATTTAGAGCAGGGTCGCGTTATGCGTTTGGGTTCTGCTTGCAGGTCCTCGGTCCCGCCGAGGAAGGCGGTGACTGCGAAATGCTGGGCGCCGGCGCGCGACGCCCAGCTTGCTTTGCTTCAGCTGCGAAGACCCGGCGCTTCCTGGCCGGTCCGCTCGACATATTCCGTGTAACCGCCGCCATACTGATGGATGCCCTCGGGCGTCAGCTCCAGCACACGGTTGGAAAGGGCTGCGAGGAAGTGGCGGTCGTGCGAAACGAACAGCATCGTGCCTTCGTAGTCCGCGAGCGCCTTGATCAGCATTTCCTTGGTGTCGAGGTCGAGGTGGTTGGTCGGTTCGTCGAGAACAAGCAGATTCGGCGGGTCGAACAGCATGATCGCCATCACCAGGCGCGCCTTCTCGCCGCCGGAAAGCACCCGGCACTTCTTCTCGACATCGTCACCCGAAAAGCCGAAGCAGCCGGCAAGCGCGCGCAGCGGCGCCTGGCCCGCCTGCGGGAAGGTGTCTTCGAGCTGCTGCAGCACCGTGCGGTCGCCATCGAGCACGTCCATGGCGTGCTGGGCGAAGTAGCCCATCTTGACGCTGGCGCCGAGCGCGACATTGCCTTCGTCCGGCTCGGTGGAACCGGCGACGAGCTTCAACAGCGTCGACTTGCCGGCACCATTGATGCCCATGATGCACCAGCGCTCGCGGCGGCGCACCATGAAGTCGAGACCTTCATAGATGCTGCGGCTGCCATATTTCTTGTGCACGCCCTTGATGTTGATGACGTCTTCGCCGGAACGCGGCGCGGGGCGGAATTCGAAGGCGACGGTCTGGCGGCGCTTCGGCGGCTCGACCCGGTCGATCTTTTCGAGCTTCTTTACCCGGCTCTGCACCTGGGAGGCGTGCGAGGCGCGCGCCTTGAAGCGCTCGATGAACTTGATTTCCTTGGCGAGCATCGCCTGCTGGCGCTCGAACTGCGCCTGCTGCTGCTTCTCGTTCTGAGCGCGCTGCTGCTCGTAGAAGCCGTAGTCGCCCGAATACGCGTTGAGCTGGCCCGCGTCGATCTCGATGATCTTGGTGATGATGCGGTTCATGAACTCGCGGTCGTGCGAGGTCATCATCAGCGCGCCGTCGTAGTTCTTGAGGAAGTCTTCGAGCCAGATCAGGCTTTCGAGATCCAGGTGGTTGCTCGGTTCGTCGAGCAGCATCACGTCCGGCCGCATCAGGAGAATGCGGGCGAGCGCCACGCGCATCTTCCAGCCGCCCGAGAGCTTGCCGACGTCACCGTCCATCATTTCCTGGGAAAAGCTCAGGCCCGCCAGCACTTCGCGGGCGCGGCCCTCGAGCGCGTAGCCGTCGAGCTCCTCGTAGCGCGCCTGCACCTCGCCGTAACGCTCGATGATCGCGTCCATCTCGTCGAGGCGATCCGGATCGACCATGGCGGCCTCGAGCTCGCGCAGTTCGGCGGCAACTTCGCTGACAGGGCCAGCGCCGTTCATCACTTCGGCAACGGCGCTGTTGCCGGACATCTCGCCGACGTCCTGGTTGAAGTAGCCGATGGTGACGCCCTTATCGACGGCGACCTGGCCTTCGTCGGGGATTTCCTCGCCGGTGATCATGCGGAAGAGCGAGGACTTTCCGGCGCCGTTCGGGCCGACGAGGCCGACCTTTTCGCCGCGGTTGAGCGCGGCGGAGGCTTCGATGAAAAGAATGCGGTGGCTGAGCTGCTTGCTGATGTTTTCGATACGGATCATGTCTGCGGTAGCCTGAAGGGAGGAGCGGGGCGCAGTCGCGCCCAATTGTTGCTCCGGCCTGTCGCAGGTTTCTGCGTCACAAGCAAGACAGGAGGGCTGTTTTCAGCCTTTCCTAGGCGCGCAAGCCACGCGTGATCGGCGGCTGGAACTCGGGCTGGCTGAGGCTCTGCAGCGTTTCTGGCGGCTGGCCGTCGATGTGGCCGATGACTGCCTTGGCCAGTTCCCGACCGGCCACGCGGATGTCCTCGTACATGGTCATGACTTCCGGGCGCAGCCAGCGCAGGAAGTCGCTCGGTGACTTCGAGACCATGTCGCAGTCTTCGCCGAGCTTCTTCTTGGCCATTTCCAGGCCGGCAATCAAAGCGATCGCACCGGAGCCGCTGCCCGAAACGATGCCGTCGGGCGCGTCCGCCGAGCGCATCAGGGGTTCGAAGGCGTCGCGGATCTCGACCAGCGAATGGTCAATGTTGGTCTGGTGGAAGCCGACTGCATCCGCCTGGAAATCGCGGAGCCCACGCTCGAAACCGGCGCGCATGTGTGAATAGAAGGTGAGGTGCGGCGGCGGCTCGAGCAACACCAGCTTCCGCCGGCCGCGCGCCACCAGTTTGCGTACCGCCTCGTAGGCGAAACGCTCGTTGTCGAAGTCGTGATAGGGGTGAACGATGCCCATCTCCGTGCGGCCATGGGTGACGAAGGGCAGGCCGCGCTCGGTCAAAAGCGCCACACGCGGGTCGTGCGGCTCGGTTCGCGAGATGATCACGCCGTCGGCAGCACCCGTGTCGAGGATATAGCGGATCGGCGCCAGAGCGTCCTTGACGGCGCTATAGGGGGTGACGACCAGGTGGTAGGGCGTGCCGGCAAGGATCTCGGTGATGCCGACGACCATCGGGCTGGTGATGCCCATGATCTCTTCTTCCAGCGTCAATACGAGACTGATGACGTTGGTCTTGCCGGTCCTCAGGCGCACGCCGGCGCGGTTCGGCTGGTAGCCGATCTGTTTGGCGACGAGCCGCACACGCTCCTTGGTTTCCGCACCGATATCGGGCGCATCCTTCAACGCCCGCGAAACCGTAGTGATGCCGAGCCCGGTCATGAAGGCGATCGTCTTCAGTGTCGGACGGGCTCCATCCGGCAGTGTCTGCGGCCTGTTTTTCGTCTTGTTGTCCATTGCCGTCACCCGCCCACTCTCTTGCCGCCCGCCGCCAGATTGCCCATCCGGCAGCGAAACGCGTCGGTTCAGTTCCATCCGCCGCGCCGTCGCCCTGTCACGTCATCGCGTTATATACGAAAAGTCGGTGGCGGCTATGCTGCTTTGGATGGATCAAATTGCTTCAAATCTGTAACGATACAGTTGCGATGTCGAGCGTTTTCGTTGCTGCGCTGCGAAAGATGGAGCGGACTGGTTGAATCGGAAGTTTTGGCGCATGCTTTTTGCACTTGCGAGATGGCGCCTCCGATGCCGGTGCGCCTTTGTTGCGGAAAATATATGTATTTCAGCGCGATGTAAGGGATTCCTGCTGGCCGCGTGGGTGCCGCCATTGCGCGCAAAGCGCTTTGGAACGCGGCTGCCGTATGCACGCAATGGGTGTTTTTTAAGATTCTGTTTAAATCGATTGTGGTGGGTGTTGCGTCCTGTAATCGATTGCACTAAGTTTTTTACGGTAACGTTACAGTGAGGGAGGAGACTCATGAATTTACGTTCTTTCGCCGCCGTGCTTTCAGCCGCCGTGGCCCTGCCGCTCAGCGCAGCCAACGCTGTCGATCTTGAAGTGACCCATTGGTGGACCTCGGGCGGCGAAGCTGCCGCGGTCGCGGAACTCGCCAAGGCCTTCGATGCGACGGGCAATCACTGGGTCGACGGCGCGATCGCCGGTTCTGGCGGCACCGCCCGTCCGATCATGATCAGCCGCATCACCGGTGGCGACCCGATGGGCGCCACGCAGTTCAACCATGGTCGCCAGGCCGAGGAACTGGTTCAGGCCGGGCTGATGCGTGATCTCACCGATGTCGCAACCCGCGAGAAGTGGAAGGACATCATCAAGCCGGCGAGCCTGCTCGATTCCTGCACGATCGACGGCAAGATCTATTGCGCCCCGGTCAACATCCACTCCTGGCAGTGGCTGTGGCTGTCGAATGCGGCCTTCAAGGCGGCCGGCGTCGAGGTTCCGAAGAACTGGGATGAATTCGTGGCCGCGGCGCCCGCGCTCGAAAAGGCAGGCATCGTGCCGCTCGCCGTCGGCGGTCAGCCGTGGCAGGCAGCCGGCGCCTTCGACGTGCTGATGGTGGCGATCGCCGGCAAGGACACCTTCCAGAAGGTGTTCGGCGACAAGGACGAGGAAGTGGCAGCGGGTCCTGAGATCGCCAAGGTCTTCAAGGCTGCCGATGATGCCCGCCGCATGTCGAAGGGCTCCAACGTCCAGGACTGGAACCAGGCGACCAACATGGTCATCACCGGCAAGGCCGGCGGCCAGATCATGGGCGACTGGGCGCAGGGTGAATTCGCGCTTGCCGGCCAGAAGGCCGGAACCGACTACACCTGCCTGCCGGGCCTCGGCGTCAACGAGATCATCTCGACCGGTGGCGACGCCTTCTACTTCCCGCTTCTGAAGGACGAGGAAAAGTCGAAGGCGCAGGAAGCGCTGGCCTCGACGCTGCTCGATCCGAAGACGCAGGTCGCCTTCAACCTCAAGAAGGGTTCGCTGCCGGTGCGCGGCGACGTCGATCTGGCGGCTGCCAACGACTGCATGAAGAAGGGGCTGGACATTCTTGCCAAGGGCAACGTGATCCAGGGTACCGACCAGCTGCTTTCGGCCGACAGCCAGAAGCAGAAGGAAGACCTGTTCTCCGAATTCTTCGCCAACCCGTCGATCACGCCGGAAGACGCGCAGAAGCGCTTCGCCGACATCATCGCGAACGCGGAGTAACCGCAACTGCCTTGGCCGGCCTCTTTGAAAACGAGGCCGGTCAAAGCCTCCCATTCGGCAGGATGTGCCGGTCGTCCGCGCGTGATGCGTTTGCGGGCCCCATGGGAGTGGTTGTCGCCCTGATGTGGCAGAGCGCTGCGCGCTGAGTGCGCGGGGCTGCCCATCGTCCGAAACCCAATGCAGTTCCGGAGGAACGAAACATGGCGGGTTACACACAAGGTTCGGGCCGACCGAACCAGTGGCTGCGGAACCTGAACGCGAAGATTGCCTCCGTCCCGATGATTCTGACGGCCGTGGTGATCTTCCTCGGCGGCACGATCTGGACGGTCGTCTATTCCTTCACCAATTCCAAGCTGTTGCCGCGGCTCTCATTCGTCGGCCTCGATCAGTACGAGCGCCTCTGGGCGGCGCCGCGCTGGCTGATTTCGGTGCAGAATCTGGCAATCTACGGCATCTTCTCGCTGATCTTCAGCCTGCTGATCGGCTTCGTGCTGGCCGCATTGATGGACCAGAAGATCCGCTTCGAAAATACCTTCCGCACCATCATGCTCTATCCCTTCGCCCTGTCCTTCATCGTGACGGGCCTGGTCTGGCAATGGCTGCTCAATCCGGAATTCGGCATCCAGTCGGTGGTGCGCTCGCTCGGCTGGGAAAGCTTCACCTTCGACCCGCTCTATAATGCCGACATCGTCATCTACGGCATCCTGATCGCAGCCCTCTGGCAGGGCACCGGGCTCGTCATGTGCCTGATGCTCGCAGGTCTTCGCGGCATCGACGAGGACATCTGGAAGGCCGCGCGCGTCGACGGCATACCCATGTGGAAGACCTACATCTTCGTCGTCATTCCGATGATGCGCGGCGTCTTCATCACCACGCTGGTGATCATCGCCAGCGGCATCGTCAAGGTTTACGACCTGGTGGTGGCGCAGACGAGCGGCGGTCCCGGCATCGCGTCGGAAGTGCCTGCAAAGTATGTCTACGACTACATGTTCCAGGCGCAGAACCTCGGTCAGGGCTTTGCCGCCTCGACGATGATGCTCATCACCGTCGCCATCATCATCGTGCCTTGGGCCTATCTGGAATTCGGGGGAGGGCGCAAGCGTGTCTGATATCGTTGCTTTCAATTCGGTGACTGAAGAGGCCGCACTGCAGGCGCAGACAAACCGGGTCGTCGCCGGCCCCCGCGGCGCCAAGCCCCGCCGGGCGTTGTCTGGCCGCAACATCATGATCTACGGCACGCTGATCGTCGTGGCACTGTACTACCTGCTGCCGCTCTACGTGATGGTCATGACTTCGCTCAAGGGCATGCCGGAAATCCGGCTCGGCAACATCTTTGCCCCGCCGGTTGAAATCACCTTCGAGCCTTGGGCAAAGGCCTGGGCGAGCGCCTGCACGGGGCTCAACTGCGACGGCCTTTCGCGCGGCTTCTGGAACTCGGTGCGCATCACCGTTCCTTCGACGATCGTCTCGATCGCGATCGCCTCGGTCAACGGTTATGCGCTCGCCAACTGGCGCTTCAAGGGGGCGGAGCTGTTCTTCACCATCCTGATTGTCGGCGCCTTCATTCCCTATCAGGTGATGATCTATCCGATCGTCATCGTACTGCGGGAAATGGGCATCTACGGCACGCTCACCGGCCTCATCCTCGTGCACACCATCTTCGGCATGCCGATCCTGACGCTGCTCTTCCGCAACTATTTCGCCGGCCTGCCGGAGGAACTGTTCAAGGCCGCGCGCGTCGATGGCGCCGGCTTCTGGACGATCTATTTCAAGATCATGCTGCCGATGTCACTGCCGATCTTCGTCGTGGCGATGATCCTGCAGGTCACCGGCATCTGGAACGACTTCCTGTTCGGCGTCGTGTTCACCCGGCCGGAATACTACCCGATGACGGTTCAGCTCAACAACATCGTCAATTCGGTCCAGGGCGTGAAGGAATACAACGTCAACATGGCGGCGACGATCCTGACCGGGGCGGTTCCGCTCTTCGTCTACTTCGTCTCCGGACGGCTTTTTGTCCGCGGCATCGCCGCCGGCGCAGTGAAAGGGTAACAACATGCAAAACGTCAGCGTATCGGTCAAAGACCTGTCGTTGAGCTTCGGTGCCGTCACTGTGCTCGACACGCTCAACCTCGACATCAAGGACGGCGAGTTCCTGGTGCTGCTCGGCTCGTCCGGCTGCGGCAAGTCGACCCTGCTCAACTGCATCGCCGGTCTGCTCGATGTCAGCGACGGGCAGATCTTCATCAAGAACAAGAACGTTACCTGGGAGGAGCCCAAGGACCGCGGCATCGGCATGGTGTTCCAGTCCTACGCGCTCTATCCGCAGATGTCGGTGGAGAAGAACCTCTCCTTCGGCCTGCAGGTCGCCAAGGTGCCGAAGGAAGAGATCGACAAGCGCGTCAGCCGCGCCGCCGAGATCCTGCAGATCCAGCCGCTCTTGAAGCGCAAGCCTTCGGAGCTCTCGGGCGGCCAGCGCCAGCGTGTGGCGATCGGCCGGGCGCTGGTGCGCGATGTCGACGTGTTCCTGTTCGACGAGCCGCTCTCCAACCTCGACGCCAAGCTGCGCTCGGAGCTGCGCGTCGAGATCAAGCGGCTGCACCAGTCGCTGAAGAACACGATGATCTACGTCACCCACGACCAGATCGAGGCCTTGACGCTTGCCGACCGCATCGCGGTCATGAAGAGCGGCGTGATCCAGCAGCTTGCCGACCCGATGACGATCTACAACGCGCCGGAAAACCTGTTCGTCGCCGGCTTCATCGGTTCGCCGTCGATGAACTTCTTTCGCGGCGAACTGCAGCTGCGCGACCAGCGCGCCTACGTCCACGCCAACGGCGTCGATTTCGACGTGTCGGCCTATCCGTCGCGCGCGCCCTTCGTGCATGGCCAGAAGGTGGTGCTGGGCTTGAGGCCCGAGCATGTGCGCGTCGACGAAGCGGCAAGTGGCGCGCCGGCCTCGCACCGGGCGGTCGTCGATATCGAGGAGCCGATGGGCGCCGACAATCTGCTGTGGCTGAAGCTTGCCGGACAGTCGATGTCGGTTCGTATCGCCGGCCAGCGGCGCTATGCGCCGGGCACGGCGGTCACGCTCTCCTTCGACATGGGCGTCGCCTCGATCTTCGATGCGACAAGCGAGAACCGACTCTGAAATAAGGAGATGCCGGGCGGCCACCGCTGCCCGGCACCTCCCAGCAATGACTGTGCCGGCGTGGCCGGTCGATCTATGGAACCATGCGCATGCTCTCTGAGGATTTCACCCGCACCGCCATTCGTCTCGATCTCGCAGGGGATTGGCAACTTTCTTCCGTCGACAATAGCCATGCGCTGGCAATGGAGTTGCCGGGCGATGTGCATTCGGCGCTGCTGAAGGCCGGCGTGATCGACGACCCGTATGTGGGGCGCAACGAGAACGACGTGCAGTGGGTGGCGCACAAGGACTGGGTGATCGAGCGCACGGTCACGGTCGGTGCCGACGACATTGCCGGCTACTGGTATCTCGACCTTGAATACCTCGACACGGTTGCCTCGGTGTTCGTCAATGACAAGCTGGTGCTTGAAGCGGAGAATTGCTTCCGACGCTATCGCCCGGATGTCTCGAAGACGCTGGTTGCAGGCGAGAACCGCATCCGCATCGTGTTGCATTCCTCGATTGCCGAAGGCGCGCGGCGGCAGGCGGAGCAGCCCTTCTACGTGCCCTATCACCCTGGCAATTCACCGATCGCCAACGGCAATATGCTGCGCAAACCCCAGTGCCATTTCGGCTGGGACTGGAACCTCGCGATCGCGCCGCTCGGCGTCTACGGAGAGATCGCCCTTTGCCGGCTGGAGATCGCCCGCATCGAGCATGTGACGAGCAAGCAGGTCTGGCTGGAGGATGGCAGCGTCGATCTGGTGGTGACGCTGACGCTCTTTGCCGATGGGCCGGGTATTGTGCCGGTGCACTTCTCGCTCGACGAGGACCGCGAACGGCTCGATTGCGCCGTCGGCAAGGGCGAGACCCGCATCACCCATGTCTTCACCGTGAGCGAGCCCAAGCGCTGGTGGCCGGCTGGAAGCGGCGAGCAGGACCTGTCGCGGCTGACCGTCGAGGTGCCGCAGGAGCAGGTGACGCGTCAGATCGGTTTCCGCACCGTCGAGCTTCTGACCGACAAGGACGAGGCCGGCAGCCGCTTCGCCTTCCGCGTCAACGGGCGCGAGATCTTCTGCAAGGGCGCCAACTGGATCCCGGCCGATGCGCTGGCGTCGCGGGTGACCCGCGAAGGCGTCGAAGACCTTTTGACCTCGGCTGTCGATGCCAACATGAACATGATCCGCGTCTGGGGCGGCGGCTTCTACGAGCCGGACTGGTTCTACGATCTGTGCGACCGGCTGGGCCTCATGGTCTGGCAGGACTTCATGTTCGCCTGCAACCTCTATCCTTCGACGCCGGATTTCCTGGAGAATGTCGCAGCCGAGGTGGACTACCAGGCCAAGCGCCTGTCGTCGCATCCGTCGATCGCGGTCTGGTGTGGCGACAACGAGCTCGTCGGCGCGCTCACCTGGTTCGATGAGCCGCGCAAGGATCGCGACCGTTATCTCGTCTCCTATGACCGGCTGAACCGCACCATCGAGGTGGCGCTGAAGGCGGCGCTGCCCGAAGCGATCTGGTGGCCGTCGAGCCCGGCGTCGGGATATCTCGACTTCGGCGACGCCTGGCATGCCGATGGTTCCGGCGACATGCACTATTGGTCGGTCTGGCACGAAAACAAGTCCTTCGACAATTACCGCACCGTGCGGCCGCGCTTCTGCTCGGAGTTCGGCTTCCAGTCCTATACGTCGATGCCGGTCATCCGGCAGTTTGCGGCCGAGAAGGACCTCAATATCGCGTCGCCCGTGATCGAGAGCCACCAGAAGAATGTCGGCGGCAACGAGCGCATCGCCGGCACGATGTTCCGCTACTTCCGTTTCCCCAAGGATTTTCCGGCTTTCGTCTATCTCAGCCAGGTGCAGCAGGGGCTGGCGATCCGCACGGCCGTCGACTACTGGCGCTCGCTGAAGCCCCATTGCATGGGCACGCTCTACTGGCAGCTCAACGACACCTGGCCGGTCGCCTCCTGGTCGAGCCTCGACTATGGCGGCAGCTGGAAGGCGATGCACTACATGGTCCGTCGCTTCTTCCAGCCGGTCTCGGTCGCAGCGATCCCATCGGCAGATGGAAAGGAAATCGCGTTCTCGATGGTCAACGATACGGCAGAGCCGGTGACCGTCGCGCTGCAGACCTTCCTGGTTTCGCTCGATGGCCAGCGCACGCCGCTCGCGGCGGTCGCCGGTACCTGCAGCCCGGACCGGGCGGCAACGCTGGCGACGATCGCGGCCTTCGACATTCCGGAAGGCGACCTGCTGTTCTGGTCGTTCGAGGCATCGAACGGCATGCGCGGTGAGGGGCACCACGTCAACGGCACCTACAAGGCGCTCGACCTCAAGCCGTCCGGCCTGACACGCGATGTCGCGCCCGCAGGCGAAGGCGCCTTCGACGTCACGGTCAAGGCGAGCGGCTTGGCGCTGCATGTGATGATCGAGGCGGATGTCGCCGGGCGCTATTCCGACAACGCCTTCGACCTCTTGGCCGGCGAGACGAAGGTCATCCGTTTTACCCCGAAGGTGCCGTTTGACGCAGGTGAGCTGCCGCGCTTTTCCGCCTTCGATCTCGAATCCTGCCAGGGAAAGGGTTGACCGCCATGAAACGCAGCCACGTCAACGACATCATCGCCGAGAGCGATGCCTTCATGAAGAGCTTCGGCTTCACCCTGCCACCCTTTGCCTACTGGTCACCGGAGCAACTGAAGGCGCGCGTCGCTTCCGACAGTCCGACGATCTTTGATGCCCGGCTCGGCTGGGACATTACCGACTATGGCAAGGGCCGCTTCGAGGAGTTCGGGCTGGTGCTCTTCACGCTGCGCAACGGCAATGCCGCCAATCTGAAGACCCGGCAGGGCATGGTTTACGCCGAGAAGCTGATGATCACCGCCAAGGACCAGGTCAACCCGCTGCACCGTCACGCGGTCAAGACCGAGGACATCATCAACCGTGGCGGCGGTTCGCTGGTGCTGCAGATGTACAATTCCAAACCGGACGGCTCGGTTGACGAGGAGAGCGACGTCGTTGTCGCGACCGATGCACGGCTGCGCACGCTGAAAGCTGGCGACCTGCTGAAGCTCAAGGCCGGTGAAAGCGTCACGCTTCTCCCTGGCAACTGGCACGCCTTCTGGGCCGAGGGCGCCGACGTGCTGATGGGCGAAGTATCGACCGTCAACGACGATCTCACCGACAACTATTTCCGCGAGCCGGTCGGTCGCTTCTCGGCGATCGAGGAGGACGCAGGCCCCGCCCACCTCTTGGTGTCGGACTACGATACCTGGCTCAGGTGATACCGAGACCCCAACAACCCCAAGATCCCACTATCCCAAGACCCCCAGGACGAAATCGAGGAGGATTTCATGAAGGACGTCAGTTTCCAGCTTTATAGCGCTCGCAATTTCCCGCCTTTCGCCAATGTGCTGAAAGCACTCGGCGACGCCGGCTACAGCCAGGTCGAAGGCTACGGCGCGCTCTATGCGGCGCTCAGCGACGCCGAGATCGCCAGCTTCAAGGAAGGTCTCGACGACAATGGCCTTGCCATGCCGACCGCGCACTTTGGCCTGGACATGCTCGAAAGCGATCCGGCCCGCGTGCTCGAAATCGCCAAGGCGCTCGGCATCAAGGCGATCTATTGCCCCTACCTGATGCCCGACCAGCGCCCGACCGATGCCGCTGGCTGGCGCGCCTTCGGCGAGCGGCTGCAGAAGGCCGGCAAGCCCTATCGTGATGCCGGGCTGATCTTCGGCTGGCACAACCACGACTTCGAGTTCGCGGCCCTTCCGGATGGCAGTATTCCGCAGGACCTGATCTTTGCGGGCGGACCGGATCTCTCCTGGGAGGCCGATATCGCCTGGATCATCCGCGGCGGCGCCGATCCGATCGCCTGGATCAAGAAGTATGGCGACCGCATCACCGCCGTGCATGTGAAGGACATCGCGCCGACAGGCGAGAAGAAGGACGAGGACGGCTGGGCCGATGTCGGCGAGGGCACGGTCGACTGGAAAGGCCTGTTTGCGGCACTTTCCGGCACGAAGGCCCGCTACTTCATCGCCGAGCACGACAACCCGAGTGATTTCAAGCGCTTCGCCAAGCGTTCGCTCGCCTCCATCCAATCCTATTGAGAAGCAGGTTTATCCATGACCAAGGAACTTGGCGTCGGCATCATCGGATGCGGCAACATCTCCACCACCTACTTCAAGCTTGCCCCGCTTTTCCGGGGCATCAAGGTTGTCGCCTGCGCCGACATCAACCCGGCGGCAGCCGAGGCGCGGGCGGCCGAATACGGCGTTAAAGCTGAGAGCATCGAGGCGCTGCTCGCCAATCCCGATGTCGACATCGTCGTCAACCTGACCATTCCGGACGCGCACTATCCGGTCTCCAAGGCAATCCTCGAAGCCGGCAAACACGTCTATTCGGAAAAGCCGCTGGTGCTCTCCCTGGAGCAGGGCGAGGAGTTGAGGGCGATCGCCAAGGCGAAGGGCCTTTCCGTCGGCTGCGCGCCGGACACCTTCCTCGGCGGCGCGCATCAGCTTGCCCGTAGCTATGTTGACGCGGGCAAGATCGGCCGGGTGACCTCGGGCACCTGCCACGTCATGAGCCCGGGCATGGAGATGTGGCATCCGAACCCGGACTTCTTCTTCCTGCCCGGCGGCGGCCCGATCCTCGATCTCGGTCCCTACTACATCGCCAACCTGATCAACCTGATCGGCCCGGTGAAGCGCGTGGCGGCGCTCGCCACCATGGCCAACCCGACCCGCACGATCACCAGCGAACCGCGCAAGGGCGAGGTGATCCCGGTCAAGACGCCGACCAACATCCACGCGCTGCTCGAATTTGAGAACGGCGCGACGATCACGCTGTCGGCCAGCTGGGATGTCTGGTCGCACCGCCATGCCAACATGGAGCTTTACGGCACCGAAGGCTCGCTCTACGTGCCCGACCCGAACTTCTTCGGCGGCACGGTGGAAGCAAGCGGCTGCGACAAGAAAATCGAGCCGCTGGAGCCCTGGGATCATCCTTTCGGTGTTGCCAACCAGGAGCATCCGCAGGGGCCGATGGCGAATTACCGCACCGCCGGCCTTGCCGACATGGCGCTCGCCATCCTCGAGGGCCGCGATGCCCGCTGCTCGCTCGACCGCGCGCTGCACGGCGTCGACGTCATGGTGTCGATCCTGAAATCTGGCGAGGAGGGACGTTTCGTCGAACTCTCCACCACCTGCACCCAGCCGGCCGCCCTCGGCATCGAGGAAGCTCGGGCACTCTTGCGCGAGACCGAAGAAGAAATGTCGGGAAATCGCGTCGCTGCCGCTTCATAGCGACACCGGAGAGGTTTAGACCTTTGTGAACTGAGGTTTCCGTAGCGGCCAACCGCTACGGAAACCGTTTCATTTTTGAGGGTGGCGGACGAGTTCGCCATCCGGAGATCGATCGCGGAGGATTGTGCGATGACCTGGCTACCGGCGGAAAACCGCTACGACACCATGAAATATAACCGTCTCGGCCGTTTCGGCCTGAAGCTGCCGGCGATCTCGCTGGGGCTTTGGCACAATTTCGGTGGCGACACACCGCATGACCGCAAGGTCGACATGTGCCGTACGGCGTTCGATCTGGGCATCACCCATTTCGACCTCGCCAACAATTACGGCCCGCCTCCGGGCTCGGCCGAGACTGCCTTCGGCGAAATCATGCGCACGGACTTCGCGCACTTGCGAGACGAACTGATCATCTCGTCCAAGGCCGGCTACGACATGTGGGCCGGCCCCTACGGCGAATGGGGCAGCCGCAAGTACATGATCGCATCCTGCGACCAGAGCCTGAAGCGCATGGGCCTCGACTATGTCGACATCTTCTATTCGCACCGTTTCGACCCGGAGACGCCGCTCGAAGAAACCTGCGGTGCGCTCGACCATATCGTGCGTTCGGGCCGGGCGCTCTATGTGGGGATTTCCTCCTACAACTCGCAGCGCACCCGCGAAGCCGCCGCGATCCTTAAGGATCTCGGCACGCCTTGCCTCATCCACCAGCCGAGCTACTCCATGCTCAACCGCTGGATCGAGGACGATGGGCTGATCCATACGCTCGAAGATCTCGGCATCGGCTCGATCGTTTTCTCGCCGCTCGCCCAGGGCATGCTGACGACGAAGTATCTTGGCGGCATCCCGTCTGATAGCCGCGCGGCGCAGAACCACTTCCTGAAGAAGGACTTCATCCGCCCAGAGATCATCGACAACATCCGCAAGCTGAACGGTATCGCCGAAAAGCGCGGCCAGACGCTGGCGCAGATGGCGCTTGCCTGGGTGCTGCGCAACGGCCGGATCACCTCGGCACTGATCGGCGCCAGCCGCTCCGAGCAGATCGTCGATTGCGTCAAGGCGCTCGAAAACGACACGTTCACGGCCGACGAACTGGCCGAGATCGATCTCTATGCGCGCGAGGCGGACATCAACCTCTGGGCCAAGTCGGCCGAGCTCTGATTTCGACCGAAAATATTGATTTGCCTGCATTTTAGGCAAAGGACATCGCTTTCCGGCGTATTAGACAAAAGTCGAATAAACGCCGGAAAGCGGCTTCTGGACATGGTCCGGTGTTTCTGTAAGGTGCGACAATGCCTGCCGGTTGCGGTGCTGATCGCAGTCGCTTTCGACGGGTAACGAGGAGGAGAGCCACCGTTTGTCCGGGAAGGGGCAGGGTGGATTGATGGGTAGAGGCGCGCTGCGCCCGCCCTTTGGCGAGAACTAGGGGAGGAACCATGGATCGCCGTTCATTCATTAAAAACGCAAGCCTCGGCGGCTTGGCGGCCGCAGGTGCAGCCGCGCTTGCGACACCGGCCATCGCGCAGGCAAACCCGAAGGTGAACTGGCGCCTGGCGTCGTCGTTCCCGAAGTCGCTCGACACGATCTATGGCGGCGGCGAAGTGCTGTCGAAATACGTCTCGGATGCAACCGACGGTGCTTTCCAGATCCAGGTCTTCGCTGCCGGCGAAATCGTTCCAGGCCTGCAGGCCGCTGACGCGGCTGCTGCCGGTACGGTCGAAGCCTGCCACACGGTCGCATACTATTACTGGGGCAAGGACCCAACCTGGGCGCTCGGTGCAGCCGTTCCCTTCGCGCTCAACGCGCGCGGGATGAACGCCTGGCACTACCATGGCGGCGGTATCGACCTCTTCAACGAGTTCCTCGGCACCCAAGGCCTCGTCGGCTTCCCGGGCGGCAACACCGGCGTGCAGATGGGCGGCTGGTTCCGCAAGGAAATCAAGACGGTTGCCGACATGCAGGGCCTGAAGATGCGCATCGGTGGCTTCGCCGGCAAGGTCGTCGAGAAGCTCGGCGTCGTGCCGCAGCAGATCGCCGGCGGCGACATCTACCCGGCGCTGGAAAAGGGCACCATCGACGCTGCCGAATGGGTCGGCCCCTATGACGACGAGAAGCTTGGCTTCTACAAGGTTGCGCCCTACTACTACTATCCCGGTTGGTGGGAAGGTGGTCCGACGGTCCACGCCATGTTCAACAAGGCGGCGTTCGAAGGACTGCCGAAGAACTACCAGTCGCTGCTGCGCACCGCCTGCCACGCCACTGACGCGAACATGCTGCAGAAGTACGATTACCTGAACCCCTCGGCGATCAAGCGCCTGGTGGCTTCGGGTGCCAAGCTCAGCCCGTTCAGCGCCGAAATCCTGTCAGCCTGCTTCGACAAGGCCAACGAGGTCTATGCCGAGATGGAAGCCTCGAACCCGACCTTCAAGAAGATCTGGGACTCGATCAAGGCTTTCCGCGGCGAGTACTACCTCAACGCCCAGATCGCCGAATACAATTACGACACCTTCATGATGATCCAGCAGCGCGGCGGCAAGCTCTAAGCTTTTCCCTCATTGCCGATTGAAACGAGCCGTTCGCGATATCCGTTGCGGGCGGCTTTTTCGTTGCCGCGCGCACGGCGTATTGCTGCGCGCCGTACTGAACGCATTTCGTGGTAGGGTTGCTGCCTCAACAGGACGGAGGAAGAACTATGCCAAGCGAAGGCCAATCGGTCGTGCTCGGTCCCGACGAGGGCCGCCGCTACGACATGGGCGCCATCCAGGCCGTCTTCAAAGCCGATGGCGCTGAAACCGCTGGTCGATTTTCGGTCTCGGAATGGTGGCTCGATGCCAGGCACGAGGGACCGGGCGCCCACAAGCACGACGACAACGACGAGATCTTCTACGTGATCGAGGGCACGGCGAGCGTGCTCGTCGGCGACATCTGGCACCAGAAGCCGAAGGGCTCGCTGTTCGTCATCCCGCGCGGGATGATGCATGACTTCAAGAACGAGAGCGAGGCGCGCATGGGGCTGCTCAACGTTTATGTCGGCGGTCCATTCGAGGAGGCGATGCCGATGATCGTCGACTGGTACCGCGACAATCCGGCGGCTGGATTGAACGAGTTCGGTCGTCGTCTCAGCGATTGTAGAAATGGAAAGGGCGGCTTATCGGCCGCCCTTTGCTTTTCTGTCTGCCGGCGGTCCTACTTGAACGACGGCGGCTGGCTGAGGTCGTTTGAGGGGGCCGGCTGTGGCTGGGCACCCGGGCTGCCAAACGACGGAGGCTGGCTGAGGTCGTTCGACGGAGCGGTCTGCGGCTGGGCGCCACCCTGATCGGCCGGCTTCTGGTCGAGCGGGCTGCCGACTGGAAGCTGCAGGCCGCCGGGCAGGCCGAGACCGCCACCGCCGGCGCCGAAGCCGGGCACCTCGATCTTGATGGTGTTCGGATCGACGCCCGTTCCGGTTCCCTTGTAGTGCATGACCATCTGCGGGAACATGATCGTCAGGCCCACCATCACGATCTGGATACCGACGAAGGGTACGGCACCCCAGTAGATCTGGCCGGTCGTAACGGGCTGGATCGACTTGCCGGTGATCTTGTCGAGATAGGGCACCTTGGCCGCGACCGAGCGCAGGTAAAAGAGCGCGAAGCCGAAGGGCGGGTGCATGAAGCTCGTCTGCATGTTGATGCCGAGGAGCACGCCGAACCAGATGAGGTCGATGCCAAGCTTGTCGGCAGCGGGCGCAAGCAGCGGCACGATGATGAAGGCGAGCTCGAAGAAATCGAGGAAGAACGCCAGGAAGAAGACGAGCAGGTTGACGGCAATCAGGAAACCGGTCTCGCCGCCCGGCATCGCCGTCAGCAGGTGCTCGACCCAGATATGGCCGTTGACGCCGTAGAAGGTGAGCGAGAAGACGCGCGCACCGATCAGGATGAACAGCACAAAGGCGGAAAGCCTTGTCGTTGCCGTCAGTGCGCCGCGCACGACGTCCAGATTGAGACGACCCTTGGCGGCCGCCATGATCAGCGCGCCGACTGCACCCATGGCGCCGCCTTCGGTCGGCGTTGCGATGCCGAGGAAGATGGTGCCGAGGACGAGGAAGATCAGCGCCAGCGGCGGGATCAGCACGATGATGACCTGCTGGGCAAGCCTCGACATCGCATTGATCTTCAGGCCGCGGTCGAGCAGGGCGACGATATAGATGAAGGCAACGCCCACTGTGCCGCCGAGGATGTCGGCGTTCTCGCCCTGGGTCGGGTAGAGATAGACGTGGGCGGCATAGGCAATGCCGGCTGCGACCGCGAGCGCGATGAACAGCGAGGTAACGCCGGAGCCCAGCGTGCGGGCTTCCAGCGGCAGGGCCGGCATGGAATCACGCTTCAGGATCGTCATGATCAGGATGTAGACCATGTACAGTCCGGTCAGCACCAGGCCCGGGATCAGCGCGCCGGCATACATGTCGCCGACCGAACGGCCGAGCTGGTCGGCAAGAACGATGAGCACGAGTGACGGCGGGATGATCTGGGCGAGCGTGCCGGAAGCCGCGATGACGCCCGAGGCGACCTTCCGGTCATAGCCGTAGCGCAACATGATCGGCAGCGAGATCAGGCCCATGGCGATGACCGAGGCGGCAACGACGCCTGTCGTGGCTGCAAGCAGCGCGCCGACGAAGATGACCGCATAGGCAAGACCGCCGCGGATCGGGCCGAAGAGCTGGCCGATCGTGTCGAGCAGGTCTTCCGCCATGCCCGATTTCTCGAGCACGATCCCCATGAAGGTAAAGAAGGGGATGGCAAGCAATGTGTCGTTCGACATCACCCCCCAGAACCGGTCAGGCAGCGCGTTGAGCAGGGGCCAGGAGAGGTTGATCGAATCCGACAGCGGCGCAAGTTCGACGCCGATGATGAAGAAAAGCAGGCCGTTGGCGGCGAGCGAGAAGGCGACCGGGTATCCCAAAAGCAGGAACACGATCAGTGACGCGAACATGATCGGCGCCAGGTTTTCAGCAATGAATTCGATCATGGACGGGTCTCCGGAGACACGACATCGTCAAGCGGCGCATGGGTCGGCACATAGGGTGTCGGGTCTTCCATGTTTCCGGTCATGATCGCGATTTTCTTGATGATCTCCGACACGCCCTGGAAGGCCAGCAGCAGGAAGCCGAAGAGCAGGATGGCCTTGGCCGGCCAGATGATCAGGCCGCCGGCGGATGATGAGACCTCGCCCGAGACGTAGGACATCTTCACATAGGGGAAGAGGTAATAGAGCACGAGCAGCACGAAGGGCATCAGGAAGAGGAGGTGCCCAAGAAGGTCGATCCAATGCTGCACGCGGCGCGAGAACTGACCGTAGACCACGTCGATGCGGATGTGCTCGTTCTGGCTCAGGGTATAGGCGGCCGCAAACATGAAGGCGGCGCCGAACAGATACCATTGCGCCTCGAGCCAGGCATTCGACGACATGTTGAAGATCTTGCGGATCACTGCGTTGCCGGCGCTGACGAGAACAGCGGCCAGGATCAGCCATGAAACGCTCTTTCCGATAAATTCCGTGATCGTGTCTATAAGTCGGCTAAAGCCGAGCAAAGCTCTCATCGATTTCCTCCCCGCGATGGCTTTTATGGTTCTTGTGCCAAGCATAGCCAGAGTGCCGATTTCAAGCGCACGTTCAAGTCTGAGGCGCGATTTTCCCGTGTAGTTCGGCCGCCTCCGACTAAAGTAGAATAGGGTGATCCAGCGCTTTGCCCATTGTTTGTGCAATCCGGTTGCAGACGGCGAGGCACGGCGATCGTCAGCCGCCTTAAGGTGCACATCGCCGAGCGAATCGATGTGGAAAGCCGGTCACAGGCGATACGACGCGCGAATTACTGCAACGTTGCAGGCTTGAATTTGTATGATTTTTGAGGTCGGATGGCGCCGCCAAGGGAGGACGCCTGAACCATGACTGCCATGATCCGAAACCCCATTCTGCCGGGCTTCAACCCGGACCCTTCGATCTGCCGTGTCGGAGACGACTACTACATCGCGACCTCCACCTTCGAATGGTACCCGGGTGTGCAGATCCACCATTCGCGGGATCTGGTGAACTGGCGACTCGTCCGCCGGCCGCTGGAGCGGGCAAGCCAGCTCGACATGCGCGGCAACCCGGATAGCTGTGGCGTCTGGGCGCCGTGTCTTTCCTATGACGATGGTCTGTTCTGGCTGGTGTACACCGACGTCAAGCGCTTCGACGGCAACTTCAAGGACGCGCACAACTACATCGTCACGGCTGAGGCGATCGAGGCGACCTGGTCGGATCCGGTCTACGTCAATTCCTCCGGCTTCGACCCGTCGCTCTTCCATGATGACGACGGCCGCAAGTGGTTCCTCAACATGCAGTGGAACCACCGCACCGAAAGCTTCGGCGGCTCGCCGAAACATCCGGCCTTTGACGGCATCCTGCTGCAGGAATGGGACGAACGGACACGCAGGCTCGTCGGCCCAGTGAAGAACATCTTTGCCGGCTCACCACTCGGCCTCGTCGAGGGGCCGCATCTCTTCAAGAAGAACGGCTGGTATTATCTGACGACGGCGGAAGGCGGGACCGGCTACGACCACGCCGTCACCATGGCCCGCTCACGCGCGATTGACGGCCCCTATGAGATGCATCCGGATATCTATCTCATCACGTCGAAGGACCACCCCGAAGCGCCGTTGCAGCGCGCGGGCCACGGCCAATATGTCGAGACGCCAGATGGGCAGGCCTATCATACGCATCTGACCGGCCGACCGCTGCCTCCCGGACGCCGCTGTACGCTCGGTCGCGAGACGGCCCTGCAAAAATGTGTCTGGCGCGATGATGGCTGGCTCTATCTCGAAAACGGCGGCCCGGTGCCGGAGGTGCTCGTGCCGGCGCCGGGACCGGCGGGGCAGGTGGCGACACCGGTGGTTACGGAAACGCATTTCGACGGCCAGGCATTGCCCGTCGAGTTCCAATGGCTGCGTACGCCGGAACAGGAGCGGATCTTCTCGCTCGAATGGCGGCCGGGCCACCTCAGGCTGTTCGGCAGAGAGAGCATCGGCAGCTGGTTCGAGCAGGCGCTGGTCGCGCGGCGGCAGGAGCATCATTCCTTCCGCGCCGAGACGACGGTCGATTTCACGGCCGTAACCTACCAACAGGTTGCTGGTTTGACGCATTACTACAATCGCCACAAGTTCCATGCGCTCGGCATCACCTGGCACGAAACCTTGGGCCGGGCGCTGACGATCCTCTCATGCCCCGGCGATTTTCCGCACGGCCGGCTGCAGTTCCCCGTCGGCAGCGGCACCGCCATTCCCGATGGTCCGATCGGCCTCGCCATGGACGTTCGCGACAATGACCTGCAGTTCTTCTGGCGGGCGACCGCAGCGGTGGATTGGCAGCCGATCGGCCCGGTTCTCGATGCGGGCGTGGTCTCCGACGAGGGCGGCCGCGGCGAGCATGGATCCTTCACCGGGGCCTTCGCCGGCATGTTCGCCTTCGATACCTCAGGCGCGGGCAAGGCTGCCGATTTCGACCGCTTCCGCTACGTCAGCCTTACGGCAAGTTGATCTGTAAACATTAGAATTATGGAATAAGTGATGGATATCATTACGCATTTGTAATGTAGAGTTTCATATTCGGTTCAGGAAGCGGGGTCTAATTTTCGGGTGCAGACAAAGAAAGGACACCCGAATGAAACGTCTCCTGATCGCGCTCGTCGCCAGCTCCGTTCTGATTACGCCGGTCGCAGCCCTTGCCCAGCCGGCAGGATCCTTCGAGGTGGCGCAGAACTATGATCGTTCGCGTCGACCCGTCGATCGCGATTACGATCGTCACATGGACCGCCGCGTGGATCGTCACGTCGACAAGCACGTCACGATCGAAAAGCGGGTGATCGTCAAGAAGAAGGAGCGCTGGGCGCGCGGCCATCGCCTGTCGCCGGCCGAGCGCCGCCACATGGCGCAGGTGCGCGACTACCGTTACTACAAGCTTCGCCAGCCGCCGCGCGGCCAGCAATGGGTACGGTCCGGCAACGACTTCCTGCTGATCAGCCTTGCCACCGGCGTCATTGTCGGCCTGGCGGCAGCACGCTGATAAGGCACTCTGGGTTCAGCGAAGGGGCGGCGTTTTCACGCCGCCCCTTCGCCTTTTCGGTAACCGGCGCGTGGGTTTTGCCGGTCGCCAAAAAGCAGGAGTTCGATAGCGCCTGCCGCTTCCGGCGCGTCCTCATCTGCGGGTTCATCTCCCAGAAACGGATCGAACATCGGCACCGGCCGCCCGGCGGCGTTGAGCGCCATGCAGATGAAGCGCGGTCGGCGCGGCACGCGCGCGGCGTCTGCCATCAGGCGGCCCGTGGCGACCAGCTGGCGAAGGGGTCGGCAAGATCGCGCCAACGTTCCGGACGAAAGCGCTCGTCGGCGATCAGGCAGGCATCGAGTTCGGCACGAAGCTCCGCCTCGTCCATCGGGTCGGCGCCGATGAAGACGATCTCCTGGCGACGATCACCCCAGACCGGGTCCAGGTAGGGACCGACCGCCTTCAGGAAACCTGGTTCGCGCGGCCATTGCTCCTGAGGCACGGCCGACCACCACAGCCCCATCTTGCCGGTCCGCACAAGCGGGCCGGCCTGGCTGATCTCGCCGACATAATGCGGTCGGGTGGCGAGCCAGAAGAAGCCCTTGGCGCGAAGCACGCCCGGCCAGGAACGGTTGAGGAAAGCCTGAAAGCGCATGGGATCGAGCGGGCGGCGGGCGCGGTAGACGAACGAGCGGATGCCGTATTCCTCGGTCTCCGGGATATGGTCCTTGAAGCCGTGAAGTTCCTTGTACCAGAGCGGATGTTCTTCGGCCTTGGCGAGATCGAAGCGGCCGGTTCCAAGCACCTCGCGCAGGTTCACCTTGCCAAAATCGGTTTCGATCAGCCGCGCATCGGGATTGAGCCCGACGATGATCTTGCGGGCGGCATCCACCTGCTCGGGCGTCGCAGTGCCGACCTTGTTCAAGACCACCACATCGGCGAACTCGATCTGCTCGACCAGGAGGTCTACGAGGGTGCGTGTATCGCCTTCGCCCGCCGTTTCGCCACGGTCGGCGAGGAAATCGAGCGAGGAATAGTCGGCCAGCAGGTTCGCGGCATCGACCACCGTCACCATCGTGTCGAGCCGCGCGACATCGGCCAGGCTTTCACCGTCCTCGTCGCGAAAATCGAAGGTGGTGGCGACGGGCAGGGGCTCGGAAATGCCACTCGATTCGATCAGCAGATAGTCGAAGCGGTTCTGTTCGGCGAGGTTGCGGACTTCCTTCAGGAGATCGTCGCGCAGCGTGCAACAGATGCAGCCATTGGTCATTTCCACCAGTTGCTCTTCCGTGCGCGACAGACCGGCACCACCATCACGCACCAGCGCCGCATCGATGTTGACCTCACTCATGTCGTTGACGATGACGGCGACGCGCAGCCCGTCGCGGTTGGAAAGCACGTGGTTGAGCAGTGTCGTCTTGCCGGCGCCAAGAAAGCCGGAGAGAACGGTGACAGGGAGCTTTTCCATCGATTGGTCCTGTATGTTATAT
The DNA here is from genome assembly GCF_001429005.1 of Ensifer sp. Root954. Classification (NCBI taxonomy): domain Bacteria; kingdom Pseudomonadati; phylum Pseudomonadota; class Alphaproteobacteria; order Hyphomicrobiales; family Rhizobiaceae; genus Ensifer; species Ensifer sp. Root954. The sequence continues at coordinate 150,952 of NZ_LMJM01000027.1, forward strand.
CGTTACGAATGCCGTCGGTAAAAAAGGCGAGCGCGTTTGCTCGCCTGATACGAGTGCGAAGTTTGGCACCGGACCTCTGGGCTGAACCCAACTTGCCGGCAGGTCGTCGTTCCAATCTTTTGGTCGCCTGTGGCTAGTCTTTCCGTCAATCCTCCTTGACCCGAGGTTCCAGCAGGCGGCCCGGTTCCGCACCATCTCGCCGAGAATGCCAATCCCGAGAATGATAGAGAGAGGGGCGGGCGCCCGTATAGCCGAGCCAAGCGAGCGCCCACCGATACCGCCTTGGGAGGACGGGTCAGCTTGCCGAGGCGAGGCAGGTCTTCAGCGAGGTGCCGATCCCTTCCATCATCTGGAAATAGAGATCCGGGCCGGCCTCCAGCGTGCCGGCTTCCGGGTCCAGCGTACCGGATTTCGCCGGCGTTCCCTCGATCACCACATTGATCAGCTTCGGCTCGAACTGCGGCTCGGCAAAGACGCAGGTGGCACCGAGTTCCTTGATCTTGGCATGGATCTGCGACACCCGATCCGCGCCAGGCAGGACCTCAGGGCTGACGGTGATCGAGCCGGCGACGCGAACCTTATAGCGGTGCTCGAAATACTGGTAGGCGTCGTGGAAGACGACGAAGGGCTTGTCCTTCACCGGTGCCACGGTTTCCGTGAGCTTGGCGTCAAGCGCATCCAGGCGCTTGTTCAGGGCGTCCAGATTGGCCTTGTAGGCGCCCGCATTGGCAGGATCGGCCTCAGTGAGCGTCTTTTCGATCTCGGCGGCCATCGCCTTGGCATTCATGGGATCGAGCCACATGTGCAGATCGGCATCGCCGTGGCCGTGATCGTGGTCATGGCCGTGATCGTGCCCCGCTTCGCCCTCGGCATGCTTGTGGCCTTCCTCGCTCTGGCCTTCTTCACTGTGGCCTTCGTCGCCGTGGTCATGCGCCTCGAATGCACCGCCTTCGCGGAATTTCAGCTTCTCGATGCCGGGCGCTTCGCTGAGCTCCACCACCTTTGCTTGGCTGCTCAAGGCGTCGAGCGGCTTGTCGAGGAAGGCTTCGAGGCCGGGACCGACCCAGAAGACCACCTTTGCCGCCTGCAGGGCCGAGGCGTTCGAAGGCTTCATGTTGTAGGTGTGCGGCGAGGCGGCGCCCTCGACGATTAGCGACGGCTCGCCCACACCCTGCATGATCGAGGCGACAAGGGAGTGGATCGGCTTGATCGAAACCACCACATTGGGACTGTCCGCTGCGGCAGGTGCCGCAAGAAGCATGGTAGAGGCAAAAAGCAGGGCGGATGTCGATTTCATCGGGTTCTCCGGGCTTGATTGGCGTGCCTGCCACATCGGCCAGGCGCGCTTCGGGCATGCAAAACTGTTACTCCAACGGGCCGTTGCCGGCCTTGAAGTCGTCATGTAATGTTATTACATCAATTGCGTTATGCTATAACGTGTGCGATAGCCAGTGGCAACCATGCAATCCGGAATTTTTTCATGCTGAATTTCCGTTCCCCAGAAGCGCTGCCACTGGTCAATCTCAGCAATGCCGGCGTGCGCCGCAACGGTCGCTGGCTGGTGCGTGGCGTCGAATTCTCGATCAGCCCGGGCGAGATCGTCACGCTGATCGGCCCGAACGGCTCGGGCAAATCGACGACCGCGAAGACGGCGATCGGAGTGCTGAAACCGGACGAGGGCTATGTCGAGCGCAAGCCGGGCCTGAAAGTAGGCTACGTGCCGCAGAAGCTTGCCGTCGACTGGACGCTGCCTTTGACGGTCGAGCGACTGATGACGCTGACCGGCCCCTTGAAGGGGCGGGAGATCGAGGAGGCGCTGTCGGCGACCGGCGTGCTGCATCTGGCGAAATCCGAGGTGCAGCATCTCTCCGGCGGCGAGTTCCAGCGCGCGCTGCTCGCCCGCGCGATTGCCCGCAAGCCGGACCTGCTGGTGCTCGACGAGCCGGTGCAGGGCGTCGATTTCAGCGGCGAGATTGCGCTCTACGAACTGATCAAGCAGATCCGCAACCGCACAGGCTGCGGCATTCTCCTGATCTCGCACGACCTGCATATCGTCATGGCCGAGACCGATACGGTCGTTTGTCTCAACGGCCATGTCTGCTGCCGCGGCACGCCGCAGGCGGTCAGCCAGAGCCCGGAATATCAGAAGCTTTTCGGCAGGCGGGCCGCCAATACGCTTGCGGTCTACAGCCACCACCACGACCACACCCATTTGCCCGACGGCCGGGTGCTGCATGCGGACGGTTCGATCACCGAACATTGCTATCCTGGTGACGGCCATCACCACGACGATGAGGAAAACGTGCACGACCACGGCGAGGATTGCGGCTGCGGCCACCATTCGCGGCTGCACGGCTATGACGTGAAGGAGAAGCGCGATGCTTGACGATTTCTTCGTGCGCGCGCTGATCGCCGGCATCGGCATTGCCGTCATGGCCGGGCCGCTCGGCTGCTTCGTCATCTGGCGGCGCATGGCCTATTTCGGCGACACCATGGCCCATTCGGCGCTGCTCGGCGTGGCGCTGTCGCTGCTGCTCGAGCTCAACCTGATGCTCAGCGTCTTCATCGTCGCGGCCGTGGTCTCGGTACTGCTTCTCTTCCTGCAGCGGCGCGGGGCGCTGTCGACGGATGCGCTGCTCGGCATCCTCTCCCATTCAGCACTTTCCTTCGGCCTCGTCATCGTCGCCTTCATGACCTGGGTGCGCATCGATCTCGTCGGCTTCCTCTTCGGCGACATTCTGGCGGTCTCCGAGTCCGACATCGACATCATCTGGGGTGGCGGCATCCTCGTCATATTCGCGATTGTCTATCTCTGGCGGCCGCTCCTCGCCTCCACCGTCAATCCGGAACTGGCGGAAGCCGAGGGGCTGAAGCCCGAACGCACGCGGCTCTTTTTCATGCTCTTGATGGCGCTGGTGATTGCGATCGCCATGAAGATCGTCGGCATTCTGCTCATCACCTCGCTGCTGATCATCCCGGCAGCAACGGCACGGCGCTTCTCGACCTCGCCGGAAGTGATGGCGGTACTCGCATCGGTCATCGGCGCACTCGCCGTCACCGGCGGACTTTTCGGCTCGCTTCACTGGGATACCCCGTCGGGACCGTCTATCGTTGTTGCCGCGGTTGGGCTTTTCGTTCTGAGTCTGCTACCGATCGGCCGCCGCCCGCTCGAGGCGGCGCATCATTCCACGCCTGGAGGGCACCACTAATGGCTACGCCGCAACTGACCAAGAACCAGACGTTGGTGATGGATGCGCTCAGCCACTCCGAAGGGCCGATGAGCGCCTACACCATTCTCGACAAGCTGCGCGATCACGGCTTCCGCGCCCCGCTGCAGGTTTACCGCGCACTCGACAAACTGCTCGAATATGGCCTCGTGCATCGGCTGGAAAGCCTGAATGCCTTCGTCGCCTGTTCTTGCCCGCATGACCACGAACACGATCACGGCGTCACCGCCTTCACCATCTGCGAAGGCTGTGGCCAGGTGACCGAGTTTCATGACGAGGCGATCGAGCAGCGGCTTTCGACGCTGACGCGGGCGCAGAACTTCAAGACCGAGAAGACGACGATCGAGATCCGCGGCCATTGCCAGAGCTGCGCATAAGGGCAACTCTTCAGGGCCCGTGGAAAGCTTACCTTGAGGTGTTTGGCGCTCAGTCCAGCCGGGTGAGGTCGGCGGCGTAACGCCGCCAGTTCTTGACGTAATGCGCTGCCGAGCGTTTCAAGCCTTCGACCGCCGCATCATCCAGCGTGCGGATCGCCTTGGCCGGCGCGCCGACGATCAACGAATTATCCGGAAATTCCTTGCCTTCGGTGACGAGCGCATTGGCGCCGACCAGGCAGTTGCGGCCGATCTTGGCGCCGTTAAGCACGGTCGCGCCCATGCCGATCAGCGAGTTTTCGCCGATGGTGCAGCCATGGATGATGGCGCCGTGCCCGATGGTGCAGCCTTCGCCGATCGTCACCGGGAAACCGGGATCGACATGGATGACGACGTTTTCCTGGATGTTGGTGCGCGCCCCGAGCCGGATGGGCTCGTTGTCGCCGCGCAGGGTTACGCCGAACCAGATGCCGACCTCTTCGCCGATCTCGACCTGGCCGATGACATTGGCGTCCGGGGCCACCCAATAGCTGCCCTTCGGCGGCGTCTGTGGGCGAAGTGATCCAAGGGCGTAAAGCGGCATCCATTCTGTCCTTTCGCAACATGGCCGATCGGGGCCGGTCGGCAGGCGGCGGGCCGCCTGCCGGAAGTGAGCCGGTTAGACGACGCTGACGGCGAGCGCCGCAACCCCGTCGACGCCGCAGGTGACCTCGTCACCGCGCGCGACCGGTCCGACGCCCGAGGGCGTGCCAGTCATGATGACGTCGCCGGGGGCCAGCGTGAAGAGTTTGGAGAGTTCGGCGATGATCTCCGGCACTTTCCAGATCATCTGGTCGAGATCGCCCTGCTGGCGGAGTTCGCCGTTGACCTTCAGCCAGATATTGCCGTTGAGCGGATGGCCGATCGTTTCGGCCGATGCGATCGCCGAGAGCGGGGCGGAATGCTCGAACGCCTTGGCTGCAGCCCAGGGCTTGCCAGCCTTCTTCGCCTCCGCCTGCAGGTCGCGGCGGGTGAAATCGATGCCGACGGCATAGCCGTAGACGCAATCGAGCGCGTCCTCGACGGCGATGTTGCTGCCGCCACGTTTCAGGGCGACGACCAGTTCGACCTCGTGATGAACGTCGGTGGTCAAGGGCGGGTAGGGGAAGGCGCTACCGGCTGCAAGCAGGTTGTCCGGGTTCTTCTGGAAGAAGAACGGCGGCTCGCGGTCCGGGTCGTGGCCCATTTCGATCGCGTGGGCGGCATAGTTGCGGCCGACGCAATAGACCCGGCGAACCGGAAAGCCGACGAGGCTGCCGGAAATCGGCAGCAGCACGGGAAGCGGTGGGGGGATGATTGTTTCCATGATCGTCCGGTCTTGGGCGTCCGCCTGTCGCAACCGACAGGAAGAGCACCGCGCGTTTGTTGGGCGTTCGCCGTTGGCCGATTTCGGTTGAGGCGAGGCAAGAGAGAATCCGGACGTTACTTCATAAATCCGCGAATCGGAATCGATCCGCAGAAAAATTAAGAACAAGGATGGGGGACGAAGATTTTGATTAAGGCGCGCCCACCTGGGCGCGCGCGATCACGGCATCCGAAAGGATGCCATCATCGGCAAAGTCAGGCGCAATGAGCGTAGGCCTGAAGCTGGTCTCGGGTCAGGAACCGACCGTCCGAACGCGAGTTGAGTTCAGGATGGCTGTATTCGAGGCTGGGGACCTGGGGAAGCTCAAGGGCCTGGCGCACGGTCATGATGCCGAGATCACGACGGCCACCTTCACGCTTCACGGTGACTTCAACGATGCGATAGAGATTGCTCTCGCTCATATGTTCTCTCCCGTATATCGTTTTTCTTGAATTCCCTTAATGGGACTAAGGCGCTCCGAAATTGGTTTTTGTGAGGCACCTCAGAATATAGTAGAAAGAAATGAATGCTTCACGACAGAAATCGGGCCATTTCTGGAAAAATCACCCGAGATTGGGCAGTAATGTGCTGAAATGATGCGTTTGCTGGGCGAATGCCCGGAGCCTGAATAATCGTACGCGGCCGTCAAAGGCCGAAGCTTTCAATCAAAAAAGTCATCGTGTCGCTTGCCCGATGGCAAACGCTCGCCGCCTTCCAGCGGCACCTTTCGTTCAGCGCCGGCAGGCGCGTTAGTGCGTAGGCAACTCGGCTTCTTCGGCGGCCGAGATGAACAGCGATCGGGCCTCTTCTGCGGTGCGACGGCCGTCGATGGCGGCGCGGCAGGCACTGCGGGCGGCCACATAGAATGGTCCGCGGCGAGGCCAGTGGTCTGCGAGGCAGGCGAGGGCGTCTGAGGGGCCTTTGACGGTGCGGCAATCGCCGCTAACGAAGTCGAGTTCGATCGGCTGTTTCCAGACTAATTGCATGCGTCTCCTCCTCGAGATCATCTCAATGAACATCGGCATTTGCGACCGCCGGCCTCTGGCTCCTCTCGAGAAGGTCGGCAGTCGATCTTGCTAATGTAGCGCAGGAGTTCGCTTTTGTAAGCAGCTTTTCGGTTATGGCAGGACAGGCTGCCGCCGGCGGCCCCTCCGCCTGGCGCGAGTGCCGCGATTGGCGTTATCTGGGGATGCCACGCTGCAAGCTTTCGGCGAAGGCGCGACCGGCAATAAGCAGGCGTCCTTCGCTGGTATTGCCTGCGAGATAGTCGTCGATCAGCATCCTGGCATGCCGCCGCGCAGGCTCCCCGTCTCGCGCCCAGCCCTGTTCGATGCAAAGCGCGTCAAAGACGCGCTGCAGCCGCTCCATGTCGGCCTTCGACAGCGCCAGGCATTGTGTCGCTCGCAATGGGGCCACCCGTCCCTCCCACAAGGCCGCATTCCCGCGCGCACTATGGCAGAAGGCCGGCGAATTGAACCCCTCGGGAATGAGGGGTTATACGGGCACGCCCGTTGCCGTCGGAATTGTCAGGCCGCCGGGACGACGCGGTCCACCTTGGTTCGGCGACCGCCTTCCTCGATCCGATAATAGTCGGAGCCGATCTGCGCATACTGGTCGCAGCGCCGGCCGCCATCCTCGAAGGTGATGCAGACCTCGTCGCCGGTGATCGTGTAGCTGCCGCCATCGCGCACCTCGTAGTCACGATAACCGTAGCGGCCGTCGGGGAAGAAGGTGGAGTTGACGCCGTTGAGATTGTACCGCAGCGTCTTGCCGACGAGGAAGGCCTGGAGCGCATCGCCCGAAAGCGTCGGGACGGACGGGGCGGTCGGCCGGGGCTTCGCGATTTCAGGCGCCTCCAACTCCATCGATTGGCACCCGGCCAAGAGAAGCGTGAGAAGTGCCGCGATCGCGCGTTTCATGCCGTCTGTCCTTATTCCTGTGACCGGTAACGATACAGGAACGCTGCCCTAGTCCTGTCCGCGGTCGCCGTCAACCCCGTGCTGTGCGTAGCGGCGGGG
>NZ_LMJM01000027.1:158014-204447 GCF_001429005.1 Ensifer sp. Root954
GAAGACGCAAAAAGCGCTTGTCGCTCAAAAAAGGCTTGTGCCAACCGCGGCAGCGACCGTGGCCGCCAGCGCCAGCAGCAGAAATGCGGCGCCGATGACGGTCGCTATTGTCCGTCGGCGCCGTGCGCCGCTCCAATCGTAGCTCATGTTTCGCTCCGATGACGATCCAGTCGAGGCGGCAAGATGTGCGATTCTTCTTAACAAAGTGGAAACCATGCCCGGCGCGGAGCCGCCGTCGGCAGGAGGCTATCGGCGGCGGCCGTGTTGCCGGCACCTTGCTGGTGGCCCCGTCAGTGCCGTATCGCGAGGAGCTCAGGGGAGTTGTCGCAACGCAGGCGCTTGTCGCTGCAGCGCTGATCGTTGTGACGCCGTGCGATCCGTGGTAGCTCGTCGCGCAGTTGTACGAATCCCGACGATGGGTTCGGTTACCCTGCCGTTGATTTCGGAGCGTTTTTTCGCAGTTCCGAGGATCGGGCGCGATCGGCTGACCAAGCGGCGTGCGCCTTCGGCCCACACACGTCAAGATGGAAGGAAGCGGGGGGTATCCATGCGCTGCCTGGTGATCAATCTCGACCGTTCCCCTGAGCGACTGATCCACATCGGTAGCCAGTTTTCCACCTTCGGCCTGAATTTTGAGCGCGTGGCTGCCGTTGACGGGCGAGAGCTCGATGACGCCGTGTTCGCGATGCAGCCGGTGTCGAAGCAGTGGAAGAGGATGAACAAGGCTGAAATCGCCTGCTTCATGAGCCATCGGAAGTGCTGGGCCATTATCGCGGAAGGGAGCGATGCCTATGGCGCGGTGATCGAGGACGATGTCTTCTTTTCCCCGAGCGCAACCCAGGCGCTGTCGTCATCGGATTGGATCCCGGCCGAGGTGGGCCTGCTGAAGATCGAAACTTTCCGGCAGAAGGTGTTTCTCAGCCGTGCCCGTGTGCTCGCCGATGCCGGGCGCACGATCCATGCATTGCGGGGATGCCATGTCGGCACGGGCGGCTATGTCATCTCTCGGGACTATGCAAAAAGACTGCTTGAGCTTTCGGAAGGGGCGTTTCCATGCCCTGTCGATCATTTCATGTTCGACGATGAGGTGCCGCGGCCGGACGACTGCCGCATTCATCAGCTCTATCCGGCCGTCTGCATCCAGGGCATGCTTCTCGACAGCGCCGACCCGGCGCACGGAAGCACGATCCGCAAGCCGGCCGGAGCAGCGGCTCGCGTGAAGCTGAAGCTCAAGATACATCAGAAGCTCTGGCGCGAGTGCAAGCGACTGTCACTGCAGGTGGCGGCGTTGCCGCCGTTCCTCGTGCGCAGCATTCGCTACCGCTGGACGACCGTTCCCTTTGGGTGACGGGTCGCGTTGCTGAGGCCTCCTCGTTGCCTCTCATTGCCGTAGGTGTCTAAAGCTCGCTTTCTTCGGCGTCGCGTTATATAAGCCCGGCAACACTAGATAATACCTGCTGGCGGCATGCGCGAATTTTCGGCGCTGCCCTTGCCGCGGCCATTGAACAAGAGACACACGAAAGATGACTGAGACCGCAGGAAAAGCTGCGCGCACTAAGGCGTATTTCAACGCACCGGTCTTCGCCGTTGCGCCCATGATCGACTGGACGGACAGGCACTATCGGTTTTTCGCGCGGCAGCTATCGAAGCACGCGCTGCTCTATACGGAAATGATCGTCGCCGAGGCGATCCTGCGGGGGGACAGGCAGAGGCTGCTCGGCTTTGACGTATCCGAGCATCCGGTGGCGCTGCAGCTCGGCGGTAACGATCCGGCGAAGATGGCGGAGGCGGCACGGATTGCCGAAGGCTTCGGCTGTGACGAGATCAACATGAATGTCGGCTGCCCGTCGGACCGGGTGCAATCCGGCACGTTTGGCGCCTGTCTGATGCAGGAGCCGCAAACGGTTGCCGCCTGCGTTGCGGCGATGAAGGCGGCGGTAAAAATCCCGGTTACGGTCAAGTGCCGTATCGGTGTGGACGACCAGGATCCGGAAGTGGCGTTGCGCACGCTCGTCGCGCAGGTGATCGATGCCGGCGCTGACGCCGTCTGGGTGCATGCCCGCAAAGCCTGGCTACAGGGCCTGAGCCCCAAGGAGAACCGCGAGGTCCCGCCGCTCGACTATGGCCTCGTGTATCGGCTGAAGCAGGAAAATCCCAATCTTTTCATCGGTATCAACGGCGGTCTTCAGACCCTGAATCAGGCGCTTGAGCAGCTTCCGCATCTGGACGGCGTCATGCTCGGCCGTGCTGCCTATCACGACAGCGCCATGCTGACAGCGGCCGATCGCCATTTCCCGCATCCGCTGACTGGCGCCAAGCCAATCGTCGAAGACGGAGCCACCTTCTCAGAGCGCGGCCATCGTCTCGATCTTGATTTCTGGGCGGAGGTCCGTGACGCCATGGCCGATTACGCCGCCGCGCATATCGCCAATGGCGGCCGGCTGATCCACGTGACCCGCCACATGGTCGGCCTGTTCCAGGGCTGGGCGGGTGCGCGACGCTATCGCCAGATCCTGTCCTCCGATGCGACCCGCCAGGGCGCGGGGCCGGACGTAATCCACGCGGCCTTCGACGCGGTCTTCGAGGCGACGGCGGCCAAGCAGGCGGCGGAGTAGGCGGTCATCGAGTGTGCGGGCGCCCGCGGGGCGTTCGAGGGTAAGTGCCGCAGACCTCTCCGTTTGTCGTCCTCGAGTTCGCCTGAGCGCTCATTGGGCCGCGCGTCCGGCGCAGGCTTTGCTGCGTCGAGAGAAGATGGCGCCTCTGGTTCTGGATGCTCGGGTCGAGCCCGAGCATGGGGGCTGGAGCTGCTTCTGGAGACCCGCTGCCTATAAGGCCGGGTTAGGAGCTGATCCGTGGGGGCTGAGGCGCCCCCCAAACGAAAACGGCGCCCCTTGCGGAGCGCCGTTTCCAAATGAATGTCCGACTGGACGATCCGGCTTAGGCAGCCTGGATGTTGACGGCCTTCGGGCCCTTGCCCATGCGATCCGGCTCGGTGTCGAAGGTGACCTGCTGGCCGTCCTTGAGCGTAGCGAGGCCAGCGGCCTGAACGGCGGAGATGTGTACGAACACGTCCTTCGCGCCGCCATCCGGCGTGATGAAGCCGAAGCCCTTGTCCTGGTTGAAGAATTTTACGATGCCCTTGGTGGCCATGGAAGAAGTCCTTTTCCTTCAGTCAATTTGCGTTGCCCGCGCCCCCTGGGGGATGTGGGCATCTCGTCTTCCGCTTGCAAGCGGAAAGGCGTCGAGTGGTCACGATATCGGGGAAAAGACGTCTACGGTGCCGCTGCCGGCGGTCCCGACACAAGGCCGGGCGCAGTTGAAAGTCCAGTCTCCGGGATAGAAATCGCCCGAACGGGGCAAGAAGTGACAGGATTTGCAGAAAAAGGCAAGCGCCTTGTGCGCCGCGGGAAGCCGTCCAGCCTCTGTCTTTGCAGGGCTTTGGCCCGTTCTCGACCGTCGCTTTCCGGGCAGGGAGAAAAATCGGGGACGGCCGGTTTCCGGACACAATTTCGTCCCGACCGCGACCGAACGTGCGCGCCACCAACGGGCGTTTGCGTTTTGGGGGCGGACTGCCGGGGGGAAGGCTTGCGCCTCTCCATAACACTTGCGCATCCCCGGGATAACGCGCAGGTTTTACCGAAGGTTGGTTCCGTCTTGGCCGCCGATGGCGTAGCCAGTGGCGCAGACGGGCGGCCGCGAGGACGGACGAAGTATCGCCGTGCGGACGAGGTGTCGCCGTGCGGACGAAGTATCGCCGGGGCTGAATTGGTGAGAGTGCGCCGGCCAGGTCTTGCTGGTGGCGAGAGTGACATACGGAGAGGGACAGCGTGATCGACCCTTACGAACTGCTTGGACTGGAACGCGACGCCGACAATCAGGCGATCCGCAACGCCTATCGCAAGGCGGCGAAATCCGCGCATCCGGATTCCGGCGGCGATCCCGAACAGTTCGCGCGACTGCAGGTGGCCTATGAGCTGCTCAAGGATCCGGTGCGCCGCAAGGTCTATGACGACACCGGTTACGATCCGCAGTTGGCCGACGCGCGCGATCTCAAGGGCCTGATGATGCTCGAAACGCTGGTCAACGAGTTCATCCTCGACGAGCGCGAGCCCGGCAGCTTCGATCCCGTCGCCGCCATGCGCCGCAAGCTTTCGGACGATATCGTCAAGAGCCGGTTCCACATCCTTGAGCTCGAGCGCCACCGGGCCCGCGTGCGCAAGCACCTCGACCGCCTCGGCCGCCGGCCGGAGACCGACGTGCTCGGCTCGATGCTGCGCGCCCGCTCGCGCTCGATCGCCGAGGCGATCAAGAGCACCGACGAGCAGATCAAGACGATCGAGCAGGCCTATGAAATGCTGGAGGGGTATTCCTACGAGCTTGAGGCGCTGGAGGTGAAGGCGCACGCGGCGGAGTAGGCGGCGCCGTCTCGACTTTGCCTGTGGTAAGTACGCCGGGACGACGACGACACCCGTGATCCGGACACCTGGCTGTCGGCCGGCGCGATCGCCGGCGTTGATATCACCGGCGTTCGCCTTTGTGGCACCGCTGTCCAGTCGCCTCCATCGGTGCCATAGTCTTCGTCTGTGTCCTATAGCCGGGACCTCTGCCATCGTCTGGAGCGAAGGAGAGTGGCATGAGCCGCTCACACATGCGTGCAGCCGTTCTCCTGCTGGCGACCATGCTCGCCGCCTATCTCGCGGTCAGCTATTTTCTCGTCCCGGAACTCTGGGTCTTCCATGATTCCAGGCGCAGGGCTCCGCTCAATCCCATGGTAACGTCCACGGAGCAGGGCATTCCCGGCGACCCGATCAATGTCGGGCTGGTCGGCTCCAAGGAGCAGATCATCCGCGCCTTCGCCGCGGCCGGATGGGACGCCGCCGACAAGGTGACGCTCAGGTCCTCGGTCGATATCGGCCTCAGCGTCGTGCTCGACCGGCCAGATCTCGACGCGCCCGTCAGTCCGCTGTTCTATGAGGGGCGCAAGCAGGACCTGGCCTTCGAGAAGCCGGTCGGCCACAGCGCCGACCAGCGCAACCATGTGCGCTTTTGGCAGACGACCAAGCCTGTGGAGGGCAGCGGCCCGCTCTGGCTCGGTTCGGCCAGCTTCGACCGCGGCGTCGGCCTCAGCCACGATACCGGCCAGATCACCCACCACATCGGCCCCGATCTCGATGCCGAACGCAATCTGGTCATCGACGACCTCGACAAGGCCGGGCAGGTGGCATCGACCTATGAGATCCCCGGCATCGGCGCCACCACATCGGGCCGCAACGGCGGCGGCGATCCTTACTTCACCGACGGCAAGACCTTGGTCGGAGTTCTCAAGCCGGCAGGCGAAGGGGGCGGTGCGGAGGCCGCGAAATGAGTGCCTACCGCCGCCCGCGGAGCAAGGACGCGGCAGGCGCAGAACGCGGCGATGGATCAAAGGCTTAAAGCGCAAATCTGAAAGATTGTGGCGCGGGGCGGCACAGCGGACGGCGCGCGCCCCGTCACCTACGCGTTACGGACGCCCCATGAACAGCGACAACGATGCAAAATCGTTGTGCAGGTGGCCGGCGTCGATGGCACGGCGGAAGATCGCCTCGTAGCCGTCGGTGATCGTCCGGTCGATGCCGCGGGCGGCCATCAGCTCGACCAGATGGTGGAAGGCGCCATAGTGCGGCGAGACCGAGGAAAGCGTCTCGTCGTCGGCCGCATAGCGCCCGGCGGCGCTGCGCTTGATCAGGTCGGCGACGAGGCCATCGATGACAGGCGCCGTCGCCGACCATTGTTTGCCAAGCGTTTCGAGATCGATCGCCTCGGCGCGGCAGACGGCGATCGATTGCAGCGCGCCGAACAGCGCCCCCCACATCAGGGCGAGCACCGCGCTGTCGAGCGCGTTGGCAAGGCCCGGATCAGCGCCGATATGCTGCACATTGCCGCCGAGCGCGCCGAGCACTGCGCGGCTTTCCTCAAACGCCGCGGCCGGGCCGGAGATGAGCAGCGTGCCCGCTTCGGTGCCGATGAAATCGGGCGTCGCCAGGATTGCGCCGTCGAGGTAGCGGATGCCATGCCGCCCGGCCCAAGCCTGCACCTCGCGGGCGCCGTCGGGCGTGCCGGAGCTCAGCTCGATGATCAGCTTGCCCTTGAGGGTGCCCGTGACGTCAGGGTCGCGCAGCAGGCTCTGCGTCGCCTGGTAGTCGCTGACATTGACGATGACGATGTCGGAGGCTGCGACGGCGTTGCGTACGCTGGCCGCCATTTCGGCTCCGGCTGCGGCGAGCGGTGCGGCCTTTGCCGGCGTACGGTTCCACACCGTCGTCGGGTGCCCGGCCTTGAGCAGCGCATGCGCCAATGCCGACCCCATCCGCCCCATTCCCAAAACGCTGATTGCAGGTTGCATATCCAGTCTCCATATCCTTGGTGCGGGATCGGCGCTCGCTACGCGCATCCCGCTTCGATTGTTCGAGGCGACGCATTTGTCGTCGCGGCTGAGACGTAAGACGGGACCATCGGGTCGCAATACGCACCCGCGGGTAAGTGGTTACCCCGGCGTAAGGGAGGATGACGTGACGGATGCGATGGAAAACTGCGGTTTCATGACCGCGCTGCGGGCGATCGAGGGCAAGTGGAAGGTCGATATCCTCTGCGAACTCGGCAAGGCGGCGCGCCGCTTCGGCCGCCTGCGTCAGGCGATGCCCGCCATCAGCGAGAAGATGCTGGCGCAGCAACTGCGCGAACTGGAAGCCGATGGCCTCGTCAGCCGCACCACCTATCCGGAAACGCCGCCAAAGGTGGTCTATTCGCTGACCAAACGCGGTGCCGCGCTGAACGTGGCGGCGGATGCGCTCTGCAAGTGGGGCGAGGAGTTTGGCGACGACGCAGGGCAGGTCGAGGCGAGGGCGGTTGCGGTGGGCTGACCGCCGCGACGTCGGCGTGGCCGTGGGCGGGCTCACTTTCGAGCGGCATTGGCGCCACGATGCCGCCCGCCACAGCCCCGATGTGTTGTCCGGGCCGTTGGAGCCGCGATCTTGGCGGCTGCAGCCCCGTCCATCTCTGCTCGTCACAGGGATCCCGTACCAATGCGGCCGCACGGCGGAAAACTGCGGCGGCTCGTTCCGGCAAACTTTTTGGCAGTAGGCCTTTCTCGCCGCAGATGCGGCGCTGCTGGACTCCTGTGACGGGCACAGGAATGAGGGCGGTCGGGTAATCCCGGCACTTCTTTGGCCAAGGTGGTTCGCTGCGAGCCGATTTCATGAGAGCGTCGCCGGTGACCGTCGTTACGCCCATGCAGCCACGATCTCTGCGGCTGCATCATCTCCACCCTCATCTCTGTGCCTGTCACAGAGATCCAGCCGCCGCGCGTCGGCGCGGCAGGAGATACCGACCCAGCGCACACAGGCGCTTTGGCTTGCCGACGCATCCCTCGCGCCGCAGATGTGGCGCGAGGAGGGTCCAAAACAAGCGCCGGGTTGAGGGCGGTGAGGCTGTGGTCGTCGCGGAGAACCGCTACTTCACCACCACATGGCGCTTCTTGCCGAGCGAGAGCCGCAGCGGGCGCCCGTCGACGGTCAGCAGTCCGTCGCCATCCTCGACGACCTCGCCGTCGATGCGGACGCCGCGGCCTGAGATCGCCCGCCGCGCTTCGCTCTTCGATGCCGCCAGCCCGGCCCGGACGAGAAGGTCGATCAGCATCACGCCGGCAGTGCGCTCGGCGTCGTCGAGTTCGACTGTGGGCAAGCCCGCGGCGGCTTCGCCTTGCCCGAAAGCCTGCCGCGCCGTCCGCTGCGCATGATCGGCCGCTTGCCGCCCATGCACCAGTGCCGTCGCCTCGTTGGCAAGCCGCTCCTTCACCGCATTCAGTTCCGCCCCTTGGGCGCGACCGAGCCTTTCGATCTCGTCGAGCGGCAGCTCGGTGAAGAGCTTGAGGAAGCGCACGACATCGGCATCCTCGGCGTTGCGCCAGAACTGCCAGTAGTCGTAGGGCGACAGGCGGTCCGCGTTGACCCAGACGGCGCCGGCTGCCGTCTTGCCCATCTTGACGCCCGAGGCGGTGGTCAGAAGCGGCGTCGTCATGCCGAAGACCTCGGCGCCCTCGATCCGGCGCAACAGATCGACGCCGCTGACGATGTTGCCCCACTGGTCGCCGCCGCCAAGCTGCAGCCGGCAACCGGTGCGGCGGAACAGTTCGAGGAAATCGACGGCCTGCAGGATCATGTAGTTGAATTCGAGGAAGCTCAGGTTCTCCTGCTGCTCCAGCCGCGACCTGACGCTGTCGAAGGAGAGCATGCGGTTGACGGAGAAATGTTTGCCGACGTCCCGGAGCATGTCGATCCAGGCCATCCGGTCCAGCCAGTCGGCATTGTTGACCATGACCGCATCGGTCGGCCCGTCGCCGAAGGTCAGCAGCCGCTCGAACACTTTCCTGATGCCGGCGACATTGGCCGCGATTTCCTCCTCCGACAGCATCGGCCGCGCCGCCGAGCGAAAACTCGGATCGCCGATGCGCGTGGTGCCGCCGCCGATCAGCACGATCGGCTTGTGGCCGGCCTGCTGCAGCCGCCGCAGCGCCATGATCGGCATGAGATGGCCGACATGCAGACTGTCCGCCGTCGCATCGAAGCCGGCATAAACCGGCACGATCCCGGCCGCAAAGGCGCCATCGACACCCGCAAGGTCGGTTACCTGGTTGACATAACCGCGCTCGACCAGCGTCCGGGTGATCGCGGAGCGCGGCTCAAAGGCATCGGTGGGGTTGTCGGAAATTGTCATCGGTACTCTCCGTGGCATTGCCGCCAGGGAGCACTGAACAAAACAAAGCCGCCTGACGGCGGCTTGTTTCAAGACATGATCGAAACGCGCCGCTCCCTATGGAGACGTCACATAATAGGTGGCAGCGATGAGCGCGGTGTTGATCATCGTGTGGTTGTAGCGGGGAATGGGGGAGGCGGCAAGGCCAAGGTTCCCTGCGCCACCGTGAGTACGTCGGAGTTGGCCGGGGCGCTCTCCGAGAGTCTTGACGATCGCAGAGTATTGTGCCAGGCCGACCGTCATCTCAATCAACTTTTTCTAAAGCTTCCACCAGCCGCCGAAGTGAGCGACAACGAACAACAGGCTGAGCTGCATCGTCTTGAAGGCGCCATAACCTAGCGCCGAGATTATCAAATAAAACAGGATTTGGTGTTCGGCGACGGTAAGCGTGTGGTGGCCGGGCAGTTCACCTGCGATGAAACGCGATATCACAAAGCCGGCGAAGACAGGCCCGATTAACAACATGCCGACAACGGCAGCGGCGCTTCCCCATCGATCAGTTCGCGGAGATTGTTCTCAGCGTTCGTCATGCAAACCACTCCATCGAAGTTCTACCTCACCGCCCCGGGCGCCCGGTCTTGCCCTTCGTCCGACCCTTCTGCCGCTTTTGGTCTGCCGGGTCCTCATACGACCCGACACCCGGTTTCGCCCGCGTGACGATCGGTTTTTCCGGGACGTGGCCGATGACTGGCTTTTCGGTGCGGCCGACGGTCATTTCGTCGAGGGTGTTCCGGCGGAACAGCGATTTGTCCGCGCCGGCGGGTGTCGCGACGTCGCGGCCCATTTCGTCGAGGTCGGGCTTGCGGAACAGTGGGGTCTCCGTGTCCGTGCCTGGGCCCATGTCGTCGAGGGACGGCTTCTGAAATAGGGATTTGTCGTCGGTGGATTTGGATCCTCGGGTCGAGCCCGAAGATGACGTCGAGGAGCCGGACCGCTTGCCACCCTCCTGCGACCGTGCCTCTTCCCGCGCCATCGGGTCGTCCATCGCGGCGAGTTCGGCGGCCTTGAGGCGTTTGATCTCGTCGCGCAGGCGCGCGGCCTTTTCGAAGTCGAGGTCGGCGGCGGCGTCGCGCATCTGTTTTTCCAGCGCATTGAGGTGCGCCTGCAGGTTGTTGCCGACGAGATGGCCGCCGTCGGCAAAGCCCTTGCCGGCGACGCCGGAGATGTCGGCGCGGACGTGGTCCTTCTCGTAGACCGAGTCGAGAATGTCGGAGATCTTGGCCTTCACCGATTCCGGGGTGATGCCGTTGGCCTCGTTATAGGCCATCTGCTTTTCGCGGCGGCGGCTGGTTTCGTCCATGGCGCGCTGCATGGAGCCGGTGATCTGGTCGGCATAGAGGATGACCTTGCCGTCGACGTTGCGGGCGGCGCGGCCGATGGTCTGCACCAGCGAGGTCTCGGAGCGCAGGAAGCCTTCCTTGTCGGCGTCGAGAATGGCGACGAAGCCGCATTCGGGGATGTCGAGGCCTTCGCGCAGAAGGTTGATGCCGACGAGCACGTCGAATGCGCCGAGACGCAGGTCGCGGATGATCTCGATGCGCTCCAGCGTGTCGATGTCGGAGTGCATGTAGCGCACGCGAATGCCCTGTTCGTGCAGGTATTCGGTGAGGTCTTCTGCCATGCGCTTGGTGAGCACGGTGACGAGCGTGCGGTAGCCGGCGGCCGCCGTCTCGCGGATTTCGCCGAGCACGTCGTCGACCTGGGTTTTCGCCGAGCGCACTTCCACCGGCGGATCGATCAGGCCGGTCGGGCGGATGACCTGTTCGGCAAAGACGCCGCCGGACTGTTCCAGTTCCCAGGAGCCGGGGGTCGCCGAAACGGCGATCGTGTCTGGGCGCATTGCGTCCCATTCCTCGAAGCGCAAGGGGCGGTTGTCCATGCAGGAGGGCAGGCGGAAGCCGTATTCGGCCAGCGTCGCCTTGCGGCGGAAGTCGCCGCGATACATGCCGCCGATCTGGCTGACGGAGACGTGGCTCTCGTCGATGAACAGCAGCGCGTTGTCGGGGATATATTCGAACAGCGTCGGCGGCGGCTCGCCGGGATTGCGGCCGGTCAAATAGCGCGAATAGTTCTCGATGCCGGCGCAGGAGCCGGTCGCCTCCAGCATCTCGATGTCGTAGCGGGTGCGCTGCTCCAGCCGCTGGGCTTCGAGCAGGCGGCCGCCCTTTTCCAGCTCGGCAAGGCGGTGGACCAGCTCTTCCTTGATCGCCTTGATGGCGCCGTTCAGCGTCGGGCGTGGCGTGACATAGTGCGAGTTGGCGTAGATTTTTACCGATTTCAGGTCGCCGGTCTTCTGGCCGGTCAGCGGGTCGAACTCGGTGATGGCGTCGATCTCGTCGCCGAACATGGAGATGCGCCAGGCGGCATCCTCCAGGTGGGCCGGGAAGATTTCGATGGTATCGCCGCGCACGCGGAACGAACCGCGCTGGAAATCCATGTCGCGGCGCTTGTACTGCTGCGCCACCAGGTCGGCGAGCAGCTGCCGCTGGTCGAGCCGGTCGCCGACGCTCATCTGGAAGGTCATGGCAGTATAGGTCTCGACCGAGCCGATACCGTAGATACAGGAGACCGAGGCAACGATGATGCAGTCGTCGCGCTCGAGCAGCGAGCGGGTGGCCGAGTGGCGCATGCGGTCGATCTGCTCGTTGATCGAGGATTCCTTCTCGATGAAGGTATCCGAGCGCGGCACATAGGCTTCCGGCTGGTAGTAGTCGTAGTAGGAGACGAAGTACTCGACCGCGTTGTCCGGGAAGAAGTTCTTGAACTCGGAATAGAGCTGGGCGGCGAGCGTCTTGTTCGGCGCGAGGATGACGGCGGGGCGCTGCGTCGCCTCGATCACCTTGGCCATGGTGAAGGTCTTGCCCGAGCCGGTGACGCCGAGCAGCACCTGGCTGCGCTCGCCGGAGTTCAGGCCCTCGACGAGATCGGCGATTGCCGTCGGCTGGTCGCCGGCCGGCTGGTAGTCCGACGCCATGCGGATTTCGACGCCGCCTTCGGATTTCGGCGGCCGGGCCGGGCGATGCGGCGTCCAGAGCTTGCCGTCCTTGAACAACGGGTTGCCGCTCTCGATCAGCGCCGAAAGCGCCTCGACGGTGGCGGTGACGCCCGAGGTGGAGGTCAGCTTGGCGGCGTCTTCCAGCGAGACGTCGAGGCCGGCCACCGGATTGAGGCCGGCGGCGGCGCGGGTCTTCGGGTCGGTCGAACCGCCCATGGAGGTGCCGCGCGCCGACTTGCTGCCAACGATCTCGACCTTGCCTTTCTTGCCCGCCTTCTTCGGCCCCGCCTCGTCATCGGCGCCCGCTGCCTTGCGCGCCGCCTTGGAGGCGGCGATCTCCACCGTCTTGCGGTGCTTGCCGGCCTTGGAGGCGATCTGGCGCTGGGTTTCGAAGGCCGAGGCTTCCGCGTCCGCCTCAAGCTGCTTCACCCAGTCGGAAACATTGCCGGATAGAGGCGTGCCTGACAAAGGCGCCTGCGGCGCTTCTTCGAAACCGGACGGGGTGGAGGGCTTCGGCGGGGCATTCTTCGGAGCTTTGGTCATGGCGGGGAATATGGAGAGAGTCCGGCGGAAAGTGAAGAGGCGAGGGAGTACAAAAGGGCAACATTTCGCCCCGGGTTGCCGAAGTCGATTCCGGCGCCGTTTGCGCCTTGAATCGCGGGCTTCAACCGAGGCGGGTCGGATTCCTGTCGCATTGTAACCCTTACGGTTGCGGGCCTGACGCAGCGTTACCCCGATTGGGCGAGAAGACAGCCAAGCCTGCCGCGTGATAACAATAGTTCTTTGGAGGGTGCCATGTTCTGCTTGCGTGGTGCCGCACTTGGGCTTTGTGCCGTGGTCCTTGGTCCGATGTCCCTGTTTGCCGCCGAACCGGTCGGCAAGGCAGTGGAGATCCGGACAGCGGTCAACGGTGCGCGGGGTGCGATTGCGGTCAGAGACCCTGTCTACAAGAACGAACGGATATCGACATCGAAGTCCGGGCTCGGGCAGTTTGTCTTCGAGGACGGCACCAAGCTTGCCGTCGGCTGGGGGTCTTCCGTCGTCATCGACAAGTTCGTCTATGACGACAAGAAGTCGGTGAAGAAGCTGACCATCATGGCCGCCAAGGGCACGTTCCGCTGGATCAGCGGCAAATCCGGCCATTCCGCCTATGAAATCGTTACGCCGGCCGGCACCATCGGGGTGCGCGGCACCGCCTTCGACTTCTTTGTCGGCCCGGATGGCACCACCGCTGTGGTGCTGCTCAGCGGCGCGGCGGATTTCTGCGGTCCAGGCGGCTGCCGGCAGCTGACGCAGCGCTGCGATTGCGTTGTCGCCAAGCCTGGCCGGAGGGCCACCGAACCGAAACGGGTCAGCCGCACGACGTTGAAATCCCTGGGCAATGCCCAGGCGCTGCCGTTCCTCTCCGGAGGTCAACGCCTGTCCGGAGCGATCGGCTGGGTGGGCGGCGGTTGCGGGCTGCGCGCGGCGCAGTTCGAGGGCACCACCCGTACCATCCCAGAGCAACCGGCTCGCGTTGAAGAAAAGCCGCGTGAAGAGAAGCCGCCGCCGGAAGAAAAGCCCCGGGATCCGGGCCCGCAGCCGGAGAACCCCGGCGATCCCGGACCGCAGCCCCAGAACCCGGGCGATCCCGGCCCGCAGCCGCAAAACCCGGGTGATCCCGGACCGCAGCCCCAGAACCCGGGCGATCCCGGCCCGCAGCCGAACAACCCCGGCGACCCAGGACCGCAAGACGGCGGTGGCGGCGATCAACCGAGCCAGGATCAGGGGACGCAGGATCAGGCCCCAAGCCACGATTGAAGGGGCGGCGAAGGCTTTGCTGACGCGCGCCTGATCTCAAAGCCGAACCGGTGCGCCTCGCCGCCTTCCTCTGGCGAGCCGTGTTTCTTGAAAACTGCTCTGAATCAGAAGGCTGCGGTCGTTTCCGCATGTGCTCTGTGAGGTGGCTTTCGGCTGCCGTGGGCAAGATCATTCGGCAGGACGCTTGGTGTTCTCGTCGGTGGTCTGGGCGAAATGGTCGGCGCGGCGGCCGATCCGGGCGTAGAAACCGGCGAGTGCCGGCGTCAGCGCCGCTGCCTTCAGCTTGGCGGCGTTGACGATGCTGCGGCTGGTCTGCGTCCGAGCGCCGAGTGCGGCGACCAGCCGATCGTGCAGACTACGCAGATCCGCGAAGGCGGGTGAGGCAGCGAGGTTTTCGTCGCCGGCGACGGCGTAGACCCGCGTTCGCGTCGTCTTGCCCTTGAGCCCGAGGGAGCCGGCGTCGAGCATGGCATGGTCCGGCAGAGCCTGGGCGGTCGCCTCGGACACCAGAATGTCGATGTTGACGTCCTTGCAGGCCGCTTCGATGCGCGCGGCGATGTTCACGGTGTCGCCGACGGCGGAATAGTTGAACCGCGTCTCGGCGCCCATGTTGCCGACGCAGGCAAGCCCGGTGTGGATGCCGATGCCGATGCGCACTTCCTGATCGGCACCGAAGCCGAAGGCATTGTCGGCGTTCAGCCGTGCCAGCGTCTCGCGCATGCCAAGCGCTGCACGCACTGCCTTTTGCGGATGGTTGGCGACGTCGACCGGCGCATTCCAGAAGGCCATGATCGAATCGCCGATGAACTTGTCGAGCGTGCCCTCGTTGGCCAGCACATGCCGGCTCAGCGCATCGAGCAGCGTGTTGAGAAAGGCGACGACCTCGGTCGGCGTCATGCGCTCGCTCATTTCGGTGAAGCTGCGCACGTCGACGAACATCACGGTGAGCTCGCGATCGTCGCCGCCGAGGCTGAGGGCATTGCGCGTATGCTCGATGCGGTAGAGCAGCGACGGCGAGAGATAGCGGCCGAAGGCCTGCCGCACCTCGCGGCGTTCGCGATCGGTCACCAGGAAGCGGTAGGCAGTGGCCGCGAAATGGGTGATCGAGGCGGCGAGGATCGGCGCCAGCGGATCGAAAAGCCGTCCGCCATAGTAGAAGGCGATCCAGGAGGCGACGAGCGCCAGCGCCGTCACTGCCATGCCGCAGACGAGTGCGACCACGGGGCTGACGAAGGTGGTGAGCAGCACCAGCAGCGTTCCGGCGAGCGCGATCGAGAGGATTTCGAGCCCGTTCGCCCAATCCGGGCGCGAAAGATAGTGACCCGACAGGATCTGCTCGACGATCTGCGCGTGGATCGAAACACCGGGCACGTTCTGGCCGAGCGCGGTGGTGCGCACATCCTGCAGTCCGGCCGCCGAAGTGCCGATAAAGACGATGCTGCCTTCGATGCCGGCGCGGATATCCGGCGAAGGCTCGCCGTCGGCGAGAATGCGGCGCGCCGAGATATAGCGTTCCGTCGTGTCCGGCGTGACATAGAGCCAGACCTCGCCGGTCGACATCAGCGGTACGACGAAGTCGCCGATCTTGACGGCGGTCAGCGTGTTGGCGACGTCTGGTGCGGCCGCCAGGACATAAGTCGAAGCACCCTGGGCCACCCGCAGGGCCTCCATGGCCAGGCTCGGATAGAACTGCTGGCCGTCGCTCAGGAATAGCGGGGCGGTGCGCACCACCGCCGAAGACGAGCCGGGATTGAGGCTGATGTGGCCGAGGCCGGCGGCATTGGCCTCGAGCTGCGGCCTGAGCGGCGTCGCGGCCCGCAGGCGCGGCGGCGCTTCGTTGGCGCTTTCGCCGGTCAGGGCAAAGCCGGCCTTGACCGGCGGCAGGTAGCTGCCCTCGTTGGTCAGGCCGAAGCCGAGAACCACGGGCTTGTCGCGGATCGCCTCGGCGAAGATCTCGTCATTGTCCGGCAGGGCGGCAAGGAAGGATGGATCGACGCCGCCGACATCGCGCACCACCGTGCGCGGCGACAATCTGTCCGGCTCGGCAAAGAGCACGTCGAAGGCGATCGCGGCCGCACCCATCTCGCTCAAGCGGTCGGTCAGCTTCGCCAGCCGATCGCGCGGCCAGGGCCATTGGCCGAGCTCGCGCAGCGACGCCTCGTCGATGTCGATAATCTTGACCGGCATGGGCTCGAAGCGGCGCGGCGCAATGCGCTGGTATTCGTCGAAGGTGACGTCGCGCGCCTGGCGCAGCAACTGCGGATCCTGGGCGCGCAGAATGGTGAAGAACGCCACCACCGTCATGCCGATCAGAACCCCGAACAGTTGCGATCGTGTCATGGCGGCCTACGGAACCATGGGCAGGCCCGCCTTGACGAGCCCGTCGTTGAAATGCGCGTGGTCGGCAGGATCGACATAGGCGGTAAAGAAGCGCCAGTAGCGCGGCACGTCGCTCGGTGCGTTGGCGATCGCTTCCGGAAGAAGCTTGCGCGCCTCATCGATGCGGTCGAGCTGGCCGAGACAGGTGATCAGCATCACCAGGTTGAAATAGGTGCGGCGCAAGAGCAGCGCCCGTTCGGCGCAGCGCAGGGCTTCGTCGTAGTTGCCGAGATGGTAGTGGGCGAGCGCCATGCGGTTGAGGAAGAGATAGGTGAGCGGATCGTGCGGGCTCAGCCGCAGCGCCTTGTGCAGCGGGTCCAGCGCCTCGGCGAAGCGGCCGATATAGATGCGCGCCCAGCCGAGCGCCATGTGGGCGAGCGCGAAGTTGGAGTTGATGTCGATCGCCTGTTGCGCTTCCTCGACCGCGGCGTGCGGCCGCTGGGCCGCGAAGTTGGCGAGACACATGACATAGTGACAATAGGGGTCGTGATCGTCGATCACCACCGCGCGCGCGGCCTCCGCCTGCAGCTCGGCGCTGTCGCGGTCGATGTCCTTGCTGAAGCCGAAGAAGCAGCGGGCAAAGAGCGAGCGGGCGAGCATCATGTGCGCGCGGCCGAATTCCGGATCGAGGGCGATGGCGCGGCGCTGCCATTCGATCGCCTCGTCGAAATGCACGGCGGAATCCTGCGCGTTGTGCAGCAGGGTGCCGCGCATGTGGCATTCATAGGCGCCGAGATTGTCGGTGCCCCGCAATTGCGCGCGCCGGTTTTCGCCGATCAGGATCTCCGGCTCGATTGCCGCGACCACATGCTGGGTGATTTCGTCCTGAATGGCGAAGAGGTCGGCGAATTCACGCTCGTAGCGCTGTGCCCAGAGGTGGTTGCCGGTCTCGGCCTCGATCAGCTGGCCGGTAACGCGCACGCGGGAGCCGGACCGGCGCACGCTGCCTTCGACGATGTAGCGCACGCCGAGATCCCGGCCGATCTGTTTGACGTCGACGGCGCGGCCTTTGTAGGCGAAGGAGGAGTTGCGCGCGATGACGAAGAACCATCGGTAAAGCGACAGTGCGGTGATGATGTCCTCAGTCAGTCCGTCGGCGAAGAAATCCTGCTCGGGATCGCCGGACATGTTGACGAAGGGCAGCACCGCAATCGATGGCTTGTCGGGCAGGGAAAGCGGCATGCCGGGCAAGTCGCCGCCCGCCGGGTTCTCGCGCCACTCGACGCGGTGGACCAGGACCGGACGCGGTATGTTCTTCAGCGCGCGCTCGCCGAGGCGCTGCATCGGAAACTCGAGCTTGCCTTCGATCTGGTCGTGGAGCGCGCCGGAAATGCAGATGTCGTTCGGCTGCGCCACCTGCTGGAGCCGGGCGGCGACATTGACCCCGTCGCCGAGCAGATTGCCGCCGTCGACAACCACGTCGCCAAGATTGAGGCCGATGCGGAACTCCATGCGCCTTTCTGGCGGTAGGTCGGCATTGCGGCGCTGAAGGGTTCGCTGGATGGCGACCGCCGCCCGCACGGCCTGCACGGCGCTCTGGAATTCCGCGACCAGGCTGTCGCCGGCCGCGCCGAAGACGCGGCCCCCGTGCTCCGCAGCAAGGCCGGAAATCGTCTCGCAGTAGGTGGCCAGGGTCGCAAGCGTGCCTTCCTCGTCGGTCGCGACAAGGCGACTGTAACCAGCGACATC
This sequence comes from Ensifer sp. Root954, assembly GCF_001429005.1. Lineage (NCBI taxonomy): Bacteria > Pseudomonadati > Pseudomonadota > Alphaproteobacteria > Hyphomicrobiales > Rhizobiaceae > Ensifer > Ensifer sp. Root954. Next base: position 175,668 of record NZ_LMJM01000027.1, read on the forward strand.
GGCAGCAAGGATCACGGCGAGCTTCCGTTCCAAGGCGGCGGGCCCCTCCTGCGGCATCTGGTCAGAAGGAAATTAAGCGTAACTTAAATTAGAAACTCCGAGAAGCGTAAATCGCCCTGATCGGGCCTGAAGACGCTGCACAATGCGTAAAAATGCTCCGCGCGGCTTCTACGCGAGATTGTACTCGCCGGTGCTTCCGCGGAGCGGCCGATTGTGCAAGGTTCGCGGCCTTCATGCCGCCGCGCTTGGTTCAGGCCGGCAACCTCTATCGCGCATGGGATCAACAGTGATGGCGCCTTTTTCCATTCGCCGGCTCACCTCCAGTGATGCCGAGGCCTATCGGGCAGCTCGGCTAGACGGCCTGCTGAAGCATCCCGAAGCCTTCGGTTCATCTTACGAGGATGAGGCCAGCCGGCCGATCGAGGTCACAGCGGAACGTCTTGATAGCGGCTTCGTCCTCGGCGCCTTCGATAGCGATGAAAAGCTCATGGGTGTTGCTGGCCTCGCGATCCAGACGGCGACAAAGGCAAAGCACAAGGGGACCCTCTGGGGCATGTATGTCTTGCCAGAGGCACGAGGAACCGGGCTATCGCGTTTGCTAGTCGACGGGATTATCGCCGAAGCGCGGGGCAAGGTGGAGCGGCTGTTGCTGACTGTCGTCTCGTCGAACGCTGCTGCCCTCAACCTCTACCGGAAGGCGGGATTTGTCGAATACGGCCTGGAACAGCGCGCGCTGCGGGTTGACGATGCCTATTTCGACGAGATGTTGATGGCGTTGCCGCTTTAAGCGGCGTGGTGGTCAGCCAGGGAACACGCAGCGGGGTCGACGCGGCGCAGTGCGGCGGTAGGATGGCGCCATCATGCCGCTGATTCGACCCACACGCGAAAGCGACCTTTCTCTTCTGCCCGCCATCGAGCGCTCCTCCGGCGAGGTGTTCCGCACCGTCCCCGAGCTTGCCTGGATTGCCGACGACGACGTGCAATCGGCAGAAGCTCATCGCGAATTCCTGCGCACCGGACTATCGGTGGTAATGGTCGACGCCTCCGATCGGCCGATCGCTTTTCTTTGCGCTACGGTTGCCGACGATGCCATGCACATCTGGCAGCTTGCCGTCGAGGCGGAACGTCAGGGGCAGGGGCTTGGGCGCACGCTGATGCTGGCGGCAATCGCGCATGCGCGCGTGACGTCACGCGCCGCCGTCACGCTGACGACGTTCCGCGATCTTGCCTGGAACGAGCACTTCTATCGCAAGCTCGGCTTTGTGACGCTCGATGCGGGCGAACTCGATCCGCGTCTTGCCGAAATACTTGCCAACGAGGCGGCGCACGGGCTGCCGGCAGAGCGGCGCTGTGCCATGCGGCTGAAGCTCGCTTGAGGGCGCAAGCCAGCATTCCGGAAAGCCGGCGCTGAAAGAAGCTCGCTCGGGCGCGGTTGTGGCCGCGCTACCGTCTGATGGCGACCACCTGGCCGCGTGCGAACTGCGAGACCCTGACGCCGCCGGACTGGTTGCCGCCGATCAGCTGGGCCGTCGATTTCGACAGCATGGACAGGATGCCGACGTGATAGCCGCGGCCGGTGCGCACGACGACGACGTCGCCGGGACGGGCATAGGAGAGCTTCACGGGCGCGCCAAAACGCAGCCAGGAACGGGCGATGCCGAAGCTCTGCGGCGGACTGCGCCCGGCCTTGCGGGCGACCATGCCCATGAAGTGGCCGCACCAGGGGGTGCGGGCCGGGTTGATGCCGAGCGCTGCACGAAGGGTCTTGTTGTTCTTGACCTCGTGCAGGCCCTTGTATTGCTGCGCCTGGGCAAGCATGCCCGCATTGGCGAAATCAGGTGTCAGTAGCGCGACATAGGCAGCCGCAAGAAACGCCAGGACCTTCATGGTCAGGTCTCCTTGACAAGTTGCTTGGTGCGAACGGTCGGGGCGGCCTGGCAATCGCCGGCATGGCACCCGGTTGCTCAACGGTTTCCAATGTTGGGCGGGGAGATATCAGCGGACGCGCGCGTGCAGGCGTTGAAAACGCCGCATCAGGCACGCCGGCGAACCGCGGCAAAACGCGGAGCCAGCTTCACGGCAACTGCCGTTTCGAAGTGTGGTATTCCCCTGTCTGCCCCGTCGGGCAGCAAAGCTTCATTCACCATGCGCCGGTGCAAAATTGTGGCAAAACCCGTAAAATATTAGGGCAGGGATTGCTAATCGCCGAAATAGCTGATGCGAAACGGCGATTCGCCGCGTCAGACATCAAAAAAATAGTGGGTCGGTGCCTTCCAAGGCAGGTCTTTACGCCGGAGAAGCGGCGGCACTTGCGCGCCTACGGGGCGGCGGCGCATCGTCACAGCGTGATTCGCACGCCGAGGTTCTTCATGTCGTTCACCCTTTCTCCGGCCTATCTCTGGCCCGTTCTTCTGCTCCTGATCTCCAACGTCTTCATGACCTTTGCCTGGTACGGGCACCTGAAGTACACGTCGTCGCCGCTTTACATGGCGATCGTCGCCAGCTGGGGCATTGCCTTCTTCGAATATTGCCTGGCGGTGCCGGCAAACCGCATCGGCCACCAGGTCTATTCGGCGGCCCAGTTGAAGACGATGCAGGAGGTGATCACGCTGATCGTCTTTGCAGCCTTCTCCGTCTTCTGGCTGAAGGAGTCGATCGGCTGGAACCATCTGGTCGGCTTCGCGCTGATCGCGGCCGGTGCTTCCTTCATCTTCAAGGGCTGACGCACCCCCAACGGACACGAAGAAAAAGGCAGGGCGTAAACCCTGCCTTTTCAGCGAAAAGCGGTTTGTCGTCGGCGTTGCGGTAACTACATCACCGCCGCCACGGCCGGGGCCAGATGCGGCCAGACCTCGACTGCGCCGCGATAGATCATGTCGAGCGCGACATAGAGGATGATCACGAGACCGATATAGGCGATCCAGTGATAGCGGTTGAGCAGCCGGGCGATAAAGCCGGCGGCGATGCCCATCATGGCGATCGAAAGCGCAAGGCCGATTACCAGGATCGTCGGATGTTCGCGGGCAGCGCCGGCAACAGCGAGCACGTTGTCGAGCGACATCGAGACGTCGGCGACGACGATCTGGATGGCCGCCTGCATGAAGGTTTTCCTGGGCGCCTCGGAGCCTTGTCCGCTTTCGCCCGCCGCGTTTGCTGCCTGCTGTTCGCGAATTTCTCGCCACATCTTCCAGCAGACCCAAAGCAGCAGGATGCCGCCGGCGAGCAGCAGGCCGATGATTTCGAGCAGTTGCACCGTGACGCTGGCGAGCGCGATGCGCAGCACCGTGGCGGCGATGATGCCGACGAGAATGACCTTCTTGCGTTGGTCCGTCGGCAGGCCAGCGGCGGCAAGACCAATCACGACGGCGTTGTCGCCGGCGAGAACGAGGTCAATGACGATGACTTGAAGAAGCGCCGCCAGGCCGGCAGCGGTAAAGATTTCCATGATGCAACAGTCCCCCGACCTGCATATGCGAGATATAGATATGACTAACGGATAAAGCACTGCCGTGCCGCTGGATCAAGACCACTGGACGGAAATCCTCAACGACGGCCCTGCCGCGTCTCAATCGAGAAGATCGAAAGCCCGGTACATCCAGACGAGCTGGTAGGCGACGGCTGCGACGACGAAGACCGCGTGAAAGCGGCGGTTCGGGGTCCAGGCGGCGGCAATGCAGAGCAGGATGTAGGCGGTGTTGCGCGCCGGGTACTCAAAGCCGTAGGACGCGAAATAGGCCTTTCCCTTCAACGCGGTGTCGACGAGATCGACCGCAAAGGCAAGCGCCAGGGCACCAAAGAACCAGGCCCGGCGCGACATGAAATAGTGTTCGTAGTCGCTGTAGTCGTCGAGCGTCGTTGGAAACAGCATGACGCAGAGAAAGAAGAAGACGCAGCAATAGAGGACGACGAAGAGGTAGACGCTGACATCGATCACCGCCAGCGAATGCAGGTGGAACTCCCACCACCAGAAGTGCACGAGGAAGACGAACATGAACAGGACCCAGCCAAGGTGGATCCAGTAGACGCGCGTCTTGCCGGGATGCTGGACGAAGAGTGCAATGCCGCTCAAGAGCCGAGCGAGGCTCAGGCTGACGATCATGCCCATGACGACGCGGATATGCGAGAAGATCTCCGGGTCGGTATGGGCAGGCTCCATACGCCGCGCTCCTATTCTTCCGCCGGCACCGGCTTCGGTTTGCCGTTCTCGTCGAGCGCGACCATCACGAAGATCGCGTCCGTCACCTTTTCCATCAGATGCGAGAGATAACGCTGCGCCCAGGCTTCGACCTTGAGCGTCATCGAGGTGCGGCCAACCTTGACCACGTCCGTATAGATGCAGAGCGTGTCGCCGATCTTGACGGGCAGCGCGAAGGCCATTTCCTTGACAGCCGCCGTCACGACGCGGCCGCGGGCGCGTTCTGCCGCGCGGATGCCGCAGGACAGGTCCATCTGCGCCATCACCCAGCCGCCGAAGATGTCGCCCGCCGCATTGGCATCGCCCGGCATGGCGAGCGTGCGCAAGGTGAGTTCGCCGGTCGGTCTCGTCTGTTCGGTCATGCAGCCTGTCTCCCTGTTGGAGACAAGATGTAACCCGAGCGCACTTGTGGAGGGAAGACCCCGCTGCCGCACAAATGCCGGCAACGTCCTTGAGGTGCCGGCTCGTTATACTTTCGCAGGGGGTGAATGAGGAATGCCAAATTTAGGGGTTCCTCGTTAGGAGCTTTGCAAAGACCTCATCCTAACCTGCAGGCTCTGGGAGTGCCTGCCGGCTATGCCGCGGCGCCAGGATTTGGGGCGGCGCGGGGAGCGCCGAGGGGCAGGGGATTGGCAATGAAGAAATTCAGGATTTCGGCGCGTCTCTACGCGCTGGTGGCATTTGCGCTTTTGACCATGGCGGCGGCGCTGACGTTCGGTCTGTTCCAGGCGCAGGAAAAGCTCGTCGGCGAACGGAAGGCGATGCTTGCGGCGATGGACGAGAACGCGATCGCCGTGTTCGACGCCTATCACAAGCTGGAAGTGGCCGGCACGCTGCCGCGCGAGGAGGCGCAGAAGCGCGCGCTCGAAGCGATCAAGGCGATGCGCTACCAGGGCAGCGGCTATTTCTGGGTCAACGACATGCATCCGACCATGATCATGCATCCGATCAAGCCGGAGCTCGACGGCAAGGACCTCACCGAAAACAAGGATCCCAACGGCAAGCAGCTCTTCGTAGAGTTCGTAAAGACCGTCGAAAAGAGCGGCCAGGGTTTCGTCGACTATTACTGGCCGAAGCCCGGTGCCGACGCGCCGGTGCTGAAGTATTCGCACGTTGCCGGCTTCAAGCCCTGGGGCTGGGTGGTCGGGACCGGCGTCTATGCCGACGACCTGGCGGCGATGTTCCGCGACCGCGCCTGGCAGGTTGCCGGCATTCTTGCCGCCGCCGCTCTTGCCATCCTGATGGCGGCACTGGCGATCGTGCGCAGCGTCGTCAAGCCGGTCGAAAAGCTGAAGGCCTCGATGCGGGCGATCGCCGACGAAGATCTGTCTTCGGAGGTGCCGGAAACCGACCGTGGCGACGAGATCGGCCAGATGGCCAAGGTCCTCGTTGTCCTGCGTGACTCGGTGCGCGAACGGCTGGAGTTGCGCTCGCGTGAGGCAGAACAGCAGGAGCGACTGAGTTCCGAGCGGCGCGGCAACGAGCAGCGCCAGCGGGCGACGGCTGAGGCGCAGGCCGAGACGATGGAAACCGTTGGTGCGGCGCTCGAACTCCTGGCGAGTGGCGACCTCACCGCCGAGATCAGCCATATCGCGCCGGAATACGGCAAGCTGCGGGACGACTTCAACACCGCCGTCGCAGCCCTTCGCGATGTCATCGGCTCGATCTCGCATTCGACCGAGATCGTCACCGCCAGCGCCGGCGATATTTCCGAAGCGGCAAACAATCTCTCCCGCCGGACGGAGCAGCAGGCAGCCGCCCTTGAAGAGACGGCCGCGGCACTGGACGAAATCACCTCGACGGTTCGCCATGCCTCCGAACGGGCAAACGAAGCGCGTGAGATGGTCGACCGGACCAGGACCAGCGCCGCAAAGTCCGGCGGCATCGTGCGCAATGCCATCGACGCCATGGGGCGGATCGAAAGCTCGTCCGGCCGCATCGGCCAGATCATCGGCGTCATCGACGAGATCGCCTTCCAGACGAATCTGCTGGCGCTCAACGCCGGGGTCGAGGCAGCGCGCGCCGGCGAGGCGGGCCGCGGCTTTGCCGTCGTCGCACAGGAAGTGCGCGAGTTGGCGCAGCGTTCGGCCGGAGCCGCCAAGGAGATCAAGGAACTGATCGGCGCCTCGGTGCGCGAGGTCGGCGCCGGCGTCGATCTGGTTCGCTCCACAGGCGAGGCGCTCTCGGAGATCGAGGCGCAGGTCAACCGGGTCAACGAGCAGGTGGCCTCGATCGCCACGGCCGCGCGCGAGCAGGCGACCGGGCTGCAGGAGGTCAATGTTGCCGTCAACAGCATGGACCAGATGACCCAGCAGAACGCGGCGATGGTGGAGGAAACCACGGCGGCGAGCCAGACGCTGGCGGCCGAAAGCCGCGAGCTGAAGTCGCTGCTGACGAAGTTCCGGCTGCAGCCTTCAGGCTCGCACGCGGGTTACGGCCGCGCCGCCTGACGCCTCAGGTTTGTCGATTGCGACCCGCGCGCTACGCCACGCGGGTTTTTCATTCGGGGTCGGCCGCAATGCTGTCGCAAGGATACGCGTTTAGGTGCCGCCGTCGTCACACCGGTTGTCGTGCACGGAGACATTCTCCGTCTTGACCTCAGCACCGCCGGGGATAGATACGCGAGAAGCGGGAGGTGTTCGACGGGGCGTCGCTCCGGTTGCCGGCCGCTGCACCAGAGGGGACACCATGGCACTTCTCAAACTACTTCTGACCCGGCCGATCGCGCTCATGATGCTGGCGCTCGGGTTTCTTTCCGCCTGTACCGTCGTCGTCGACGAGCCGCGGCCGGGGCCGAGGCCCACGCGCCCGCAGGCCTGCACGATGGAATATGCGCCGGTTTGTGGCGAGCGCGGCAATCGTATGCGCAGCTTCCCGAACTCCTGCCAGGCGCGCGCCGACGGCTTCAACGTCATCCACCGCGGCGAGTGCCGTCCGGACTATCGCCCGCCGGATCGCGAGCCGCAGGCCTGCACGATGGAATACAATCCGGTGTGTGGCCAGCGCGGCCGCCGCACGCAGACCTTCTCGAACGCCTGCCAGGCGCGTTCCGAGGGCTTCCAGGTGATCGGCCGCGGCGAATGCCGCAGGGAGGACGACCGTCCATCCGAGGGCCAGTTCTGTACCCGCGAATATGCCCCGGTCTGCGGCCAGCGTGGCAGCCGCATCGAAACCTTCTCCAACGCCTGCGAGGCGGGTGGCGCCGGTTTCCAGATCGTCCATCGCGGCGAGTGCCGCTAAGGCCCAAGCGATCAAGCCTTCAGCATGCGAGCCCGCGTCCGACGAGGACGCGGGCTCTTTTTTGTCGGTATGGATGGACCATTCGCAGCGCGGACACCCCATTTCCAGCGGTTGGCGCGCAAGCCTTCGTTTACCGTATTTGAATAAAATGCTAGGCAAATCAGGCTTTTTGTCCGCTGTGCCCGGTTTGCGACACAGGCAAAAGGCAGCAATTGCAGGTGCTGTAGCAACCATTGCGTGCCAATTGAACGCGGTGGCGGCGGCAGGGGCAGCGGGGCGATGACGGTGGTCTTTTTCGGGCCGCCTGGAGGAAGGCGCAGTTCGGTATGGCCTATGTTACTCGTCTCCATCGCCCGCTGACGGCGCTCGTTCTTTCGTTTTCGCTCGTCACCTGCTCGACCGATGACGCGCTTTCGCCGCCCGGCCGCATCGATGGCGGGGCGCGGGTCGGGTCGATCGGGCCGGTTCCTGTCGATGCCGTGCCGGCACAGGAGGTGGCCGCCTATCCGGCCGCCACGCAGCGTTCGACCTTCCAGACCAATCCGCAGCACGCGGCGCCTCAGCAGACGCGCCGCGCGCTTCCGATGCTCGATAGCGACGAGGCGGTGGCGACGGGCGCGCAGCCGGCAAGCGCCGGCTCGAGGGCTATTCCCCAAGAGGGCGTCAACATGGATGCGATGCTCGGCGTGGAGCAGCCGGTGGTGGGGCTTGCGGAGGAGCAGAGCAACGACATTGCCGAGGGCAATGCCAGCCAGCCGGTGGTCGGCGGCATTGGTGACGAGAATGTGCGCCAACTCGGCGGCGCAAACAGCGCCGCGCCGGCCGAAGCGAACCTTGGCTATGACCCGGATCTGCCGCCGCTGTCGCCGGACAAGATGGCCGCCGAACAGGCGCAGCGCGCCCGCGCCATGGAACAGCAGCGCCTTCAGCGCACGCAGGAGCCGCAGCAGGTCGCCTTCCTGCCGCGCGCCAACAATCCGATGTCGACGCCCGAATATACCGGCGCGATGCCCGGTTCCGAGATTGCTTGCCGCCAGCGCCTGAAAAAGCTCGGCGTCACCTTCCGCGACATTCCGCGCATCAGCAACGGTCCGTCCTGCGGTATCGACTATCCGATCGAACTCAGCGGGCTGTCCGGCGGCATCGGTGTGAAGCCGGCGGTCAAGCTCAATTGCGAGGTGACCGAGGCTTTTGCGAAGTGGGTGAAGTACGAACTCGCCCCGTCGTCACGCTACCGCTACTGGTCCGGCATCAAGACGATCAAGCCGCTTGGCGGCTACTCCTGCCGCACGATGAATTCGCGTCGCGGCAATCCGATGTCGGAACATGCGCGCGGCAACGCCATCGATGTCGGCAAGTTCGTGCTGAAGAACGGCAAGGAAATCGACGTGCGCAAGAAGGGCTTCTTCGCCTTCCGCGAGAAGGCGTTGCTGAAGGCCGTGCGTTCCGACAGCTGCAAGTACTTCAACACCGTGCTCGGCCCGGGCAGCGACCCGTTCCACAAGGACCATTTCCACTTCGACCTGAGGACGCGCAAGACCGGTTATCGGCACTGCGATTAGGTGTTCAGCCGGTTGGCACCAGTGGTTTCCAGATGCCGGCTATCGAAGCTCGGAAGCTTGCAAAAAAAAGAGGCCGGCGGGGAGGCCGGCCCAACGACCGGAGCAAAAGGGGGAGGCTCCGGCCTGCAAATCACGAGCGCAAATCAAAGGGCGATGTTGCGGCCCGCGCGTTGCAAACTGATCGAAGAGCGTCACGGTTTCGTGACAACTGGGCGTAATTGCTGTGGTCGGCCGAGCAAATCCTGCGCCGGCTTTCGTTCGAGTGCGTTCCTGGCCGGCTGTCGGCGAAGATCTGCGAATCGACCTGATTCCCTAAATAAGTAGTATTATACTTTAGGTTTCACTCGTCCGGGTCGCGTTCCGATCGGTTGCCCCAAATATGGCGATTTCCGGCATTTTCGGATCCAATTGTAACAGACTGAATTTTCTATATGTTTTTCTGCATATGAGAAAACCTCGGGTTAGCGAGGCCGTGCCGATCTCTCCGTTTCGTCTGGTTTTGTAATAAGTAATACGATATTATATTATTTCGTATAACAATCTTGGATCGTGTCTGGTTGGCCGCTACAAGCATTGGGGGCCCTACTCACTCCTTGACGCCACAGGAGGACGAAATGGGAACGGTCATGCAATTTCCGGGAATGCGCAGCGATATGGCGGTGCATGCCGCCGAAGTTTCTAAAATCCTCAGGACACTTGCCAACCGCAACAGGTTGCTGATCGTGAGCGCGCTGCTCGAAGGCGAGCATTCTGTCGCAGCGCTCGAGGAAATGCTGGGCATTCGCCAGCCCACGCTTTCACAGCAATTGACGGTGTTGCGGGATGCCGGCATTGTCGCGACCCGTCGGCAGGCCAAGCAGGTTTTCTATCGGCTCAGCCACGACAAGGTGGCGCGCCTCGTCGGCTCGCTCTATCAGATCTTCTGTCGGGATGGTTCAAAAGCATGAATGAATACGGGAATGCGCTGGTAGGCGGGCTGTTGATTGGCCTGTCGGCGGCGATCCTGATGGTGGCCAATGGCCGGGTGGCCGGCATCAGTGGCATCGCAGGGCGGCTGCTGCAGGGCGTACAGGCTTCGTCGGGCGCATTGTTCGTACTGGGGCTGATTGCCGGACCGGCGTTGTACCGCCTCATTTTCGATGCCTGGCCGTCGGTGACTGTGACGGCCTCCTGGCCGCTTCTCGTGGTTGGGGGCCTGCTGGTGGGCTTCGGCTCGCGCATGGGCTCGGGCTGCACCAGCGGTCATGGCGTTGTCGGGCTTGCAAGGCTGTCGCGCCGCTCGATCGCCGCGGTCGCCACCTTCATGGGAGCGGCGATCGTCACGGTCTTCGTTGCGGGTTTCTTCGCATGAACAGCGCCTTGCTCCGCCTTACAGCGACGCTCGTCTCCGGCGTCGTATTCGGGTTCGGCCTTTCGCTGTCGGGAATGCTCGATCCGGCCCGCGTGCGGGCTTTTCTTGACATAACCGGCAACTGGAACCCAAGCCTTGCCTTCGTGCTCGGCGGCGCTGTCTTCGTTTCGGCGCTCGGAGTTCTGGTGACGCGCCGGTTGGAACATCCGCTGTTCGACGGGAGCTTTCATCTGCCCAACAATCAGGTCATCGACCGGCGACTGATCGTCGGCTCGGCGATCTTCGGCGTCGGCTGGGGGCTGGTCGGGCTTTGCCCGGGCCCGGCGCTCGCCTCGCTGTCGCTTGGCTTGCCGGCAACGGTCCTCTTCGTGGTGGCAATGCTGGCCGGGATGCTTGCCCATGACCGGCTGGTTGACCGCAAGCTCCCGAGGCAGACATCGGCCGGAGCGGGCGCCGATACGGGACTGTCTCAGCCGCGTTGACGCACAGTCATCTTGTTTTTTCATTCCAGCCGGCTGCAAATCGGAATGAATTGTCCCATATAGGGCGGGACCTCAAGACTCTGCCCCTCCTTCCGGATCAGTTTTCATGGCGCCAATCGTTTCCGTTTCCAATCTGTCGAAGACTTATGCCTCCGGCTTCAAGGCGCTGAAGGGCGTCAGCCTCGATATCGAGGAAGGCGAGATCCTGGCGTTGCTCGGGCCGAACGGCGCCGGCAAGACGACGCTGATCTCGATCATCTGCGGTATCGTCAATCCGAGCGGCGGAACGGTGATGGTCGGGGGGCACGACGTGGTGCGCGATTTCCGCGAGACCCGCGCGATGATCGGGCTCGTGCCGCAGGAGTTGACCACCGACGCTTTCGAAACCGTCTGGAACACGGTCACCTTCTCCCGCGGGCTGCACGGCAAGAAACCGAACCCCGCCCATATCGAAAGGGTGCTGAAGGACCTGTCGCTCTGGGACAAGAAGGACAACATGCTGCGCGAGCTTTCGGGCGGCATGAAGCGGCGCGTGCTGATCGCCAAGGCGCTGTCGCATGAGCCGCGGGTCCTCTTCCTCGACGAGCCGACGGCCGGCGTCGACGTCAACCTGCGCAAGAGCATGTGGGACGTGGTCGAGCGGCTGCGCGCCTCGGGCGTGACGATCATCCTGACGACACACTACATCGAAGAGGCGGAAGAAATCGCCGACCGCATCGGCGTCATCAACGGCGGCGAGATCCTGCTGGTCGAGGACAAGGCGGCGCTGATGTCGAAGCTCGGGCGCAAGCAGTTGCGCGTCGATCTCGCCCATCCGCTGGATGGCGTGCCTGACGTGCTCTCGGGTTACAACCTGACGCTCGAAGGCGACGGCCATTGTCTGATCTACGATTATGACACCAGCGCCGAGCGGACCGGGATCACCACCTTGCTCGCCGCCTTGGCGGAGGCCGGCATCAGGCTCAAGGACATTTCCACGCGACAGAGCTCGCTGGAAGACATTTTCGTCGAAATCGTGGGGGCAGGGCGATGAACATCGAAGCGATCAAATCGATCTATTTCTTCGAGATGGCCCGCACACGCCGCACACTTCTGCAGAGCGTGGTGTCGCCCGTTATCTCCACGTCGCTCTATTTCATCGTCTTCGGCGCGGCGATCGGCGGCCGCATCCAGGAGATCGACGGCGTTTCCTATGGCGCCTTCATCACGCCCGGCCTGATGATGCTGACGCTTCTGACCCAGTGCATCGGTAACGGGTCCTTCGGCATCTATTTCCCGAAATTCACCGGCACGATCTACGAGGTGCTTTCCTCGCCGGTCTCGATGGTGGAGATCGTGCTCGGCTATGTCGGCGCCGCGGCGACCAAGGGGATGATGATCGGCACGATCATTCTCCTGACGGCATCGCTCTTCGTCGACCTGACGATCGCTCATCCCTTCGTCATGGTCTTCTTCTTCGTGCTGACGGCGATTTCCTTCAGCCTGTTCGGCTTCATCATCGGCATCTGGGCCAAGGATTTCGAGCAACTGAACCTGATCCCCATGCTGGTGATCCCGCCGCTCGTCTTCCTCGGCGGCAGCTTCTATTCGGTGAAGATGCTGCCGCCCTTCTGGCAGGCCGTCAGCCATTTCAACCCGGTGCTGTACCTCATCAGCGGTTTCCGCTGGAGCTTCTTCGAGGTGTCGGACGTCAACCCGATCTTCAGCGCGGTGATCATCATTGCCTTCCTGACTGTCTGCATGTCGGTGCTCGCCTGGATCTTCCGCACCGGCTACCGCCTGCGTAACTGACTTCCATCGGTCGTCAGGGTGCTAGCGCCGGCACGGCTCCACTGGCATAGGCGATGATCGTGCTGGCGATGGCCATCGCGAGCAGCGCCTGAAGAATCGTGACCACGACGTGGAGGAGCGACCGCACGGCGGAGAGCCCGAGGTCGGCCATGAACCAGCGCGTTTCGGCAACGATGTACCAGACGATCGAAGCAACCACGAAGGCGGCGCCGACAGTGGTGAAGGCGTTGTGCCCGGCCAAGAGCAATTGGCCACCGAGGCTGATGGCAAAAGCGAAGGGTGCCGTGACGTAGCACTGGCTGAAGAAGGGCGGACGCAGCGTCTCGCGTGTCAGCTTGGCACCCTTGTTGCGCAAGAGCTTCACGGCCATCAGCAGAGGCAGAATGCTGAAGGCGACAGCCCGAAACATCAGCAGGTTGGAGTCGGAGGCAAGCAGCGACGTCGGCGCCCAGGGAACTGCGCGGCTGACGAGGCCGAGCTCCAGCCCATGCGCCAAGAGCAGCGTGATCAGCAGAAAAAGCGGCGGGCTCAGCGCATCCGAGTACTGCTCCGGCAGGTCGTCGCCGAGCTCGACGTCGGCATAGCGCATCATCGCCTGCGGGTGGCGCAGCGTGCGCCACAGGGTGAGCGGATAAAACAGCAGCCAGCAGACGAGCTCATAGAGCAGTTCCTCGATCGACTTCAGCAGTCGCATGAAATCCATGCCGTGCTCCCCTTGCTTCTATGCGTGACACGACCGCGCGCCGGGGCCGATGCCGGTCAGTCGCGCAGACGCAGCTCGTCGGTACGCATCTGCAGCATCTCCAGCGTCGACAGGAAGCTCATGCCGAGCAGGCTCTGATCGAGCTTGCCCTTGGCTGCGACCGTTGCGCCGATGTTGCGGCGGGTGATCGGGCCGATCGAGATCTCCTGAAGCATCACGGGGGCTGCCTGGGCCCGGCCATTGGCTGTCATGACCGTGACGATATAGTTGAGGTTGGCCGGGTCGAGGCCGATCTTTTCCGCATCTTCATAGGTGAGCGCGATGTTGCTGGCACCGGTATCGACCAGCATGCTGATGTCCTTGCCGTCGACCGTCGCAGTGGTCTCGAAATGACCGTTCAGCATCTTCTGCAGCACCACTTCCTGCTGTCCCTCGCTGTCGGTGATGATGGTGGCGCGGCCAGGGATGAGGCCGGCGAGCAGGCGGTTGCCGAAGCCCTCCAACTCGAAGCGGTAGACATAGGCCGAGACCAGCGCCAGAACGACGAAGAGCCAGATGGCGATCTGACGCAGGCCTTCGCCGAAGCGGTGGCGGCTCTGCAGGATGCCGGCGCCGATCAGCGTGGCGATGGCGCCGAGCGAGACCAGTTGCCCGAACTGGTCATTGGCAAGCCCCATGGTGCGGCCGGTGTCGTGGTTGATGATCAGCAGGATGAGGCCGATGGCCAGGATCGAGAGCAGGATGGCAAGACGGGTCATGCTTCGCCGCGTTCCCTCGCCATGCGCGTGCGCCGGGTTTCGCGCCGCGGCTTGCGTTCGACGGTCTCAAGCCGCGCAGGCAACGCGCTCATGATCGCGCGGCGTTCGGCATCGGTATAGAGCGTCCAGCGTACGACTTCGTCGCGGGTACGGCCGCAGCCGAAACAGTAGCCGGTCTTGTCATCGATCGAACAGACGAGAATGCAGGGAGATTCCATGGGCGTGCTCAGTTTTCCCTTGATATATCGATGTTTCAAACCGTCAGCGCAAGGGCACCGAGCACGGCGATTTCGGTCAGTTGCTGCGTCGCCCCGATCGTGTCGCCCGTTTGTCCGCCGATCTTGCGCATCGCCAGCCGAGCGAAGCCCTTGACCGTGGCAAGGAATGCGACGAGCGCCGCGATGACGCCGAGCGCCGGGACCTGCGCGAGATAGAAGAGCAGCATTGCGACAAGAAGTCCGAAGGCAAGCGCGAAGCGCGTGGCCGCCGGTTCCGGCTCGCCAGCCGAGGCCGCGACGCCGCCGCTGCGCGCCGGCGGAAGCGACGACCAGTGCCAGACCATGGCGGCGCGGCTGAGGCACGCTGCGCCAAGGATCGCCATGGCGGCGCCCAGCGGCGAAAAGAGCGGCAGGATCGAGGCGAGCGCCGAGACGCGCAGGCCGAAGGAGAGGATGAGGGCGACGGCCGCATAGGTGCCGATGCGGCTGTCCTTCATGATCGCGAGCGCCGCTTCGCGGTCGCGACCGCCGCCAAAGCCATCGGCCGTGTCGCCAAGCCCGTCTTCGTGCAGTGCGCCGGTGACAAGCGCCTGGATGGCGACGACGACAAAGGCGGCAAAGAGCGAGCTCACCTGCAGCGCCATGAGGGCCATGGCGACGGCCGCCGATGGCAGTGCGATCGCCAGGCCGGCGAACGGGAAGGCGCGCACGGCACGGCTCAAGCGCCCGTCATAACCTTCGAAATGGCGCGCAGGCATCGGGATGCGGCTGAGAAAGCCGATCGACCGCGCCACATCGTCACAGAAATCGCCAACGAAGCCCATGGCTCCTCCAAGGTTGCGGCCATTGACCCGGCCGCTGCCAAACTCGCCGACTGCGGCGAGTCTCGCAAGCCGGGCGGGCGCACCCGCGAGGGCCGCGCACACTTTTCCCAGACCTTTCATAGGCCGTCTGCGACCGCTCGCGGATCGAGACGGCGACGCCGATTGGCGCAAATGTCGTTGCCCGAATTTTCGGCGCCCTCTATGAGGGGCGTAGATAGAGCTTCACGATGATGCAAGGATTCCTCCCATGAGTGCCAGCGGCCTGCCGTTTGATGATTTTCGCGAATTGTTGCGCAACCTGCCGGGCCCGGATGCGGCAGCCCTCGTTGCCGCGCGGGAGCGGGACGCCCAGCTGACGAAGCCGCCGGGTGCGCTCGGCCGCCTCGAGGAAATCGCCTTCTGGCTCGCCGCCTGGACGGGCAAGGCGCCGGTGGTCAACCGGCCGCTGGTGGCGATCTTTGCCGGCAACCACGGCGTCACCCGCCAGGGCGTGACCCCGTTCCCGTCATCCGTCACCGCACAGATGGTCGAGAATTTTGCCGCCGGTGGCGCTGCGATCAACCAGATCTGCGTCAGCCACGACCTCGGGCTGAAGGTCTTCGACCTCGCACTCGAATACCCGACCGGTGATATCACCGAGGAAGCCGCGCTGTCCGAGCGCGATTGCGCCGCGACCATGGCCTTTGGCATGGAGGCGATTGCTGGCGGCACGGATCTTCTGTGCATCGGCGAAATGGGCATCGGCAACACCACGATCGCGGCCGCGATCAATCTCGGCCTTTATGGTGGCACGGCCGAAGAATGGGTCGGTCCGGGTACCGGCTCCGAAGGCGAGGTGCTGAAGCGCAAGATCGCCGCGGTCGAAAAGGCCGTGGCGTTGCATCGCGATCACCTGTCCGATCCGCTCGAACTGATGCGTCGCCTCGGCGGTCGTGAGATCGCGGCCATGGCTGGCGCCATCCTGGCCGCCCGCGTCCAGAAGGTACCTGTCATCATTGACGGCTACGTGGCGACCGCTGCGGCTTCGATCCTGAAGGCGGCCAACCCGTCGGCCCTCGACCATTGCCTGATCGGCCATGTTTCGGGCGAACCGGGGCATCTGCGCGCGATCGAGAAGCTCGGCAAGACGCCGCTGCTGGCACTCGGCATGCGGCTTGGCGAAGGCACGGGCGCGGCCCTTGCCGCCGGTATCGTCAAGGCGGCGGCCGCTTGCCACAGCGGCATGGCGACCTTTGCCCAGGCCGGCGTCAGCAACAAGGAATAGTGAAGTTCCGGCCGGGCTTTGCAGGAAGGCCGGCCGGTTTCTGTCCAAGGCCTGTCACGGGCGCGAAGCTGTCGCGTGCCGGGCCTTGATGGATGCGTCCTTCTCGCCTATCCAAAGCGCAAATGCGCGCCCTAGCTATAGTCTTGGGTGCCTGCAACCGAGACTGCCTTGCATTCGCCTCAATCACGATGTCGAAGCAAGCACAGTTTCAAGCCCTGTCGAGACGAAATGGACGCCAAGAACACCACGCACCGCATTGGACAGACGGGTCCTGTTGAGAAGCAGACCGGCATTCGGCATCTCTTTGCCGCTGCGAGCTATTCGCTCGGCGGCGCCAAGCGGCTGATCGGCGAGGCTGCCTTTCGCCACGAGCTGATCGCCTTTGCGGCCGCGATGATCGCTTTCATCATCGTCGGCGCAACCTTCTTCCAATATGTCGCGATGGCGATCCTGTTCCTGCTGATGATGGCCTTCGAGGCGATCAACACGGCAATCGAGGAAATTGTCGATCGCGTTTCTCCCGAAATCTCGGAAATGGGTAAGAACGCCAAGGATCTTGGCTCCTTCGCCTGCCTCTGCCTGATTGTCGCCAACGGTGTCTATGCCGCCTATGTCGTGATCTTCGACGGCTTCATGAACTGACCGGCTAACGGGCCAGCGCCTCCACCCGATAAAGCACATGCGGACGCAGCGGGTTGCCCCCGGGCACCGTGACGTCGTCGAAATCTTCGGCCGGATCCGAGCGCATGCCCAATCTTTCCATCAGTGCCCGCGAAGGCTGGTTGATGCGCGAGGTGTAGCCGATAACCTCGGCAAGGCCGAGTGCGCGCCATGCATGGTCCAGGCAGGCGCTCGCCGCTTCCAGCGCGTATCCTTGCCGCCAGTACGGGCGGGCAAGGATCCAGCCGATTTCGACATGCGGTCCGCCGGGGATTTCGTCTCCAGCCTCAGAAAGGCCGAGACCGCCGATCAGCGCACCATCGGATTTGCGTTCAACGGCGAGGAAGCCGAAGCCGCGGTCGGCGAGATGGCGGGCGCAGTCGGCAATCATCGTTGCCGTTTCGTCGCGCGTCAGAATGGCCGGATAGTAGTAGCGCCGGACTTCAGGATCGGCATTGGCAAGCGCGAAAGGCGCGATATCGCGTTCTTCCCAGGGCCGAAGCCTGAGGCGCTGCGTTTCGATGTGCATGGATCAGGCGAAGCTCTTGCGGCGGCGAACCGGGGCTGCGACATCCTCGATCGCCGGCAGGCTTTCGAGCACGCGGCGCGCCGGCAGGATGGCGATCGCCTCTGTACCTTCGCGCAGCTTCGAGCGCAGGATGAATTCGCCATTGTGCTTGGCGAGGATGGCCTGGACGATCGGCAGGCCGAGACCCGTGCCCTGTTCGGCGCTCTTGATGGCAATCGAGCCCTGGCCGAAGGCCGAGAGCACGATCGGGATTTCTTCCTCGGGAATGCCGGGGCCGTTGTCCTTGATCGAGAGATACTGGCCGCCGCCCGCGGTCCAGCCGACCTTGAAGGTGACTTCGCCGCCGGTATTGGTGAACTTCACGGCATTCGACAGCAGATTGAGAATGACCTGGCGCATCGACTTTTCGTCGATCCAGACCGAGGGCATGCCGTGTTCGAACTGCTGGTGGATGGTGATGTTCTTGGCGCGGGCCTTCAGTTGCACCATGCCGATGCAATCCTCGGCGATATCGACCAGGCTGACCGAATCCTCGTTGAGGTCGTAGCGGCCGGCCTCGATGCGCGACAGGTCGAGGATCTCGTTGATGAGGTTCAGCAGGTGCTCGCCAGAGCGGTGGATGTCGTTGGTGTATTCCTTGTAGGTCGGGTTGCTGAGCGGGCCCAGAACCTCTGTCGACATCACCTCGGAGAAGCCGAGAATGGCGTTCAGCGGCGTGCGCAGCTCGTGCGACATGGATGCGAGGAAGCGCGACTTGGCGAGGTTTGCCTCTTCGGCACGCCGGCGGGCTTCGTCGGACATCGACTTTGCAACTTCGAGTTCCGCGATCAGGTCGTCCTTTTCCGATTGAACGGAGAGGATGTGCACGCTTGCGCGGTTCATGCGATCCGTCATCAGCACCAGAAAGAGCAGCGACAGCGAGATGACGCCGGTGAGCCCCATATAGATCACGTCGCCGGTCGTGAGCGATGCAAAGGCGAGGGCTGCCACGACCGGGGCGAAAGTGTAAAGGAGCGCATTGCGCAGCAGGAACGTGCCCATGGCGGTCGCAGCAAGCGCGACCAGCAGCACCGTGCCCTCGAAGAAGCCGAAGCGCACGTTGCCGCAGCTCGCGCAATCCTGTGTGACGAAGGTCGCCCAGCAGAGGCCCATCAGCACCTGGCCGAGCAGGAAGCGGCGGCGCCAGACCGGAACCTTCTCGGCGCTGATGTCTTCCCGGCGTGCCTTGCGCGCAAAGAAGAGCGTGACGGCATGGGCCGAGAGCGTCATGACCGCCCAGAGGACGAAACCGAGATTGCCGGAGAGATAGATGCCGACCGCCGCAATCAGCGTAACAAGCACCGGAATGGCGATCGCGCCATGCAGAGCACTGTCGATGTAGAGATTGAGCATCTCGCGCTCGAAGCCCGAGGGCACCGACGAGCCTGTCTGCAGCCGCTCACGCGTCGCGCGGACCGTCCTCGAAACGGCCTTGTTTCGATGGCTACGCGATTTGTCGACGATAATCTTATCGGTCGATGTGCTGGCAGCGATACTCATGCTCATATGCGACGGTTGCGATTGCGTTGCAGTCTAGTGAGCAATCCTTAAGAAGTTGCTGCGGTGCGTGAAGGATTCGACAACCATTGTGGCGCAGCCGTGTTCAGGTCGTGATGGATCGCGCTGCGTGTGAGGTTCCTTCTCTAATCTTTTGGAATCGACCATGTTTATGACGCGCTGGTCTGCGAGGCAGTCCCGCGGCAATCGAGGTTAGGGCAGGCGTGAAATTCGGACGGACGACATATCGGTTTCCCAAGGGCCGCGGCAGGTCCCGCGGTCATGCGCCGTCCGGCGGACGTGGCGGCATGGCCGGCGGATGGATCATTCTCATCCTCTTGGCGATCGGCGCCTTTGTCGCCGACAGGCTGCCCGTCGGAGAGCGATCTGCGACCGGTTCGGCACGGGGCGCGGCGATCGCGAGCGACGGCGACAGCCTGCGGATCGACGGTAAACGCGTCCGCATCGAGGGTATCGACGCGCCGGAGCTCGACCAGACCTGCAGGCGCGACGGCGTCGCCTGGGACTGCGGCCGCGAGGCGCGCGACAGATTGCGGGCGCTCGTCTCGGCAGGTGATGTGCGCTGTCGGTTTCACGGCCGGGACAAATACGGCCGCGAGCTCGGCGTTTGCGATGCTGCCCACCGCGATGTCGGGCGCGAGATGGTGCTTTCGGGCTATGCGGTGAGCTACGGGCGCTATGAGGCTGAGGAGGCAAAGGCAGAACGGGAGCAGCGCGGGCTCTGGGCCGGCGAATTCGTGAAACCGCAGGAGTGGCGCCGGACGAACGGTCATCCCGACGAGGGGCCGCACCTCATCGATGGCTGGCTTGCGGCGATCCGCAGCTGGTTGCTCGAGCGCCTGACCGCACTTTTTTCCGGTATCGCCGATGCCTGACGACCGCATTGCTCAACTCGATCGGTTGCGGGCGGAAATTTCGGCCTGTCGCATCTGTCGCGACAGCCCGCTGCGCGGCGAGGCCGACCGGCTGCCGCACGAGCCGCGGCCGGTGGCGGTGATCTCCACTGCGGCGCGCATCCTGATCGCCGGGCAGGCGCCCGGACTGCGCGTGCATGACAGCGGTCTGCCGTTCAACGATGCGTCCGGCGATCGGCTGCGGCAATGGCTGGCTGTCGATCGCGAGAGCTTCTACGATCCGGAGAAATTCGCGATCGTGCCGATGGGTTTTTGCTTTCCGGGCTATGACGCCCATGGCAGCGACTTGCCTCCGCGGCGCGAATGCGCGCCGCTTTGGCGCCACCGGGTGATGGAGCAGATGCCGCAGGTGGAGCTGGTGCTGGCGATCGGCCACTACGCACAACGCTGGCATATCGGCCCGGACTGTCCGAAATCGATGACCGAGACGGTGAGGAACTGGCGGCGCTACGCGATGCGCAACGCCGTGCCGGCGATCCTGCCGTTGCCGCATCCGAGCTGGCGCAACACCGGCTGGCTGAAGCGAAATCCCTGGTTCGAAGCGGACGTGCTGCCCTTCTTGCGCGAACGTGTTTTCGTTCTCACGAACTGAAACAATTTTCTTTATCTTCATCAATTTCGCGCTATAGAGGAAAAAATAATTCGAGAGGGACTTTTATGGATCGCCTAGACCGCAAAATCCTGCGCCTGCTGCAGGAGGATTCCACGCTGGCCGTTGCCGACCTTGCCAAGAAGGTCGGGCTTTCGACCACGCCGTGCTGGCGGCGTATCCAGAAGATGGAAGAGGACGGCGTCATCCGCCGCCGCGTCGCGCTGCTCGATCCGGTGAAGATCAACACCAAGGTCACGGTCTTCGTGTCGATCCGTACGAACTCCCATTCGATGGAGTGGTTGCGCCGCTTCTCCGAGGTCGTGTCCGAATTTCCGGAAGTCGTCGAGTTCTACCGCATGAGTGGCGACGTGGACTATCTGCTGCGTGTCGTCGTGCCTGACATCGCCGCTTATGACGCCTTCTACAAGCGCATGATCGCCAAGATCGAGATCCGCGACGTTTCCTCCGTCTTCGCCATGGAGCAGATCAAGTATACGACCGAGCTGCCGCTCGACTACATGATGATCGACCAGGCGAAGTCCAGCGAGGACTGACCTCAGCTAGCAGACTCAGGCGAGGCCAAGCCTTGCCAGGATCTTGTCGTTCGACAGTTCGCGAACCGCGTCCTTGCCCGTCCAGCGGGCGGCGCGGTTCGAGCTTTCCGCCAGTCGCTTCGCAAGCGCAAGGGCCGGGCCGTGGCAGGCGGCGTTGCGCTTGCCGATCTGCCGGAGCGCCCAGTTGACCGCTTTCTTCACGAAGTTGCGCTCGTCGCCGGAATGCTGCTCGATCAACGGCAGCCAGCCGAGAAGCGCTGCGTCCGGTTCTTTCTTCAGGTGAACCGCAGCCGTCGCGATCATCGCAAAGGCGATGCGGCGGACGAATTCCCGTTCGTCGGCTGAAAATTCCGGAATCAGTTCGCGCTCGAAGCGCGCGGCAATAAAAAGGTCGGCGACGGTATCGACCACTTCCCAGGAATTGCAATCTTCCGCCCAAAGGCGCGCCTCGTCGAGCGTCAGTACTTTCGGATCGGCGGTGAAGGCGGCCAGGATGCGCGCCTCGCGAATGCCGGTTTGCCAGAGCGCCAGCGCCCGGCGGTGATCGGTCTTCACCAGCCGGGTGATCTTGTGAAGCTCGACGTTGGAAAGCCCGATGGCGGCGTCGGTGACGATACCGAAACGCGCCATGCCGGCGAGATTTTCTTCAGAGCCGAGAGACCGCAGGTGAGCGATGATCTCGCCCGCGGTCGAGGACGGGCTAAGGCTCACTTTTCGAGGCGGGCGAGCAGCGAGGACGTATCCCAACGGTTGCCGCCCATTTCCTGCACATCGCCGTAGAACTGGTCGACCAGCGCGGTCACCGGCAGCTTGGCGCCGTTGCGGCGGGCTTCGGCGAGCACGATGTCGAGGTCCTTGCGCATCCAGTCGACGGCGAAGCCGAAGTCGTACTTGCCGGCATTCATCGTCTTGTGACGGTTTTCCATCTGCCAGGAGCCGGCTGCCCCCTTGGAGATGACGTCGACGACCTTCTCGATGTCGAGACCCGCCTTCTTGCCGAAGTGGATGCCTTCGGCGAGCCCCTGGACGAGGCCGGCAATGCAGATCTGGTTGATCATCTTGGTGATCTGGCCGGCACCGGCCGGACCCATCAGGCCGACCATGCGGGCAAAGGCTTCAATGACCGGCTTGGCGCGATCGAAGGCGGCTTCGTCGCCGCCGCACATCACCGTCAGAACGCCGTTTTCGGCGCCTGCCTGGCCGCCGGAGACCGGGGCATCGACGAAGTGGGCATTGCGGGCCTTGGCCGCTTCGTAGAGTTCGCGGGCGACCTCAGCGGAGGCCGTGGTGTTGTCGATGAAGACGGCGTTGGCCTCCAGCTTTTCGAAGGCGCCGTCCTTGGCCGTCGTTACAGAGCGCAGGTCGTCGTCGTTGCCGACGCAGCAGAAGACGAAATCGGCGCCATCGGCGGCCTCTGCCGGGGTACGCGCCGCGCGACCACCGAACTCGGCCGCCCACTTTTCGGCCTTGGCGAAGGTGCGGTTATAGACCGTCAGCTCGTGACCGCCGCGGACCTTGAGGTGACCGGCCATGGGGTAGCCCATGACGCCGAGACCGATGAATGCAACCTTTGCCATTTTCCGAATACTCCCATTGCTTTCGCCTTGGTGTAGCCGATGGCGCGGGTGCGGAAAAGAGAGAAGGGAGCATCGTGCGATGCTCCCTTCTCATGATGCTGTCATGGCCCGATCAGGGCTTGAAGCGCGCGACCACCAGATGTCCGGCGATCGGCTCACCTTCTTCCAGGCGCACCGTGATGTCGCCGACTTCGACGATCTCGAAGCCGGTGGCGGCGAGACGGTCGCGCAGGTAGCTCTCGGCATGGGCAAAGCGCTGGTGCGGGCCGACCATGAAATTGCGGCCGGCGAAGGTCTCTGCGGGCAGGGTTTCGCTGGAGAAGATTAGAAGGCCGCCCGGGACGAGGTTGTCGACCGCGCCGAAAAACAGCGCTTCGAGCGCGCCCATATAGGGAAGCACGTCGGTGGCGACGATCAGGTCGAAGGGCTCGTCGTCGTTGTCGTCGAGAAAGTCGACCGCCTCTGCAACGTAAAGCGTCTCGTAGAGGTCTTTTTCGTGGGCGATCTCGACCATGTTTTCGGAGAGGTCGACGCCGGTGATGTCTTCGGCCATGTCGCGGAGCGCGCCGCCGGTCAGGCCCGTGCCACAGCCGAGATCCAGCACGCGGTCGAAGGGCCCGAGTTCAAGCGCCTGCAGGCGCTGGCGGACGAGGAGCGGCACGCAGTAGCCGAGCTGGTCGACGAGCACGTTGTCGAAGACTTCGGCATGCTGGTCGAAGAGCGTGGCGACATAGGCATCGGGCGCCTTCACCGGCGTTTCGCCGCGTCCCATCGAAGCCAGTCGCACGGCAGCGCCGCCGTGGTCTTCCGGATCGAGCGCCAGCACTTCGGCATAGGCTTGCGCCGCGGCATCGAACTTGCCGGACTTTTCCAGGGAGAGGGCGCGGTTATAGGCCTCGGCCAGCGCTTCCTCGTCGATTTTCGTGCTTTTCTGGGTCATGGGCGCTTCTTACGTCCGCAGCCGGTTTTTGGCAATCGCCGTCGGCGAAAGGTTTGCGGGCGTGGATCTGGCGTTTTGGCGGTCAGTGGCAGGATTTCCTTGGCCTTCCGGACGAAAAACGTCGCCATGCGGCGCCATCGGGATTTATCGGCGACAGGAAAGGAGTCATCATCGCAAGCATAAGAAAAGACGGGAGGAATGCCGATGTCCGCCGAGCTTGGGCCGCTGATCTTGAGCGCCGAAACGAAGGAGCCGAAAGGCCCGCCCTTGCCGCAGACGTCGCAGGAGCAGATCAACGCGGTGGTACACTATTATCGCGGCGAAATGGGGCGCATGGCCGGCTGGCGCGACCGCATCGACCGGACCTCCAACTGGGCAATCACCGTCGTTGCGGCGCTGCTCTCGGTCTCGCTGTCCACACCGTCGTCGCATCATGGCGTGCTGCTCTTCGCCATGCTGCTGATTACGCTCTTGCTCCTGATCGAAGCCCGGCGCTATCGCTTCTTCGACGTCTATCGCGCCCGGGTACGGCAATTGGAGCGCGGCTACTTCGCCCAGATCCTGGCGCCCGATGGCACGCCGAACCTCAATTGGGCGGCGTCGATCGCCAAGAGTCTGCGCAAGCCCGCTTTCCTGATGAGCTACCGCGAGGCGCTTTGCCGCCGGCTGCAGCGCAATTACTGCTGGATGTATCTGATCCTGCTGCTCGCGTGGGCGCTGAAGATTTCCTCGCCGAAGATCTCCACCAATGGCGAGCCCTTCGGCCACGTGCGCTCCTGGATGGACGTCGCCCAGAATGCGGCCCTCGGTCCCTTGCCCGGCTGGCCGGTGATTGTTGGTGTCATCGTGTTTTACGGGCTGGTGCTCTACGGCTCGCTGCACAAGGAGCCGCGCGAAGGCGAACTCGCGCATGGGGAGGTGCATGTCTGAGGGCGCCGGGCGTCACGCCTCGCCGATCCAGGGTTCCTGGTGACAGAGAGCGGTCGCCGTCGGCGGCTCTCAGTGCAGAATGAGCTCGCCCTTCAGTGCGCGCCATTCGGTGGCCGAGATCAGCTTGCGGTGCACGTAGCGCACCGAATGCAGCGGCCCGTCCAGTTTCTCTTCCCAGAATTTCAGGAAGCTGCGCATTTCGGGGAAGTCCGGCGCAATGTCGTAGTGCTGCCAGATATAGGTTTGCAGGAAGGCCGGATGGTCGGGCAGGTGGTAGAGGATCTGCGCCGTCGTCAGTCCGTAGCCCTTGAGCTGAAGTTCCATCTCGTTCGTCATGTGGACCTCACTTCTCGCAAAGGTTGGTCCCTATGATGAAACGCCTGATTTGTTAATCAAGGGCTAATATTTGTCCCGAAGTGAAACTTTCTCGTGAAATAACAAAAGCTTGGCAGCCTCTCTTAGGGAGTGCTGCCAAGCTTTGTTCGAAACCGACGTAGAAAGCCTATCGCTTCAGATGGCGGGTCAGCCGCGCTTCCAGCAGGCTCCAGATGTTGCGCAGGATCTCGACCATGATGAGGTAGAGAATGGCTGCCCAGATATACATCTGGAAGTCGAAGGTACGCGAGAAGGCATAGCGGGTTTCGCCCATGAGATCGAAGACGGTGACGATCGCGACGATCGCCGAGCCCTTGATCATCAGGATGATCTCGTTGCCGTAGGGGCGCAGCGCCACGATCATTGCCTGCGGCAGGATGATCTTCCAGAAGGCGACGCGCTGGGGAAGGCCAAGCGCGTCAGCGCCTTCGCGCTGGCCGCGCGGCACGCTCTCGATCGCGCCGCGCAGGATTTCCGCCTGGTAGGCCGCAGTGTTGAGCGTGAAAGCGAAGATCGCGCAGTTCCACGCGTCGCGGAAGAACCACCACAGGCCGACCGCTTCCAGTTGCGGGCGAAAGCTGCCGAGGCCGTAGTAGATGAGGAAGAGCTGTGCCAGCAGCGGCGTGCCGCGGAAGAAGTAGACGTATCCGTAGGCGAACCACGACAGGACCTTGTTCTTCGACATGCGGGCAAAGGCGATCGGCAGCGACAGGATGGCGCCCATGACGATCGAAAGGCCGACCAGCATCAACGTGACGCCGAGGCCGTTGATGAAGCGCGGGCCGTATTTGGCAAACTTGTCCGGATCCCAGCCGCCGACCACGGTCAGGAAGATACCGACGCCGAGTGCCAGCCAGATGCCGAGCGCAACGCTGCCGACGAAGCGGGTGAGCGTGTAGGGCTTCGGCGGAACCGGCGGCGGCGCCTGCGGCGGGATCATCGTTGCAACGACACTCATCGGCCCATCTCCGCACGTTTGGTTCGCCGTTCAATGTAGGAGAAGACGATCGAGGAAATCATCGCGAGGATCAGGAAGAGCACGCAGGCAACACCGTAGAATTCGAAGGCCTGCTTGGTCACGCGGGCGGCAATGCCGGTCTGGCGCAGGATGTCGGTCAGGCCGACGACCGAGACGAGGGCGGTGTCCTTGAGCAGCGCCATCCAGAGATTGCCGAGACCGGGCAGGGCGATGCGCACGAGTTGCGGCAGGATGATGAGGCGCATGGTGCGGCCGCGATGCAAGCCAAGGGCGTCACCGGCTTCGTATTGTCCATGCGGGATGGCCTTGAAAGCCGACAGCAGCACCTCCGAGCAATAGGCGGAGAAGACGACGCCGAGTGCGATCATGCCGGCGAAGAAGGCATTGATCTCGACCGGACCGTCGTAGCCGAGCGATGCCAGCAGTTGTTGAACGAGGATCTGCAAGCCGTAATAGACGATGAAGAGCGTCAGCAGTTCGGGCAGGCCGCGGAAGATCGTCGTGTAAATGTTCGACGCGAGCCGAACCGTGCGCTCTTCGGACTGCTTGCCCAGCGCGATGAAGAAGCCGATCAACAGGCCGACGGGCAGCGTTGCGATGGCAAGGCTCGCGGTAATGACGAAGCCGTGGGCGATATCGTCGCCCCATCCGGTGTCACCGCAGGCGAGAAGCGTGCCAGGTGCGAGCCAGGTAAAGACCCCGACCGGGCCGCAGAATGGATCGACGATCGATCCGATCCAGGAGAGGATGGAATAGAAGCCGGCAAACAACCCGCTCATGTCAGAGATTTCCCCTTTTGCGCTGTTTTTATGCGTATCGATCGCGCTTTGTTTTAGGCACTTGTCAAACAAAAACGGCGGAAGGGCAAGCCATCCGCCGTTGCAATTTTCGCATCAACCGACGTTTTTCCGGCATGATTCACTAGGAAATCGCACCGGAAACCGTCAATCAGCTGCCATAAACGTCGAATGGGAAGTACTTTTCGTTGATTTCCTTGTACTTGCCGTTGGCGCGGATCGCCTCGATCGCCTTGTTGAACTTTTCGCGCAGCGCATCGTCGCCCTTGCGGACCGCGATACCGGCGCCGTCGCCGTTGATAACGGGGTCGATCGGCAGGGTGCCGAGCAGCTTGCAGCAGGCGCCGTCAGCGGTCTTCAGCCATTCCGAGAGCACGACGACGTCGTCGATGACTGCGTCGATACGGCCGTTGGCGATGTCGAGCTTGTACTCATCAGCCGTCGGATAGAGCTTGATTTCGGCACCCTTCATATGTGCTTCGGCATAGTTGGAATGGGTGGTCGAGCCTTGCGCGCCGAGCGCCTTGCCCTGAAGGGCGGCTGCGGTTGCCTCGGTGATCGGCGAATCCTTCGGCACGACGATTGCCGGCGGGGTGTTGTAGTACTTGTTGGTGAAGTCGACCTTTTCCTTGCGCTCGGCGGTGATCGACATGGACGCGATGATGGCGTCGAACTTCTTGGCGATGAGCGCCGGAATGATGCCGTCCCAGTCCTGCGTCACGAAAGTGCAGTCGGCCTTCATTTCCACGCACAGCGCCTTGGCGATGTCGATGTCGAAGCCCGTCAGCGTGCCGTCCGCTTCCAGGTTGTTGAAGGGCGGGTAGGCGCCTTCCGTGCCGATCACGACCTTTTCGCCGTCGGCCATGGCCGAGCCTGCCATGAGCACGAAAACGGCAGCCGATGCGGCGGCTGCCAGCCGCTTGGAAATACGCATGATAGTCCTCTCTGTTGGTCGACATCCGGCATTGTTGTTTTTCGCGGATGCCAATTTCAGCCGGGGCGTCTGCCGCCGGTTGTGGCGATATTCGTACTCTTTTCCACTAAAAATCAACAGGAAAGCGAAGGCGCTCAACGGGAATCAAGTTTCGACCGATGATTGTGGTTTTCCGCGCGGGAGAAACATGAACGGGGCGTTCAGCGGCGGTTAATCTTGCCTCCGCTAGCCCTTGTCAAGGAACCGGTTCGCGGTTTGGGCGTTGCGTTGGACCGCGCGTCTCGTGGCCAACACAAAAAAGCCGAAACCTTGGGTCAAGGCCCCGTAAGTATTCGTGTTCGCATTCTCTTCTTCAGCGTGTCACAGGTTGACGAGAGGATGCGGGCCAGGACCTCCCAGGAAGAGGAAGGAAGACAAAATGTCGATTCGATCCAAGCTGTTCGCGACCGTCGCGCTGCCGGTGCTGTCGGTGTCCGTGGCGGTTCCGCCCGCGGTGGCCGACAGCCTGATGAAGCCATTCGAGGTTGCACAGGAGGGCGGTGGCCAATCCGACGAGGAACTGCTGCTGCAGAAGCAGCGCCAGGCGGAAGAAGAAGCCGCGCGCCAGGCTGCCGAACAGCAGCGCGCCGCTGAAGAAGAAGCCGCACGCCAGGCCGCCGAGCAGCAGCGTGCTGCTGAGGAAGAGGCTGCCCGTCAGGCCGCCGAGCAGCAGCGTGCCGCTGAAGAAGAGGCAGCGCGCCAGGCCGCCGAGCAGCAGAAGGCCGCTGAGGAAGAAGCTGCGCGCCAGGCTGCCGAACAGCAGAAGGCTGCTGAAGAAGAAGCCGCACGTCAGGCTGCCGAGCAGCAGAAGGCTGCTGAGGAAGAGGCTGCCCGCAAGGCTGCTGAAGAGCAGAAGGCAGCCGAAGAGCAGAAGGCTGCTGAGGAACAGAAGGCCGCCGACGAGCAGAAGGCCGCTGACGAACAGAAGGCTGCTGACGAACAGAAGGCCGCCGAAGAGCAGAAGGCCGCCGAAGAGCAGAAGGCCGCTGAAGAGCAGAAGGCCGCCGAAGAGCAG
>NZ_LMJM01000027.1:204485-220146 GCF_001429005.1 Ensifer sp. Root954
CGAACAGAAGGCTGCTGAAGAGCAGAAGGCCGCTGACGAACAGAAGGCTGCTGAAGAGCAGAAGGCTGCTGAAGAGCAGAAGGCTGCCGAAGAGCAGAAGGCTGCCGAAGAGCAGAAGGCTGCCGAAGAGCCGAAGGCTGCCGAAGAGCCGAAGGCCGGTGGCGAAACCGCTCCCGCCGTCGAGTCGCAGCCGCAGACTGGCGAGGGCCAGCCTGTGCCTGGCGCGGAACAACCGCAGACCGGCGAAGGCCAGCCGGTGCCTGGTGCAGAACAACCGCAGACGGGCGAGGGACAGCCGGTCCCGGGTACCGAGCAGCCGCAGACCGGCGAAGGTCAGCCCGTGCCCGGCACGGAGCAGCCAGTAACGGCCGAGCAGCCGCAGGTGCAGCAGCCGGCTCCGGAAGTGGTCGACACCCGCACCGAAGAAGAGAAGGTGAAGATCGCCGATGATCCGGCCGCGACCGACGAAACCGTCGTGCTGCCGGTCGAAAACGGTGCGGCCGTGCTCGACAGCGACAAGGACGCCGACAATGCCGGCGGCAACCAGGCGCGCGAAGAGCGCCAGAAGCTGCGTGAAGAACTGCGCGCCAAGGAAGAGGACGCCCCGCCGCCGGCCGACGATGCCGCAGCGCAGGCTGCGATCGCTGCCGAGATGCCGGCCGACCTACCGCAGAAGATCGAAGCGAACCTCAACGAAAAGGGTACGCGCGTCGATGAGGCTCCGGTCTTCGTGGTTCCGGAGACGACCAACATCGTCAACAACACTGTTATCAACAACACGGTGATCAACAACAATACGACGGTCAACAACATCACCAACAACATCACTGAGGTAAAGATCGTCGAGCAGGTCGACAACCGGGTGATCCTCGGTGTCGGCGACCAGATCTTCGTGCGTGGCGACGACCGTCCGCGCCTGCGTTACGATGCGGAAGAGACTTACTACGATCAGCTTCCGCGCGGTCGCACCCGCGAAACCATCGTGCGTCCGGGCGGCTACCGGATCGTCACCGTCTACAACCGTTACGGCGACATCCTGCAGCGCTCGCGTGTCGACCGCGACGGCAACGAATACCTGATGATCTATGCGCCCGAGCGTGACGAGGGTCCGCGTCCGGCGATCATCGACGTCGGCTACGAACTGCCGCCGATGCGCCTGCGCATCCCGGTTCGTGACTACATCGCCGACGTTTCCGACGATCCGGATCGCGACTACTACGAGTTCCTGGCCGAGCCGCCGGTCGAGCGTGTCGAGCGCGTCTACACCATGGACGAAGTCCGCCACTCCGCCCGCCTGCGCGACAAGGTGCGCCGCGTCGACCTCGACACGATCACCTTCCCGACGGGCAGCGCCGAAGTGTCGATGTCGCAGGCCAAGACCATGCGCAAGGTCGCAGCCGCGATGGAGAAGATCCTCGCCAAGGACCCGGGTGAAACCTTCTTCATCGAAGGCCACACCGATGCCGTTGGCTCGGACCGCTCAAACCTGGTGCTCTCCGACAAGCGCGCCGAATCGGTTGCCTCGCTGCTGACCGAGGTCTACGGCATTCCGCCGGAAAACCTGGCGACCCAGGGCTATGGCGAGCGCTTCCTGAAGGTTCGCACCCAGGACGCCGAACAGCAGAACCGTCGCGTCACCATTCGCCGTGTGACCCCGCTGGTTCGCCCGGTCGCACAGCGCTAACAGGGCTTCGCGCAGCGCTAACAAGGCGCGCCCAGCGCCAAAATGATTGGCGCTGGGCGGATCAAGCTTCGGGCAGGACTGCCCGGATAAGACCAGGAAACCCGCCTCGCAAAAGGCGGG
Source organism: Ensifer sp. Root954 (assembly GCF_001429005.1). NCBI lineage: Bacteria > Pseudomonadati > Pseudomonadota > Alphaproteobacteria > Hyphomicrobiales > Rhizobiaceae > Ensifer > Ensifer sp. Root954. The sequence continues at coordinate 206,290 of NZ_LMJM01000027.1, forward strand.
TTTCCGTCGTTTGACATTCCTTCCCAGATTTTTCTTCCTCGGATTGCCATGAAAGCCTTTTCCCTCGCGCTTGTTGCCGCCACCACGCTCGCCCATTCGGCCATCGCCGCGCCCGGGCTCGTCGAGCCGGATCTGCGTCTGCCCGCCAATCCCGAGGGAAAGGGCGGAGCGCCGCGGGTGGCGCTGACGCTTGACGCCTGCAGCGGCGCCACCGACATGCGCATCCTCGGCACACTGATCGAAAACCGCATCCCCGCGACGATCTTCGTCACCGCGCGCTGGCTGAAGCGCAACGGCCTCGTCGTCGAGGTGATGAAAGCGCATCCGGATTTGTTCGAGATCGAGGACCACGGCGCCATGCACGTGCCGCCGATCGACGTGAAGATTTCCGTCTATGGCATCGCGGCAGCCGGCTCCGAGGCGGCAGTCGCCGCCGAAGTCGGTGGCGGTGCTGTCGCAATCAAGGCCCATGGCCTGCCGGCGCCGAAGTGGTTTCGCGGCGCGACGGCCAAATACACCCATTCGTCGATGAGCCAGATCCGCGCCATGGGCTATCGCATAGCCGGCTACTCGGTGAACGGTGATGGTGGCTCGCTGCTGGGTGCGGCGATGGCGGAGAAGCGCATTCGCGCCGCCAAGGACGGCGACGTCATCATCGCCCATATCAACCAACCGACCCATTCCGCCGGCGCCGGCGTTGCCCGCGGCATCCTCGACCTCAAGGCGAAGGGCTACAGCTTCGTGCGACTGAACGACATTCCGGACGAAATGACCGTCGGCGCGACGAACTGATCGCCAGCAACGGCTGATTCTGGAAAATATCCGCACGCCGAGGCCGTTGGGGTAAGCCGCAAGTGTGGGCCGTGAATGCGGCGCGCTCTCCGCGGCGGTTCATGTCTCGTCGGCCACGAGGCCGCTGCTCGACGCAAAGTAGCGGCCCGTCGAAATCCGTTTTCCGTTGCCGGTTCCTCCCCGTAGGCTTCTCTCCCTATGCGACTGGTTCTGGAGGGGTGGATGAAACGTGTCGTCTTCGGGCTCGTTATCGCACTGCTCGTGGAGGCTTCCTTGCCTACGCGTGCCTATGGCGCAGGCACGGCTCTGCCACCATTCGAGCAGGTGCTGGAGCGCGCCGAGGCCGGTGACGTTGAGGCTGAGGTCGATCTCGGCATGCGCTACCAGACTGGCGAAGGTGTTGCCCACGATGTCATGAAAGCCATCGGCTGGTACGGGAGGGCAGCAGCGAAGGGCAACGCGAAAGCCCAGTTCCTGCTCGGCTCGATCTACTTCAACGGTGCCGAAGGTGTGAAGCAGAACTATGTCGAGGCGCTTCGCTGGTTTCGGCTTTCAGCCGATCAGAAGACGCCGGCCGCCCAGTACAATATCGGCGTTCACTACGAACAGGGATTGGGTGTCGCCAAGGATGACGCGCAGGCCATCGCCTACTACCGGCTGGCGGCGGAGCAGGGTTATGCCGCGGCCCAATACAATTTCGGCTACATGCTTCAGGAGGGGCGCGGAACGACGCGCGATCCGGCCGCGGCCTTCGAATGGTATCGGAAGGCTGCGGACCAGGGGCTGGTTGCGGCCATGCACAATCTTGCCGTCGCCTATTTGCGGGGCAACGGTACGCTGAGGAATGACGCGGAGGCCTATCGCTGGGAGTCGCGCGCCGCGATCGGCGGGGAACCCCGCGCCCAGTACAATCTCGGCGTTATGTATGAGAGAGGCACCGGTGTCGAACGCAGCGTTCCTGAGGCGCTCAACTGGTATGTGCTAGCAGCCGAGCAGGGAAACATCGAAGGGCAGGTGAATGCCGGCAGGCTCTATTTCAACAGCGAGGCGGGGCGGGTCGATACCAAGGAGGGTGATCGCTGGCTGCGGCTTGCTGCGAATGCCGGAAACGGGCAGGCACAGAATCTCCTCTGCACTATCTACGCGCGCGCCTTCGGCGTCGGGCGTGACGATCGGGAGGCGGTGAAGTGGTGCCGGATGGCGGGGGACCGGGGTATGGTCTCGGCGCAGGTGGATCTGGCAATCTTCTACATGCTGGGTCGCGGTGTCGCGAAGGACGAGGCTCAGGCATTCGAGCTGTTCCTGAAGGCGGCAGAACAGGGAAACCCGCAAGCGCAGATGAATGTCGGCGCCATGTACCTGACGGGTGCCGGCGTCGATGAAAACTACGCCAAGGCGCACCGCTGGTTCCTGATGCTTGCCGATCGCGGAGATCCCAAAGGGCAATTCAACCTGGCCGTCATGTATGCGAATGGCCAAGGTATCGAGAAGAACGCGAAGGAGGCGGCGCGGCTCTACAAGCTTTCGGCTGACCAGGGTTATGCCTTGGCGCAGTTCAATCTCGCCATCGCCTATCTCAATGGCATCGGCGTGGAGATTGACGCTCCGGCTGCCGTCAGGTGGTTCCGCAAGGCGGCGGAGCAAGGAAATGCCGACGCCCAATTCTTTCTCGGTATCGCCTATGCGAGAGGCGATGGGGTGGAGCAGGATCTTTCAGCCGCGGCCGAGTGGTATGCCAAGGCGGCCGCGCAAGGGATGCAGAAGGCGCAGGAGTTGCTGGCAAAGCTGCCTGAAGAGTATCGCCGTGCCTCACAGCGTTGAGCCTGCAGCGCCTTCGCGCATTTCAGACGCCTTTACGCTGTAGCCCTGTGACCTTCTCGACGAAATCGGCAATTGCCGCCGTGTCGTCGAGCTCGAACACTGGCAGATCGGAGCCTTCTACCGGATGATCGGCAGCGATTGCGCAGATGTGGGGGTCGGTGGGCGCCAGCGGCTCGCGGTTCGCTGACTCCAGACGGCGAGCCTCGACCTTCGGGATCGGTTCGCGCTTGTAGCCTTCGATGAGGACGAGATCGCAAGGCGCGAGCCGCGCCAGGATCTCCTTGAAGCTTGGCTCCGGGGCGCCGCGCAATTCGTGCATGATGGCAAATCGCGTGCCGGAGACGATCGTCACCTCATGGGCGCCGGCCTCGCGGTGACGGTAGCTGTCGGCCCCGACCTTGTCGATATCGAAGTCGTGGTGGGCGTGCTTGACGGTGGAGACGATGTAGCCGCGCCGCGTTAGCTCGGTGACGAGCCGTACCATCAGGCCGGTCTTGCCCGAATTCTTCCAGCCGGCGATGCCGAAGATCTTCATGGCGCTCATGTTTTGTCATCCTCGAAGAAACGCAACCATTGCGCCGCGTCGGTCAGATCCTCGGGCGTGTTGACGTTGAAGAACGGATCGAATGCGCCTTCTGCCGTCGCGATAAGCGGAAAATCGACCGTTACCGAAGGGTGGCGTTCGATGAAGGCGCGGACGCGGCGCTTCGGGTCACTGGTCAGAAAGGTCTCAAGCTCGTCCGCAAGGGCGACCGGCCAGAGCCCGAACAACGGATGCATCTGCCCGTTGGATGCCGCAACGGCAATCTGCTGGTGCTCTGTCAGGCCGGCAACCATTCGGGTGACGAGATTATCCGGAAAGAACGGCGTATCGGTCGGAACAACGACGACGTGGCTTGCTGCCGGATTGGTCGCCGCGACATGGCGCATGGCTGTCAGCACGCCAGCAAGCGGGCCGAGAAAACCGGGGACTGTGTCGGCGATGACGAGCACGCCTCTGTCGATGGCGCCGGCCGGATCGACGTTGAGGTTGACGGCGACGCTCGTCACCTGAGGCCGGAGCCGGGCGACGATGCGCGTCAACATCGTCTGGCCGCCCAGCTGAAGGCCGAACTTCGGGCTGCCCATACGGCGCGACAATCCGCCGCCAAGGACGACGGCGGGCAGGGATGCGCTGATCAGGGGCGAGGGACGGCTTCCGGGCATTGTCGGCTCCTATTCCAGTGGGCCGGTCAGCGAGCGCTGGGCGACGGCTTTGCGACCGCGCAGCGTCTCGCGATAGAAGGTGTAGAGACCCGAACCGATGATGATCGCGACGCCGACCAGCATCCAGTGATCCGGCACCTCGGCAAAGAAGAAGATGCCGATCGCAATCGACCAGATCAGGCTGGTGTAGCGGAAGGGGGCGATCACCGAAATGTCGCCGGCCCGCATCGCCAGCACGATCGTCTGGTATCCGAGCATCAGCAGAACGCTTGCCGCAGCGATATGGCTGAAGGTCGTCGTCGACATCGGCTGCCAGCCGCCCATCGGCTGGATGAGCAAGGCGCCGACGAGGGTGGTGACGAGCGAAGTCGAAACGGTGATGTAGAGCGCCGGCACGTCGTGGCCGATGCGGCGGGTACAGAGGTCGCGGGTGGCGGTGACGAAGACGCACCCAACCACGGTCAGCGCCGCCGGCGTGAAGCCCTCGGGGCCCGGCCGGAGCACGATGAGCACGCCGATGAAGCCGGCGATGATCGCGGTCCAGCGGCGCCAGCCGACCGGTTCGCCGAGGAAGAGTGCGGCGCCGAGCGTGACGGCCAGCGGAAGCGCCTGCATGATTGCCGAGGCGTTGGCGAGCGGGATCTGGCCGAGGGCCGAGATATAGGTGACCGAGGCCAGCGCCTCCATGGCTATTCGCAGCAGGATCACCGGCCGCATCAGCGTTCCGATCGGCCGGAAGGCGCGAAAATGCCAGGCGGCGAGCACGACCATCAGCGTCGTCAGCAAACCGCGCACGAAGATGATCTGCCCCACATTCATTGCGCCGGTGACGGATTTGACGAGCGCGTCGTTGCACGAGAACGTGACCATCGCCAGGCACATGAAAAGAATGCCGCGGAAATTGGTGGAGGCTTGCATGCTGGCTGTCCTGCGACGCCGGGCAAGCGGCCTGCGCTGCCGGCGGATGGGGAGGCGAATCCGTGAATGGATCGCCTAATGTTTAAGCATTGGCTGCCGGGTTGTGCAAACGGGATCGCATGCCGCTCCGACTTTTCTTGTCCGACAAGTAGAAGGATTGCCTTCGAGGGAGAACCATTGCCGGAAAGACTGTCGCATGCCGGTAAAGCCGGTGTGCTCGAACATAAGCTTATTCGCGGAATCTTAAGTTTCGCTGCCTATCGTCGCCACAATTCCGCATCCATTCGCATGACGCGATCGGCGGGGTGGCGCCGCAATAAACCTTGCAGGGTGGCCATTCCAGGGACGTTTGCTTGAGGCTTGGGAGAGCTTCCGGCCGATGGCCCATCGGTGTTTCCACCAAGAAAAACCGCCGCGCGGGCCTGCTTCCCATAAGAATAATCAGGGGTGCGCAATGTCTTTCATCGATCGCTTGCTGCAACGGCTGCGTATCGTCACCAAGGTGCTGCTTTTCGTGGTTCCGCTCGTGGCGCTTATCGCCGGCATTGGTCTCATCGGCTTCTTCACTGCCCGCACGCTCAACGGCCATATGACCGTGACGCGGGAAACCATCAACAATCTCTCGGATTTCCAGGCGCTGCGCGGCGCGCTGCAGGCTTTTGCCGATGCGCCGAGCGAGGAGACGCGCACGGCACTGTCGGCCCAGATCGACGAACAGGAAAGCGGCGTGAAGACGCTCGACGGCCTGTTGACCCGTGCCGAGGACAAGGCGGAAATCGCTTCGGTGCTTACGCTTGGTCAAGCCATGCGCAGCCAGACGGACAAGCTCTGGGCGACCAAGCTCGAGCGCGACCAGGTGACGGCGTCGCTCGACAAGGCTCTTGCCGACATGACCGAACAGGGCAATGGCGCCTACAAGCAGATCGACATCATCCGCAAGGAATCGGGTGAGAAGGAAGCTTTTGCCAAGGCGTTGCTGTTCGATGCCGCCGCCTATCAGGGCCTTGCGGAGCGCATCAAGAAATTCCGCCTGCCGGTAACCATGGCCGTCAACCCCGACGCCAAGATCGACCAGGCGAACAAGCTTCTGCCGCATCTCATGAAGCAGATCGAAGAGGCGGAAAAGATCGCCTCGGAAAAGGTGCAGGCGCCGATTGCCGAACTGAAGGATCAGGCAACGAAGGTGCAGGCGACCCTTGCCGGCGGCGATGACAACGAGGCGAAGAAGAACGCGCTGGTGCCGATCCTCAGCAAGTTCTCGAAATACGAAGCGGACTTTGCCAAGGAGGCCGCAAAGAATTCCGACACGGCCGCGAAGCGCTTCGTCGGCATGGATGCCGAGATCTCGCAGCTGAAGACCCTGATCGCGCTGATGGGCGACACCTTCAAGGGCCTCGACAGCACGCGGCTGCACATCAGCGAACTGCATCGCAAGCTCGATGCCGCCGGCCGCGAGCCTGTCATGGCCGACATCCTGGCGGTTCGCGAAACCTCAGCCAAGCTCGGCGAACTCGGCGGCAAGAACGCTGCCCTTCGCGACCTTCCGGGTAAGCTCGGCCCGTCGCTCGACAACATCGACAAGGACACCGCTGCATTGATTGACGTCGGCGGCCGCTGGCAAACGGCAAAGACCGAAGCGGCGACGATGGTCGCAGCCGCCAGCACGACGCTCGAAAGCTTCGTCAGCAGCGCCCAGGAGGCCGGCAAGGTCGACAGCCAGCGTTCGGCCGACGTTTCGATCGTGGCGATGATCGCCGGCACGCTGCTCGCCATCATCGGTGGCCTGATGCTGGTCGAGACGCTGCGCGGTCCGCTGAAGCGCGTGACCGAAACGATGACGCGGCTTGCCAATGGTGACCTCGACGTTGCCATCGAAGGCCGCAACCGCGGCGACGAGATCGGCGACATGGTGCGCTCGGTTGCCGTCTTCCGCGACAATGCGGTCGAGAATGTCCGGCTTGGTCGTGAGGCCGAGGCCGCGCGCGCGCTTTCTGCAGAAGAGGAAACGCGCCGGGCTGCTGAGCGCGCCCGCATCGAGGCCGAGCAGATGCAGGCGCTGAACGCGCTCTCCGACGTACTAGCAGCACTTGCCGATGGCGATCTCGAAGAGGGCATGTCCGAGGATCTGCCCGCCGATTACGTGATCATGGCCCGCACCTACAACAATGCGGTCGAGGCGCTGCGGGCGACGCTTGCCGACGTGCGCGTTGTCACCGGCGAGATCACCGGTGGCACCGGCAATCTCGCCGCGTCGGCTGACGATCTGGCGCGCCGGACCGAGCAGCAGGCGGCAGCCCTCGAGGAAAGCTCGCGGGCGCTGCGTCAATTGACCGATATCGTCCGCGCGACGGCCGAAAGCGCCCGCAAGACGACGGTTTCGGTCGGCGAGACCAACTCCTACGCCAAGCATTCCGGCCAGGTGGTCGCCAAGGCGATCGATGCCATGGCCGAGATCAACCGCTCCTCGGAGAAGATCAGCACGATCATCGGCGTCATCGACGAGATCGCCTTCCAAACGAACCTGCTTGCGCTCAACGCCGGCGTCGAGGCGGCGCGGGCAGGCGAGGCGGGCCGCGGCTTTGCGGTGGTGGCGCAGGAGGTGCGCGAACTCGCCCAGCGCTGTGCCGGGGCTGCCCGCGAGATCAAGGGGCTGATTTCCGAAAGCTCGGCACAGGTGAGAAGTGGCGTGGCTCTCGTCCAGGAAACCGGCGACGCGCTGACAGTGATCAACAGTCACATCGGCACGATCCACGACCTCGTCAGCAACATTGAGGCTTCGGCCGCCGACCAGTACACCGGTCTCAACGAGGTGAACTCGGCGGTGCATCAGGTCGAGATGATCACCCAGCAGAACGCCGCGATGGTCGAGGAAAACACCGCCGAGATCCATGGCCTGCGCCGGCAGGTGGAAGCGCTCAACGACAAGATCGAACGCTTCCGTACCGGGACGGACGGTATCGGCGCCCGCGGACAGGGGCATCGAAGCTACGCGGCTTGAGTGTCCGGGCGGGCGGCTTGGGCACCCGCTGACCAACCCTCTCCCCGCAGGCGGGGCGAGGGAACGTGCCGGAGGGGCAAGCGCGCCCATACAGGCGCTATCCACTTACACACGGAATACGTGGGGACACGAAGATGTGCCCCACATTCCCTTCTCCCCACCTGCGCGGAGAAGGTGCCGGCAGGCGGTTGAGGGGCCGCCTGCCGGTTGTTCTTCCAAATTGGTATCCCGATGAAAGATCAGCCGCCGGTGACGCTCATGTGGCGGGCAACCGCCGGGCGGTTGTGCTCGCGGTCGATGATGAAGTCGTGGCCCTTCGGCTTGCGGCCGATCGCCTCGTCGATCACCTGGCTGAGATAGGCATCGTCTTCGGAAGCGCGCAGCGCTGTACGCAGGTCGGCCGCGTCGTTCTGGCCGAGGCACATATAGAGCGTGCCGGTGCAGGTGAGCCGGACGCGGTTGCAGCTCTCGCAGAAATTATGCGTCATCGGCGTGATCAGGCCGAGCCTTCCGCCGGTTTCCGCCACCTCGAGGTAACGGGCAGGGCCGCCGGTGCGATAGGCAATCTCCGAGAAGGTGAACTGCTCTTCCAGTTGCCGGCGCATTTCCGACAGCGGCATGTAGTGGTCGGTCCGGTCTTCTTCGATCTCGCCCATCGGCATGGTCTCGATCAAGGTCAGGTCCATGCCGCGACCATGGGCCCAGCGCATGAGATCGGGAATCTCTGCGTCGTTGAAGCCTTTCAACGCAACGGCATTGATCTTGATCTTCAGGCCGGCCGCCTGGGCTGCGCCGATGCCTTCCAGGACCTTGGAGAGATCGCCCCAGCGGGTGATCTGATGAAACTTTGCCGGGTCGAGCGTGTCGAGCGAGACGTTGATGCGCTTGACGCCGCAGTCTGCAAGCTCGGCGGCATATTTCGCAAGCTGCGAGCCGTTGGTCGTCAGCGTCAGTTCGTCGAGCCGGCCGGCCTCGATCTCGCGACCGAGTTCGCGCACCAGAAACATGATGTTCTTGCGCACCAGCGGCTCGCCGCCGGTGAGCCTGAGCTTGCGGACACCCTTCTCGATGAAGGCGGAACAGAGACGCTGCAATTCTTCGAGCGTCAGCAGATCCTTCTTCGGCAGGAAGGTCATGTGCTCGGCCATGCAATAGGTGCAGCGGAAATCGCAGCGGTCGGTAACGGACACGCGCAGATAGGTGATCGCCCGGCCGAAGGGGTCGATCATCGGGGCTGTCTTCTGCTCCAGCGGCAGAGCGCCAGATCTGTCTATCGTTGCTGTGTTCAAGCGTCTTTCTCCCAGCCCCTTCAATGTCGTCGTCGAAGATCGTCGCGTCAAGGCGCATACTGTCGCAAAGTGTTGATCGGAAGAGACGGGTAATTCTCGCGCGCCGATTTCTGCGCTAGTGCATTGTTGTCCTTCAGGCCAATGCCGCATCGGGGGACGCAGATTACGGCGAATGGCCGGCATCCGGTTTGTCGTACGCGAAAGGAAGCAGCGAAATGAGCGAAGTCTGGCCGACGGAATTGCGGGTGTCGAAGGATCGCCACCGGCTTGTGGTGACGTTCAACGACGGAGCCTCCTTCGATCTCTCGGCCGAGATGCTGCGGGTGCTTTCGCCGTCGGCCGAAGTGCAGGGCCATGGTCCCGGTCAGCGGGTGACCGTGCCCGGCAAGCGCAACGTGCAGATCATTTCGGTGCAGCCGACCGGCAACTATGCGGTGCGCATCGGCTTTGACGACTTCCACGACACCGGCATCTTCACCTGGAACTACCTGCGCGAACTCGGCGAAAAGGGTGCGGAACTGTTTGCCGGCTACGAGCAGGAGCTCGTGGAGAAGGGCATGTCACGGGACAAGGCCGAGAAGCCGCGCTGACGACGACCGTGCCCCCGCGTGTGGTTTGAGGGGCGCTACGGCCGCGTGGCGCCCACCTCAGGCCAATTCGCCTTCCTCCCGCAAGAGCAGGCCGATCAGCCGCTCCATTGAGCGGGTGACCACCAGGCAGTCATCGATCGACTCATCGTCGAGCAATCTTTCGATCAGCGCCGTGTGGATCTCCATCGCGGCCTCCGTCAGCGTGCGGCCCTCGGGCGTCAGCGATAGCCTGAGCACCCGTTTGTCCTTCTCGTCACCGCGACGCAGGATCAGGCCGCGTTTTTCCAGATGCGGCAGCAGCATGCTCATGTTGGAGCGGCCGACCAGGAGCTTGCGCGCCAGTTCCTGCTGCGAGATGCCGTCGAACCGGTAGAGATTGATCAGGATGTCGAGATGCGGGGGCTTGATATCGAGATGGGCGATCTCGCGGGTTACCGTCTGCTGCATCAATTGGCAGGCACGGGCAACCGCGATCCAGCTGCGGAAGCGAGGGTGGTCCCAGGGAAAATGATGTTCTGTGGTCACTTGATTTTTGTTCATCGTTGTACAATTATGTTCAGCATTGAACATTTTTAGAGATTCTCACTATGGCATCCTTTGCGATCAAGGTCATCCGCAACGCGCTGAAAGGCGTCGATGCGTTTTCACCCGAGGCGGCCGGGCGGCTCGCTTTCAGGCTGTTCACCCTCACGCCCGGCAGAAGGCCGAAGAATGCCAAGGAAAGGGCGGCGCTTGCGGCTGCAGCCCCGGTGATCGCCAGGGGGCAGCCGGTGACGCTCTCCTATGCCGGCGGCTGGGTGCTGGCGCGCAAGTTCGCCGCACCGCGCGAGGCCGCCAACACCAAGCGCATTCTCCTCGTGCACGGCTGGGGATCGCGCAGCGACTATCTGGCGGCGATGATCGACGGCCTGGTCAAGGGCGGCGCCGAGGTGGTGACGCTCGATTGGCCAGGGCACGGCGCTTCGCCGGGGCGCACGCTGACGATGCCGGCGGCGGTTCGAGCGATCGACGCGGCCTGGCGGCATTTCGGCAATTTCGACGTCTGTGTCGGCCATTCCTTCGGCGGCGGCAGCCTGGCCTGTGCGGCCGGCGGCATCGTCTGCGACGTGCACAGCCATATGCCGAGAAAGCTGGTGCTGATCGGCGCGCCGAGCGAGATGACCTGGCTTTTCAAAGGGTTCGGAAAAATTCTTCGCCTGTCGCCAAAGGCGCAGGCGGCTTTCGAAGGCGTGGTCGAGCGTCTGTCCGGACGGCGCCTTGATGATTTCGATGCCGCGCGGGTGATCCAGGCGCGTGCCGTGCCGACGCTCATCATCCATGCGGAAGACGACAAGGAAGTCTCCGCCGACCATGCGCGCCGTTATGCGGCGGCCGGGCCGAATGTCGAGATGCACTGGGCAAACGGTTTTGGCCACAGGCGCATTGTTTCGGCCGCACCGGTGATTGCGCGGATCAACGCCTTCATACACGCGGAAGATCAAAAAGCCGCCGCCTGACTATTTTTCGTTGACCTCGTCATCAGTCTGTCATGCTATCGGCCGAAGGGTCACTGGCCCGGGATTCGGCGCGCAGATCAGCGCCCTGATCGTTCCCCGGGGAAATCTGGCAGCATTGGAGGACGGTATGTCGATCATCGCCTCGGTCGAGGAACTCAACGCGCTCTACGGCGGCGTCAGCGAAGCATCGGTGGCCAAGGTCACCAAGACGCTGACGGCTGAATACCGGCTGATGATCGAGGCATCGCCTTTCTGCGCGCTCGCGACCGTCGGTCCGGAGGGCCTGGATTGCTCGCCGCGCGGGGACGATGATTGCGTCGTGCGGATCGCCGATGACAGGACGGTGCTGATTCCGGACTGGCGCGGCAACAACCGCGTCGATTCGCTCGCCAATATCGTGCGCGATCCGCGCGTGGCGCTGATGTTCCTGATCCCCGGCTCGAACACGACGATGCGAATCAACGGCACGGCGGTCCTCAGTGTCGATCCTGGCTTGACGGAAAGCTTCGAGGTCGACGGCAAACATCCGCGCAGCGTTATCGTCGTGACGATCGGTGAGGTCTATTTCCAATGCGCCCGCGCCGTCATGCGCGCCCAGCTCTGGAACCCAGACCGCTTCCTCGATCCGGCATCGCTGCCGACGCCTGGCACGCTTCTGAAGGCCGCCAAGGCGGATTTCGACCGTGACACCTATGACCGAGAATGGCCGGAGCGCGCCGCCAAGACCATGTGGTAGGCTGCGTCCCGGCTGATCGGCACGATTGGCCAAGCACAGAGGCTGGAGGCGAGGGTGCTGCGGCAAGCTATGACAGGTGCACTCCTGCTCGCTCTCCTAATCGGCAAGGCGTCTGCCACCGAGCCGTTGCTGTCGGAGAAGCTCAGGCTGCTGGCAGCCCGCTACCCTGTTGCCATCGAGCGCATCGAGAATAATGCCCTGGTCCTCAGGGATGGCGGACCGCCGATCATCATCGACGACGGCCGAGCGAAAAGCCATGCCGAGAAACTCGCGGCAGGAGACGTCGAGGACAGCCTGTCGCAGATCTATCCGCTCGGCGCCTGTGCGACGCCACCGGCGGTCGATTTCGACCCGGGGCGCATCCGCAGCGAAGCGCTGCTGAAACGGCTCTATGGCGGCAGCGCTGCAGCCGTCCGGCGGGATCTCGTGAGCGTGGACTGGTTCGGCGAACGGCTGCAAGTGACGAGGAAGCACGGGATGGCGGCGGCGCTGAAGGCTGTTGCTGCCGACCTTTCGCGGCAAGCCGAACTCAAGCGCTATCTCAGCCCGAGTGCCGGTACCTTCAACTGGCGGCCGATTGCCGGCGCTGCGACGCTGTCGGTCCACAGCTTCGGTGCGGCCATCGATATCAACACGCGCTTTGCCGACTATTGGCGTTGGGCGGGAAAAGCCAGGGGCGGCTATCGCAACCGCTATCCGCTGGACATCGTCCAAGCCTTCGAGAAACACGGCTTCATCTGGGGCGGCCGCTGGTATCACTTCGACACGATGCACTTCGAGTACCGGCCGGAGATCATCGCAATCGCTCGCGCCGCAGGCGCCGATTCCTGCCGCCGGTAACGCATTTGAGCGGAAAGCGGGCTCGTTGCCCATGAAACGCAAAAGGCGCCCGTGAAGGCGCCCGTTGTCGGTTTCATTTCAGGTAGGCGCTGCTGTCTCAGCGGCGGTAGATCAGCCAGTTGCGGCCGGATTCCTTGCGCATGCCGTCTTCGAAGAGAACCGTCTTGTTGCGGCCGGCGTTCTTGGCCGAGTAGAGCGCGATGTCGGCCTTGTTGTAGAGGTCGACCGGGTCTTCGGCGGCCGTCGCCATGCAAACGCCGACGGACAGCGTGATCGGGCCGTAATTGACGCCGGTCTTGGAGTTGCGGAAGGGCGTTGCGGCCAGCACGGTGCGGATGCGGTCGGCGATCTGTAGGCATTCTTCCTGGCTGCTGTCGCCGAGGATGATGGCGAACTCCTCGCCGCCGGTGCGCGCGACGAAGGCTTCGCGGCGCAGGTTGGCACGCAGTACGCCGCCGACGGTCGCAAGGATCTTGTCGCCGACCGGATGGCCGAAGGTGTCGTTGACCTTCTTGAAATGGTCGATGTCGGCAACGAGCAGGCCGGTGAAGTTTCGCAGGTGCTCGTTGTTGTAGACGGCCGCCAGATTGTCGTCGAAGGCACGGCGGTTGGCGAGCCGCGTCAGCGAGTCGGTGTTGGCGATACGCTTGTACTCGTCGAGTTCCTGCCGAATGACCTCCATCTCGAAGGACTTCTGCACAACGGTCTCGACGCGTTCCTTGCCCTGGCTCATCGTCTCGGCCGTGGCGTCGGTCAGGATGCCGATTGCGTTGCGCAGGATATCGGCGCTCGACGCGCTCTTGCTGACGATGTTGACATAGGCCTCGTCGAGAACCTTGTTGTAGTTCTCGAGCGCGTACTGCTCGTCGCGCAACAGGGTGACGAGTTCGGCAAGCTTGGCCGCGAGCGTGGTGTGGGCGCGCTCGATGCCGTTGGAGCGATGGATGTGGCTGAAATACTGCGCGCCGATTGCATCCAGTTCTTCCTGGGTCGCGCGGCTGCCGAGCGCTGCCAGCTCCTTCGACAATTGCGGGTTGGAGCCGAGATAGGCTTCGTAATAGAGCTCGTAGTTGCGGGGGATGGGCGCCACGCCCATCATGCGCATCGCATGGGTTACCTGCGCTGCGATATCGGGCGTCTGAGCCTTGCCCGAGCTTGCCGTTTGCATCTG
>NZ_LMJM01000027.1:220199-275334 GCF_001429005.1 Ensifer sp. Root954
TCTTAATATTTGCCGCCGTCGCGCCGCCGCATCATGACCGATCACGGCAGATTTTGCCGATCGACAGTGCGTTCGCGACATCAAAGCCACGGCGCCTTGGAGGCGCCGTGGTGTATCAAAATGGATCAGGCCGGGCTGATCATTGTTTCCGGACGAACGACCGCGTCGAACTCTTCGTTCGTCACATAGCCGCCGCCGACTGCTTCTTCGCGCAGCGTCGTGCCGTTCTTGTGGGCGGTCTTGGCGATCTTGGCGGCGTTGTCGTAGCCGATCTTTGGAGCAAGCGCCGTCACCAGCATCAGCGAGCGGTCGAGTGCCGCCTTGATGTTGTCTTCGCGTGCCTCGATGCCGACGACGCAATTGTCGGTGAAGGATACGGCCGCATCGGCCAGCAGCTGTACCGACTGCAGGAAGTTGTAGGCCATCAGCGGGTTGAAGACGTTGAGCTCGAAATGGCCCTGGCTGCCGGCGAAGGTGAGTGCGGCGTGGTTGCCGAACACCTGGACGCAGACCTGGGTCAGGGCTTCGCACTGGGTCGGGTTGACCTTGCCGGGCATGATCGACGAGCCAGGCTCGTTTTCGGGCAGCGACAGTTCGCCAAGACCCGAGCGCGGGCCGGAGCCGAGGAAGCGGATGTCGTTGGCGATCTTGAAGAGGGCGGCGGCTGTCGCATTGATCGCGCCATGGCTGAAGACCATGGAATCATGGGCGGCGAGCGCTTCGAACTTGTTCGGCGCCGAGGTAAACGCGATCCCGGTGATCTTGGCGATCTCTTCGGCGACCTTTTCGGCAAAGCCGACAGGCGCATTGAGGCCGGTACCGACGGCCGTGCCGCCCTGGGCGAGTTCGCAAAGGCCCGGCAGCGTCATTTCGATGCGCTTGATCGAGGAGGCGACCTGCGCCGCGTAGCCGGAGAACTCCTGGCCGAGCGTCAGCGGCGTCGCGTCCTGGGTGTGGGTGCGGCCGATCTTGATGATGTGGTCGAACGCCTTGACCTTGGCTTCGAGCGCCTTGTGCAGGTGCTTCAGCGCCGGCAGCAGGTCATGGATGACGCGCTCGGCGCAGGCGATGTGCATGGCCGTCGGATAGGTGTCGTTCGACGACTGGCTCATGTTGACGTGGTCGTTCGGATGCACCGGCTTCTTCGAGCCCATGACGCCGCCGAGCAGTTCGATGGCGCGGTTCGAGATCACCTCGTTGGCGTTCATGTTCGACTGCGTGCCGGAGCCGGTCTGCCAGACGACGAGCGGGAAATGGTCGTTGAGCTTGCCGTCGATCACTTCCTGGGAAGCCTTGACGATGGCATCGGCGACGGTCGAATCCAGCCGGCCGAGCGCCTGGTTGGTGCGGGCGGCCGCCTGCTTGACGATGCCGAGCGCCCGGACGATCGAGGCCGGCTGTTTTTCCCAGCCGATCTTGAAGTTGCCGAGCGAACGCTGGGCCTGGGCGCCCCAATAGCGGTCATTTGCCACTTCGATGGGGCCGAACGTATCTGTTTCCGTGCGCGTCGATGTCATCGTGATACCTGCCTTGATCATGCGGTTCATCAAGCCTGGGCGAGGGGGCGTGTGGCCGATCTCTCCAGGGTGCCGGGCCTCTCTCTGCCCCGACGGCTGGAGCTTGTAAAGGGGCGGTCCATGGCTGGCCATGCTACAATCGTTTGAAACCCCTTGGGCGTGGCGGGTGCATGCCGCGTCACCGTGATTCGGTCCTTGCCGGGCGTTTGGCGGCGTTGTGATGTTTCGGTCACAGACGCCATCTTCTTTTCCAGCGCCGATCGCCGGCCGCCGCCCGTGCCAACGCGCGCACCGAAATAAAATCCAGTGGGATCAAATTTTTATCGCTCGCTGAACGTCCTGCAAATGAGGCGTTGGGGAGATTCTAAACGGAGGTTCGAGGACGATCGTTATCGGCGCGTTTCCTTTTCATTCACCATCCTTTTCTATAACTTTTAGCGCACGAGGGCGTGGCGAGAATCTGGCTTCAGCCGAATTCGGCGACAACGCGATACGGGGACGTAGTTTCATATGAGAGTTCTTAAGACGGCAGCGATCGTGGCGCTCATGAGCGGCTGTGCGATCGCGACCATGGACGCGCGGCCGGCTTCGGCCTTCACGTTCGGCGATTTCATTCGGGCAGGCAGAAAAAAGCCCGAGGCGCAGCAGGTGCAACCGACCCAGCCGCTCCCCGGCGTCGGCACGATGGCTGACCCGCAGCAGGCGGCCAAGCCGCTGCCGAAGATCACCGGCCCGAAATACTATACCTACAAGGCGGAGCCGCTGCGTCGGATCGCAACCGACAAGCTGCTCGATCCCTTGGTCACCGGCTCCGTGCGCAACGACGCGCTGCCGCCGGTGCTGCGCATGCCGCTGGCTGACGCGCGGCAGTTCCTTCCCGGCATCGATGTGCGCGCCTCGGGTGACGTCGCAAAGGCGGTCGAAGCCCATTACGGCGCCCGCATGGATTACATCTGGATTGGCGCCGAAGGCGTCAACGCCAAGGCGAAGGCGGCGGTTGCCGTTCTTGCCGACGCCGCCAAGGTCGGCCTCGATCCGCAGGATTATGCCGTCAGCGTGCCCTCCGATACGTTCGATCGCGGCGACATGATCGCCCGCGAGAAAGAGCTTGTGCAGTTCGAGATCGCGCTTTCGGCAGCGACGCTCAGCTACGTGCAGGATACGGTGCGCGGTCGCATCGACCCGAACAAGATCTCCGGCTATCACGACTTCAAGCGCAAGACGGTGGATCTGCTGCCGCTTCTCGACAAGATGTCGGCAAGCAGCGACATGACCGCGCTTCTCAATGAGCAGAACCCGAAGAGCGCGCAATTTGCCGCTCTCTCTGCAGAACTGGTGAAGCTGCGCTCCGAGCAGAGCGTCGAGCAGCGCGTCGAAATCGCGCCCGGCACGCTGCTGAAGCCGGGTCAGAGCAATCCCGAGCTCGCCAACATCATCGCAGGTATCCGCCTCAAGGGCTCGGAGAAGCTGAAGGCCGATCATGCCACGGTTCTTGCCGCCTACCAGGGCACGCCGGAATACACGCCGGAGCTGGTTGCTGTGGTGGAGGCCTTCCAGCAGGAGCACGGGCTCAAGGCCGACGGTGTCGTCGGCCAGGCGTCGCTTCGCATCCTGACGGGCGGCGACACGGTCGCCTCCAAGATCAACAAGCTCGAAATCGCCATGGAGCAGGCGCGCTGGCTGCCGGATGGTCTCGGCGACCGCTACGTCTTCATCAACCAGCCGGCCTTTACCGCCACCTACGCCGACAAGGGCGCCGAGCAGTTCTCCATGCGCGTCGTCGTCGGCTCCAAGGCGAACCAGACCTACTTCTTCCAGGACGAGATCCAGACGGTCGAGGTCAACCCCTACTGGGGCGTGCCGCAGTCGATCATCGTCAACGAGATGCTGCCGAAGCTCAGGAGCGACCCGAACTATCTCGACCGGATGGGCTACCAGGTCGAGGTCGGCGGTCGCCCGGTCCCGTCCGCATCGGTCAACTGGAACGGCTCGACCGCATCGGTTGCCGTGCGTCAGCCGCCGAGCAGCGACAATGCGCTGGGCGAGTTGAAGATCCTGTTCCCCAACAGTCACGCGATCTACATGCACGACACGCCGTCGAAGAGCTTCTTCAAGCGTGACAATCGCGCGCTCAGCCATGGCTGCGTGCGGCTTGCCGATCCGCGCCTGATGGCGGCGGCCGTGCTCGGCACCAGCGTCGACGATGTCGGCCAGGAGATCGCCGGCGGCCGCAACAAGGCGCTGCAGGTCCCGGTGAAGGTTCCCGTCTACGTCGCTTACTTCACGGCTTGGCCGAACAAGGACGGCGTGGTCGAGTACTTCAACGACGTCTATGAGCGCGACATGTATATGAACCGGGCCTTCGAGGCGACGCGCGGCGCACGCCGGGCGGAAGGATAAGCAAGAAAAAGGCCGCTTCGAGCGGCCTTTTTCTTGTCTTCTATTGGGAAAACAGGCCCGAGACCAGATCCGGGGTCAGTTCGTCGAAGTGGCTGATGACAACGGTGGGGTCGAGGCTTTCGACCGGAACATCGGAATAGCCGAAGGGAACGGCGATCGAGGGTACCTGAGCATTGCGGGCGACGAGGAAGTCGTTGAGGCTGTCGCCAACCATCACGGCGCGGGTCGCCAGGCCGCCGGCATTGGAGACCGTGCGCAGCAGGTGGGCAGCATCCGGTTTGCGCACTTCGAAGGTATCGCCTCCCGATATCGCGGCGAAGCGCTCGATCAGGCCGAGCCGTTCGAGCAGACGCGTGGCGAGCTTTTCCGGCTTGTTGGTGCAGACCGCGAGCTTGAAGCCGGCGCCGGATAGGCGGTCGAGCGCGTCGACCAGGCCCGGATAGGGCAGCGAATCGCCCGGCATCGAGCCGTGGTAGAAATCGACGAATTCCTTCAGCTGCCATTCCAGCATGTCTTCGGCCAGCGGCTTTTGCCGCATCGCAAAGGTGCGCTCGATCATGGCGCGGGCACCATGGCCGACGAGATGGGTGAGGTCGCCGTAGGTGACCGGCTCGACGCCGGCCTGGGTAACCGCATGGTTGAGGCTGGCGACCAGGTCTGGCGCCGTGTCGACGAGCGTTCCGTCGAGATCGAAGACGACAATGGGAGAAGACAAGGAGAAAACCTCTTGGCGCTGAAAACCGTTGTTGATCGGGTAGGCGAACTCATCGGCGATTGCAATGGCAAGCGGCGCCGGCAAGCACACGGAATCCTGAGTGCCGATTTCATTTTGACTTTTGTTTGCGTCGTCGGGCGTGTAAGTGTCACAGCGGAAAACGGGCGGCCGTTCGCTGATTGCGGCCTGCTGCCCGTGCGAATCACAAGGGAGCGACCGGCGCATGGACGCCCGCGAAATGAAGATCAAAGCCGCGGCCGCGGCGCTGGAATATGTCGAAGACGGCATGCGTCTCGGCATCGGCACGGGTTCCACGGCCGAGGAGTTTGTGCGGCTCCTGGCCGAGAAGGTTGCAGCGGGATTTCGCATCGAAGGCGTTCCCACCTCGGAGCGCACGGCGCGGCTCTGCCTCGAACTCGGTGTTTCACTGAAGTCGCTCGACGAGCTGCCCGAACTGGACCTGACGATCGACGGCGCCGACGAGGTCGATGTTCAGCTGCGTCTGATTAAGGGCGGCGGCGGCGCGCTGCTGCGCGAAAAGATCGTTGCGGCTGCGTCCAAGCGCATGATCGTGATTGCCGACGAGACGAAAGTGGTCGACGTTCTCGGCGCCTTCAAGCTTCCGATCGAGGTCAATCCTTTCGGTCAGGTGGCAACCCGGATCGCGATCGAAAAGGTTGCCTCGCGCCTCGGACTTTCCGGCGATATTACTGTCCGCCAGTCCCATGACGGCGCCTTTCTGACGGACGGCGGGCACCTCATTCTCGATGCATCTTTTGGCCGTATTCCTGATGCAGATGCGCTCGCCGGGGAGCTGAATGCCATTCCCGGCGTCGTCGAGCACGGGCTTTTCATCGGCATCGCTTCGCTGGCAATCATTGCCGGGCCGCAAGGGGCACGCACGCTGACTGCGTCCTGAGCCGGCTTCGCTGCCCCGTCAGGGGCAGGAGCGGTGAAGACAACAGGTTTCCATACATGCGGGCCTGGCGGCGGCAATCGCCCGGGCAGCATGCGACAAACACAGGAGCAAGGGTAAAAATGAACAAACTCGCAGGTCTTGTCCGCACTTTCGCTGCCACCGCGGTTCTGCTGTCCGCGTCCGTTCCGGCGGTTAAGGCCCAGGACGTCTCCGAAGACCAGCTCAAGGCGGCGCGCGCGACGATCGCTGCTCTCGGCGTAACCAACAGCTTCGACAACATTCTGCCGAACCTTGCCGAGCGCCTGAAGAACACGCTGATCCAGGCATCGCCGAACCATCAGGAACTGATCACCGCGACCGTCGACGATAAGGCGCTGAGCCTTGCCGCCCGCCGCGCCGATCTCGAGAACGAAGCCGCGACGATCTACGCCAAGACCTTTTCGCTCGAAGAGCTGAACGCGATCACCGAGTTCTACAACTCGGCCGCCGGCAAGAAGCTCCTGAACGACGGCCCGATCGCATCCCGCGAACTCCTGAAGGCCGCCGACATCTGGGCATCGGGCGTATCGCGCGACCTGACCCAGGAAGCGACCAAGTCGCTCGACGAGAAGGTCGGCTCCACCCAGCCGGCAGCAGCCGAAGGTGCAGTTCAGGCGCCGGCACAATAAGCTGCGGCGCCGAGCGCCTTCATCACGTTTCGAGGAGCCCGGAGCGATCCGGGCTTTTCTTTTGCCCGGAGGCTCCACTATATGTGCCTGCGACGCGGCCATCGGCTGCGCCCGGTTGCGTGTCGGCCCAGGATCGTTCGGCGCGCTTTTCAGATCGCCATTTCGGCCCGCTTGCTTTCAGGAGACTGCCCATGCCCGCTTTCGACTATGACCTTTTCGTAATCGGCGGCGGTTCGGGCGGCGTGCGCAGCGGGCGCCTGGCGGCAAGCCTCGGCAAGAAGGTCGCGATCGCGGAAGAGTTTCGCTATGGCGGCACCTGCGTTATCCGCGGCTGCGTGCCGAAGAAGCTTTATGTCTACGCGTCGCAGTTTTCCGAGCACTTCGAAGATGCAGCGGGCTTCGGCTGGACGGTCGGCGAAAGCACGTTCGACTGGAAGAAGCTGGTCGCCGCCAAGGAGCAGGAAATCACCCGGCTCGAAGGGCTCTACCAGAAGGGCCTCAACAATGCGGGCGCCGAAATCCTGCATACGCGCGCCGAGCTCGTCGGCCCGAACACGGTTCGCCTGCTCGACAGCGGCAAGACGGTAACGGCCGAACGCATCGTCATTGCCGTCGGAGGTCATCCGACCCCGCATGACGCGCTGCCCGGCCACGAGCACTGCATTTCCTCCAACGAAGCCTTCGACCTTGCGGAACTGCCGAAGTCGATCCTGATCGCCGGCGGCGGCTACATCGCCGTCGAGTTCGCCAATGTCTTCCACGGCCTCGGCGTCGAGACGACGCTGATCTATCGCGGCAAGGAAATTCTCTCGCGGTTCGACCATGACCTGCGCCGCGGGCTGCACGTCGCGATGGAGGAGAAGGGCATCCGCATCCTTTGCGAGGACATCATCCAGTCCGTCACGCTCGACGCCGACGGCAAGCGCGTCGCGCACACGATGAAGCACGGCGACATCGTCGCCGACCAGGTCATGCTGGCGCTCGGGCGTGTGCCGAACACCAGAGGTCTCGGCCTGGAGGCCGCCGGCGTCAAGACGGACGAGCGCGGCGCCATCATCGTCGACGCCTTCTCGCGCACCAGCGCGCCCGGCATCTATGCGCTTGGCGATGTGACGGACCGCGTTCAGCTGACGCCGGTCGCGATCCATGAGGCGATGTGCTTCATCGAGACCGAGTACAAGAACAATCCGGTGTCGCCGGACCACGATCTGATCGCGACTGCCGTCTTCTCGCAGCCGGAAATCGGTACTGTCGGTCTGACCGAAGAGGAAGCGGCGCGCCGGTTCGACGAACTCGAAGTCTACCGCGCCGAGTTCAGGCCGATGAAGGCGACCCTTTCGGGCCGCAAGGAAAAGATGATCATGAAGCTGATCGTCAATGCCGCCGACCGCAAGGTGCTTGGCGCTCACATCCTTGGCCATGACGCTGGCGAAATGGCGCAGCTGCTCGGTATTTCGCTGAAGGCCGGCTGCACCAAGGACGATTTCGATCGGACGATGGCAGTGCACCCGACGGCGGCGGAAGAGCTGGTAACGATGTATTCGCCGTCCTATCGCATCCGCAAGGGCGAGCGGATCTGAGCCGCCTCAGGCGGAAGCTCCTGCAAACCGCGCCTCCTCGCGTTTGAAAAGATCGGCGAGGCGATCGATGACCGTCCGGACTTCCGGACGGCGCCGGTCGTCGTCGTTTGCCGCGATCCACAACGGATGCGTCAGGCCCTCGATCAATTCGCCTTCGCGCTTCAGGAATGGATCACCTTCGCCGACGAAGGCGGGCAGGACGCCGCGGCCGGCGCCATTGCGGATCAGCCGCACGAGAAGGGCGGCACTGTCGGTCCACGTATGGATCTGCTGCTCGCGGTTTTCAAAGACCCATTTTTCAGCCGGCGAGCTGGCAACTTCGGTGCCAATCGATATCCAGGGAAAGTCCTCGCGCTCCGGCATGTTGCCGGCGCGATAGACGGCATAGGCGATGTTCACCGAGCGGCGCACTGCCACGTTGCCGGAGCGGGGCTGTTCGTACAGGACGGCCACATCGGCCTCTCTGAAGGTCAAGTCGAGGCCGCGATGCGCATGCTTGCAGCAGAAGCGAAAGCCGTCGCCCGAGCCGCGGATGTCGGTTGAATGATCGGCCACGAAGCCCGCGACCCAGGCGTCGCTTGCGACCGAGACGATCGGCAGGGCGAAGGCGTCGCGGTGCCAGTCGGAGATATTTGCGGCGGCATTCCGCATGGCACGGACATGTTCGAGCAGGATCTGGCCATCGTGGGCGAGGCGGTAGCCTTGCTGGCTGCGGATGAAGAGTGCCCTGCCGGTCGCTCGCTCGAGCGCGAGCATGCGGCGGCCGATGGTCGGCGCGCTCAACCCCGTTCGCGTGGCAGCCCCGCTCAAGCCACCCTCGGTCGCAACGTGATAAAACAGTTTCAAATCGTCCCAGGCTGCCTCGGCCATAAGCACTCCATGGCGGTCATTGTCTCGTAGTAGCGCGGGTCGTCCGCCCTGACTTCCGTTCGCGGATGAAAGACGTCTTTCAACGGTGCGCCTACAACGCTGCCGGCGAAGACATTAGGTCTCCGATTGTCTCAAGGCAAAGGAGGCGAGACCATGTTTGAACATTGGGCGGTCATGTGGACGGTTCTGCAGCGTGAACGTCGCCGCGGGTCACGCAACGGCTTGGATGATCCGCTCGACGGACCGGAGTGGCGTGGCCTGCACTGGGTGCTGCCGGCCTTCTCTTTTCTGCTTAACCGGCGCAGATCGGACGCGCGCTTGACGCGTTCCGATGCGCCACACACCGAACGCACAGGCGCGCGCTGGGACGTGAGGGCCAGCCATTGCCGGCCGCAAGCCGCCGGGCACGATCGCTGAACAATCTGTCGCCTATCTTGGCGGCGGCTGTAGCATCAGGGATGCCACCTATCCCATTGAAACTGCGCATCGTTCTTTCGATATAGGGAGCAGGACTTTCGGGATCGTGCGCTCCGCGGAAATATCGTTGCGCCCCGGGCGCCCTGCAAAGCAATGAATTCTGGTAGGATGGCTTTCCAAGCGTTTCCTTAACGTCTATAAGCCCGCATTCCGCGGCGTTTCCGGCTGGGCGGGCACGAGGCTTGGCCAAGTGACCGGGGCAGGGCGAGCGGATGTTGAGTGAAATTTCAGAATACCGGGCGGCCGCCATTGGCCGTCAGGGCGTGACCCGCGCGGTTGGATCCGCGGCAGACAACAGGTGATCGAAATGGCACAGACTTGGACTCCAAACAGCTGGCGGCAGAAACCCATCCAGCAGGTGCCGGAATATCCGGACCTGGCAGCGCTTGAGGCGACCGAAGCGCGCCTCGCGAAGTATCCGCCGCTGGTGTTTGCGGGCGAAGCCCGTCGTCTGAAGAGTGCCCTCGCCAATGTCGCCGAAGGCCGCGGCTTCCTGCTGCAGGGCGGCGACTGCGCCGAGAGCTTTGCCGAGCACGGCGCTGACACGATCCGCGACTTTTTCCGCGCCTTCCTGCAGATGGCCGTCGTTCTGACGTTCGGTGCACAGCAGCCGGTGGTCAAGGTCGGCCGTATCGCCGGCCAGTTCGCCAAGCCCCGCTCCTCGGGTATCGAGAAGCAGGGTGACGTGACGCTTCCGTCCTACCGCGGCGACATCATCAACGGCATCGAGTTCACCGAGGAAGCGCGCATTCCGAACCCGGAACGCCAGATCATGGCTTACCGCCAGTCGGCTGCGACGCTGAACCTTCTGCGCGCGTTTGCGATGGGCGGCTATGCCAACCTCGACAACGTGCACCAGTGGATGCTCGGCTTCGTCAAGGACAGCCCGCAGGCGGAACGCTACCGCAAGCTCGCGGACCGCATCTCCGAGACCATGGACTTCATGAAGGCGATCGGCATCACCTCGGAAAACCACCCGAGCCTGCGCGAGACCGATTTCTTCACCAGTCACGAGGCGCTGCTGCTCGGCTACGAGCAGGCGTTGACGCGCGTCGACTCGACCTCGGGCGACTGGTACGCCACGTCCGGCCACATGATCTGGATCGGCGACCGTACCCGCCAGCCCGACCATGCGCATATCGAATACTGCCGCGGCATCAAGAACCCGCTCGGCCTCAAGTGCGGTCCGTCGCTGACGGCCGATGGCCTGCTGGAGCTGATCGACCTTCTGAACCCGGCCAACGAAGCCGGCCGCCTGACGCTCATCTGCCGTTTCGGCCATGACAAGGTGGCCGAGCATCTGCCGCGCCTCATCCGTGCGGTCGAGCGCGAAGGCAAGAAGGTGGTCTGGTCCTGCGACCCGATGCACGGCAACACGATCACGCTCAACAACTACAAGACCCGTCCGTTCGAGCGGATCCTGTCGGAAGTGGAGAGCTTCTTCCAGATCCACCGCGCCGAGGGTTCGCACCCGGGCGGCATCCATATCGAGATGACCGGCAACGACGTGACGGAATGCACTGGCGGTGCGCGTGCGCTTTCGGGCGACGATCTCGCCGACCGTTACCACACCCATTGCGATCCGCGCCTCAACGCGGACCAGGCGCTGGAACTCGCCTTCCTGCTCGCCGAACGCATGAAGGGCGGCCGCGACGAGAAGAAGATGGTCGTCAACGGCTGATCTAAATCTCTGGCATTGTTCAGGTTTTCTGAACGTCGCTTCGATGCTTTGAATTTGACAATGCCGGGCCGGCTCTGGAAGCTGGCCCGGCATTTTCGTGTCTGGAGCAGGGCGCGGCGCGGGCTGTCGCTTGCGGCGGCACGCTCCATGGCAGGATCGAAGGGTCATGAACTTGGGGAGGGGCAATGCAGGACATTCATCACGGGGGCTGCCTTTGTGGCACCATTCGCTTCAAAGCGCGCGGCGAGCTGCGCGAACTGATCTTCTGCCACTGCAGCCAATGCCGGAAGCAGACCGGGCTCTATTACGCCGCCACCAACGTGCAGGACCAGGACTTCGAGCTGAAGGGCGCGGAAAACGTAACCTGGTACAGGGCCAGTGACAGCGCCAGCCGGGGCTTTTGCCGTCAATGCGGGTCAGCGCTGTTCTGGAAGGCGGACGGTTCGGATTACACCTCGATCCTCGCGGGCGCCTTTGACAAGCCGACGGTGCTGAAGCCGGGCTACCATATCTTCTGCGAAGATCAGGGCGATTTCTACGAGATCAAGGACGACCTGCCGAAATTCGCAGCCGGCCGCGTCTGAGGTTCAGGCCGGCGGGTTTGCCGCCTGTCGCTCGGCCTGTTCGAAGCCGTTGGCAAGGCCGGCAAGCTTAACTGCCTGCCATTGGGAATATTCATCGATCAGCCGCTCACTCAACCAGAACAGGCCGCGCTGCCCCTCATCGGCTCTTCCAAGCAAGCCCAGATCCTGGGCCCGCGTGAAGATGCGCCGGATATGGGTGTTCGAGATCATGTAATGCGTGGCGAGATCCGAGAGGTTCGCCTCCAGCCAGACTTTGCCATCCACAGGCTCAAGGCTCTTCGGCCGCGCCATGAGATCGTCGAGCAGGAGGCCACCGCACTCGGTCCAGACGAAAGCCGCGACACCTTCCGGCGGCTGGGTCCACCGGCGATCTGAAAGCAGCAGGCGGGCGGCGATCGGCTGAGCCCGTTCGAAAACCGTGCGGTCGGCTTCGACGCGGGCGACACGGCCCTGGCCGTCGAAGCGATCGAGCGTTCCCATCTGGCTCATGAACCAGCGCAGCATGGCGCCTTCGCTGATTTCCGTCGGCTCTAGCGGACGGATCTTCTTGCGACCCCGGCCGCCCTCCGCGTCGCGCAAAAGCTTGTAGGTCAGCAGTTCGGCGATGAAGGCAGCAGCGGTATTGCGGCTGGCGCCGCCGGTCTCATGGATGAACTTGAGAAGGCGGGCGGTCGTAACCCCCGTTTCGGGATTGCCGGGCTCACGCTCAAGGTGCAGGGCGTAGACGGCCTGGCTGAGGGTCCATTTCTGGTGGGAGGCGACAAGGCGAGCGATGCGGGGAAACATGTCGTAGGCCGCCATCAGATCGCGCGCGCTCGCCTGGAGCACGTTGCGTAACTCCGGATGACAAAGAAAACCTTCCGCGGTGAAGGCGAGCGAGCCATCCCGCGCAGCGCCTTCCTGCTCTGCCATCACATGCATCTGCTGCGCACACCCCCAATGCTTGCGCAGCCCGCCAAGTGAAGGGCACTCTCGGTGCCCCGCCGGCCAGCCGCGCTCAGCTGCATTCCTTTTACTAGGGCTACCTTGTGCATAACGTGTCAGCAACCGAATTTGTTCAACGGGGCGTTGACGGTGGCCGTCGAACGACCCGTTTGAACGGGTCTACTGCACCAGGACCGGCGACTGGCACTTGACGCCGGTGACGCGGACATCGGCCTCGCCGACCCGTACGCCGACGAGCAGCAGAAGGTTGTAGAGCAGATCGTCGACCGGCTTGGTGACGGCTCCGAGCGTTTGGGCCAATGCCTGCTGCACGATGGTCGGGCTGCCGAGCGTCAGGAACAGGACCTGTATGTTCAGGTCGAGATTGTTGAGGAGCGTTTGCGTCGTCGAGGTCAGGATGTCCTTGGTCGACACCGTCTTGATCGACCGGGCCGCGACCTCGGACGGGCTGAAGCTCAGGCGCGTCGGCTTGAGGTTTTGCGCCTCGACATGGGCCAGCGCATCGATCTTGACCACCAGGGCGTCCACGAGTTTGGCTCTTTGAACCCGCGCGTCTGACGAGAAGTTGGACAGGACCGCCGGATCGACGTCGCCGATGGCGATTTCGGCAATGCCGGGCACCGCATCGACGCTGACCGAAGCATTTTCGGGCGTGCCGCCATAGCACCTGATGTCGGCGAGCTTGGCTTCCGCATAGGCGAGTTCGACATAGATCGGCAGTCGGATGCGAATGCCGGCAAGGGCGGCCAGGCCATCGACGTTGACTTCGACGGCAAGGCGGGTCTGGGCGGTGCGTATTGCTGCGCCGGGCGTGCCGAGGCGGTGGCTTGGCGTTTCGACGGGCGGCTCGCCGATCGCAAGCTTGACCTTGGCAGATGCGATCCCCGGAAGGCCGGCCACGGCATTGAGGGCGATCTGGTTTTCGCCATTGGCGATGGCTGCAGCCGCCGACACGATCTGCAGCGCGCTTACGCGCATCGCCCAATCGGAGCCGGCGTCGACCTGCAGGCTCTTCTTCGGATCGAGGTTGAGGATCTGCGCCAAGGTGAAGGTGCGCTTGTCGTTCGAGGTCGAAAGCTCGATGCTCTTGAGTGCGGCCGTGACCGTTCCGGACAGGCCCTGGACGAGCCGCATGGAGGCAAGCAGCTGCGGCATCGTCAGGTTTGCCTTGAGCACGTCTTCATAGGACGCAGCCGTCAGGTTGAGCCTGGTCGCAATGACCTTCAGGAAGGGCTGGATATCGATATCGGCGTCGATGAGCGCCTGGTAATCCATGACCTTGAGCGAGATCGTCGTTCCGAGCATCTGCCCGAGGATGGAGTTGAGCAGCCCATCATTGAGGCTTGCAAGACGGGAGCCTACGGAGAAGGCCGCGATCTTCGAGCTCGCCGCGGTGCCGTAGACGCTGAGGTCCGGCGGGGCGCTGAAGATCGAGGCGAGGAAGATGTCGCCCTTCCTTTCGAGCATCACCTGCACGGCGTCCGTGGGCGTGGCGTCCTTGATGAAGCGCTGGCCGGCATCGACCGACGGATCGGGGACGTAGCGCCCGCGCGTTACGGTCGCGACGCCATCAAGCTTGGCGGTGCTGATGTCACCGGGCGGCAGGGTCTTGCCGTCGATGGTCAACAAACCGTTCGGCGTCGATACGCCGTAGTTCAGGCCATTGTTGGCGAAGTGGTTGAGCACGGCCTTCTCGGCGGCGGAGACGTTGGCCGCTGCCGCGATCGCAGCGAGATCGACCGAAGACTGCATTTCACGCTTCTGGACGGTTAGGTAGCCGTAGTCGATCGCAAGGGCCATGGACGTGATCACCAACGGCATGGCCAGGGCGGCCGAGATACCGATATTGCCGCTACGGGCTCGGGCGAGGGAGCGCATGGGTTTCCACAGCATATCAGACCCCTCCGATGCGAATGGTTGCGAAGCGCTCGATCTGTTCGCTCGGCATGGCGAATGTGAACAGGTTGAAGATCGGCAGGTCGCCGGCGTCGTATTTGATCCGGACGGTGAACTGGTTTGCGTTGTTGGCGTCGTCCCTGACGGTGACGGTCATGCGCGACGACTTGATGAAGGCCTGATCCATCGTCGTGCGACGGATATAGTCGGTCGCGAGCCGTTCACGCTCGGTTTGGGAGAGGCCGGCGATGGCTGTGCGGGCGGCATCGGCAGCAATCTGCTGAATGGAATGGGCGGCACTGAGATAGACGCCATAGGCGATCAGGGTCAGCACGCACATGAAGAAGAGTGGTGCTATTATTGCAAATTCGATCGCAGCGGCCCCGTCCCGGCCGCCTAACAGGCGCTTGAAGTTGGACATTGCAGCATCTCCGCGTACCCACGTTGCTGTATTTCTCGAATGTCCCTGCACCCATAACGTGATCCTCAAATATTAATTTTTTCATACTCTGATAAGTTGTTGAATCCCATTGAATTTCGCCAATGTTGCAAAATGTGTATTCACAGTTGAATTAGTATTTATGAAAATGAGCTAGTTTTCGCCTGTCGCGGCGGCTGCGCGCGCCCGCGTCCGGGCGCCGGATCCGCGCGAGGGCAGGCTTGCGTATCGCCAGCGCATCGTCCCGGTTCGGCCGGGGTCCGGTCACTCCTGTCCGGGGGGCGTGCGATAGCGTTCGAGCTGCCGGTTGAGCGTCGCCAGGTCCGCGCGCAATTCGGAGATCTCGCGCAGCAACACGTCGTCGACCTTGTGATGCAGCGCGATCAGTTCGACTTCCGACTTCAGATTGACTTCGTAATCCTTCGAGGCAGCGAAGCGGTCGCGCTCCGCCTGGCGGTTCTGCGACATCATGATGACCGGAGCCTGCAGCGCGGCGAGCATCGAAAGCATCAGGTTGAGGAAGATATAGGGGTAGGGATCGAAGGCGCCGGTGGCGAGCAGAATGGTGTTCAGCAAAACCCAGAAGACGAGAAAGCCGCAGAAGCCAATGATGAAGCTCCAGGAGCCGCCGACGCGGGCGATGTTGTCTGCGAGCCTGTCGCCGAAGGAGAGCCGTGCCGTGAAGGCGGCATGTGAATCGGTGGCGAGCGTGCGTCGGTCCCGGGCATGGGTAAGAATGCGGCGCTCGATCTCTCCGAGCTCGCTGAGCGGCTTGCCGAAAAGCTGTTTCGATATGTCATTGAAGTGCGGCATGGCGATCTCCGGAGTTGGCCGGAGACAATCTAGCGCGTCAGCGCCGCAAGGAAATCAGGCGGTACGCGAAAATGCCGCAAGGACCGGAGCGGTTGCTGGCCGCTCCGGTCTTCGATCAGTGGGTTTCGACGCTGGCGAAGAGATCAGCGTGTGACTTGAAGAACCGGTCGGTCGAGAAGCGGTCGCCGAACATCATGTCGTGTTGCAGGAAGCGGTAGTCACGCAGGAGTGCCGGCACCTTCGGCTGGCGCGACCACTCGGCGACTTCCTTGCCATTCTTGCGGATCAGCATGTAGCGGTCGACGACGCGGTACTGGTCATACACCTTGCCGAGGAAGCCGGTGTAGTAGGGATGCTCGTAACCGGACTGCTTGAGGATCTGGTAGGAGAGAAAGGCCGGGCTGATGGTGCCGACGCTCTTCTTCGGGCCAGTCTTGTTCGACCAGACGACGAGCGGCGTTTCATGCTGCGCCTTCATCTGCTCCTTCGAACCTTTGCGCTCCGCCGTCACACCCTTCATGAAACCGGTGCTGGTATAGACGGTGTTAAGCGGCGGCAGATGGTCGCCAAAAAGCACGATAACCGTTTCGCGATCGCGGTTCTTGGCCCAGTCCATCAGCTTCTTCAGGCTGTCGTCAGCCTCCTTGATGCCCTGCGCGTAGGTGGCAAGCACCTGGCGGTCGGCCTCGGGCAGGTCGCCTTCGACCTTGATGGTGTTGTTGGCGTAGCGGTTGGCCTCATAGGGGCCATGGCCCTGGAGTGTGACGGCGAAGAAGAAGAACGGGTCGTCCATCGCGTCGGCCTGGCGGATGATCTCGTTGGTCAGCGAGTCGTCCGAGGCGAAGATGCCGCGCTTCTGCATCGGTGGCATGTTCTCTTCCGACTTGAACATGTCGAAGCCGAAGGCCTTGTAGACGGCGGTGCGGTTCCAGAACCAGCTCTGGAACGGATGGATGGCGCGCGAGACGTAACCTTCGCCACGGAAGAAGGTGGCAAGCGACGGGATCGGATTGCGGATGTACTGCTGGTACGGGATGCTGCCGTAAGGCAGGAACGCGTTGGAGAAGCCGGTCAGCGCCTCGAACTCGACGTTGGCGGTCATGCCGCCGAACTCCGGCGAGAAGACGTTGCCCGACTGCATTTCGCGGATCGTCGGCATCGGGTCGGGCGACAGCTTGACGTTCGGCAGGCGGGTCGGATCCCAGAAGGATTCGCTCATCAGCACGATGACGTCGGGCTTGCCGCGGTGCGAGGTGCCGGCGGGAAGCGGCTTCACCGGAATGCGGTCGATCGCGTCGGCCATGTAGCCGGCGGGCGCGCTGACATTGGCCATCGGCAGGTTGATCGCAAAGGCGAGCGCAAAGCCGTTGTGCTTATAGTTCTCGGTCTGGTCCCACATGATCGGGATGACCTTCAGGCGATCACGGATCCAGGAAAACTGGTTGTAATCCATGATGTTCCAGAAGGCGACGAGCAGCGGCAGCGCGAAGGCGAGGCGGGCGACACGCTCGCGGGTCGTCAGCTTCGGGAAGGTCCGCCAGGCAAAGCGCAACAGAAGGGCGATGGCGACGACGGTGGCAACCAGGCCGACGGCGATGCCGAGCGCCGTCCACGGACGGTCCTTTACCAGCACGGGCATCAGCTCCATGATCTGGCGGCCGAACAGGAAGTCGGTCGGATAGAGCGGATCGGACAGGAACACCTGCTTCTGCTGGCAGATGACGGCCGGCAGAAGGGCGAGCGGCGCGATCACCACGGCGGACTTGTGCTCGCGGCCGAAAATACCGTCGACAGCGAGCAGAATGAGAAAGAATATGCCGATGGTCGTCAGCGCCGGGCGCGTCGGGTCGAGGACATAGGAAAGGGTGTCGGTCAGCGACTGACGGACGATCAGTTCAACGGCGAAGACAAGGGCAGTTGCAACGAACAGGGAGAACAGGGCGCTGCGCGTGGAAGCGAGCGTCTTGGCGTGCCGTGCGGCGAAGCCGGGTCGGTCGGCATAGACACGTGAGCCTCGCGCGACAGCGGAATCGATACTGGCCAACATATTCTCCAATTTCATAAATGCGTCGTGTAACTGTCATACGCCCGTCATTTTGAACAGGGGATGAATGGTTTCTTAACGGGAATGGAGGGTGGCTTTTCGTGGCGTGAAGCCGCACGAACGGCCCAGTATAAGGACCGGGAAAAACAGAAGTTTTCGGTTTTTTTCGCGTGGCTGCGATTGGCTGTGGGTATTTTCCCGCAGATTGCGCTAAAGAACTTTGCGAAAGTCAGATGCAATCGTTCAGGACAGACCGACAGGCCCGCTCATGACCGCCCATAAAAACGCCCCCTCGCTCCTTCGTATCGCCGTTGCCCAGCTCAATCCGACCGTGGGCGACATCGCCGGAAACCTGGCCAAGGCGCGTGAGGCGCGCGCCGATGCGGCGCGACAGGGCGCCGATCTCCTGCTTTTGACGGAGCTGTTCATTTCGGGCTATCCGCCGGAAGACCTTGTTCTGAAGCCGGCCTTTCTCAAGGCCTGCCTCCAGGCCGTCGAAAAGCTGGCCGCCGAAACGGCCGATGGCGGCCCGGGCGTCATCATCGGCTTCCCGCGCCTGTCGAAGACCGGCCGACATAACGCCGTGGCAGTACTCGACGATGGCAAGGTGATCGCGATCCGCGACAAGGTCGATCTTCCGAACTACGGCGAGTTCGACGAGAAGCGCGTCTTCGATCCGGGCGAGATGTTGGGACCGGTCAATTTCCGCGGTGTGCGCATCGGCATTCCGATCTGCGAGGACATCTGGGGCGATCTCGGCGTCTGCGAGACGCTGGCCGAAAGCGGTGCTGAAATCCTGCTGTCGCCGAATGGTTCGCCCTATTATCGCGGCAAGGTCGACGTGCGCCATCAGGTCGTGCTGAAGCAGGTGATCGAGACCGGCCTGCCGATGATCTATGCCAACCAGCTCGGCGGCCAGGACGAACTGGTCTTCGACGGCGCCAGCTTCGCCTTCAACACCGACAAGTCGCTCGCCTTCCAGATGAGCCAGTTCGAAGAGGCGATCTCGATCGTGGAGTGGAAGAAGGGCGAGAGCGGCTGGCATTGCGAGCACGGCCTGAAGTCGCGCCTGCCGGAGCGGGAGGAGGCGGATTACCGCGCCTGCATGCTCGGCTTCCGCGATTATGTGAACAAGAACGGCTTCAAAAATGTCGTGCTTGGCCTCTCCGGCGGTATCGATTCCGCCATTTGCGCAGCGCTCGCCGTCGATGCGCTCGGCGAGGAGCGGGTGCGCACGGTCATGCTGCCCTACCGCTACACCTCGCAGGAATCGCTGAAGGACGCCAAGGAATGCGCCGAGGCCCTCGGCTGCCGTTACGACATCGTGCCGATCTCCGAGCCGGTCGAAGGGTTCCTCAGCGCACTCTCCGATACGTTCGAAGGCACGGAATCCGGCATCACCGAGGAGAACCTGCAGAGCCGCACCCGCGGCACGATCCTGATGGCGATCTCCAACAAGTTCGGCTCGATGGTTGTGACGACAGGCAACAAGTCGGAGATGTCGGTCGGCTATGCCACGCTCTATGGCGACATGAACGGCGGCTTCAACCCGATCAAGGACCTCTACAAGATGCAGGTCTATGCCATCTCGAGCTGGCGCAATACCACGGTTCCTCCGGGCGCGCTTGGTCCTTCCGGCATCGTCATTCCGCAGAACATTATCGACAAGGCGCCTTCGGCCGAGCTTCGTCCCAACCAGACGGACCAGGATTCGCTGCCGCCCTATCCGGTGCTGGACGACATTCTCGAATGCCTGGTGGAAAAGGAAATGGGGACGGACGAGATCGTCGCCCGCGGCCATGACGAGGTGACCGTTCACCGGGTCGAGCATCTGCTCTACATCGCCGAATACAAGCGCCGGCAATCGGCGCCGGGCGTCAAGATCACCAAGAAGAACTTCGGACGCGACCGCCGCTACCCGATCACCAACCGCTTCCGCGACCGGGGCTAGGCGATGGATATCCTCTCCGAAGAGACGGACGGCCGACAGGGCCGTCCAGATTTTACGGACGAGGAAATCCGGCTCCTGCGACTGTGGTCGGCAAGCGACGTTTCCGCCGGCCGGCAGCTATCGGCGCAGATCGGCTATTTCGCGACGCCTGCGATCTTTGGGGTCTATGGCCTTGCGACCGGAAGCCTCACCGTCGTCGGCGTTGCCTTCATCTGCATCCTGCTCCTGCTGGCCTGGGGTCTGGTCACCACCTGGCGGGACCGACGCGATTCCGTTCTGATGCAATCGGTCTGTTCCAAGGTTCTGGCGACCCTGCCGGCGGGTGAAGACAAGAAATAGCGGCCTCGTCCGGGAGAGAAGAGCATGCGGAGTTCCGTCGAGATCCATGACATCGCAACAGGTGAAACGCGGGTTGTCTGGCAGACGGACCGGCTGGTCGAGGCACCGAACTGGTCGCGGGACGGCTCACATCTGATCATCAACGGTGACGGCAGGCTCTATCGGCTTGGCCTTGATGGTTCCGAACCGGTGGAGATCGATACCGGTTTTGCGACGCTCTGCAACAACGACCACGGCCTCTCCCCGGATGGCATGACGATCGCGATCAGCGACAAGACCGAGTTCGGGAAATCGGCGATCTACCTGCTGCCGGTCGAAGGCGGCACGCCGCGGCTCGTCACCCGCAACCTGCCTTCCTATTGGCACGGCTGGTCGCCCGACGGGAACACGGTGACCTATTGCGGCATCCGCGACCAGGTCTTCGACATCTATACGATCTCCGTCGACGGCGGCGAGGAGCGAAGGCTCACCCATGGGGAG
This sequence comes from Ensifer sp. Root954, assembly GCF_001429005.1. NCBI lineage: Bacteria > Pseudomonadati > Pseudomonadota > Alphaproteobacteria > Hyphomicrobiales > Rhizobiaceae > Ensifer > Ensifer sp. Root954. The sequence continues at coordinate 240,518 of NZ_LMJM01000027.1, forward strand.
GGCCGCAACGACGGGCCCGATTGGTCGGCAGACGGCGAATGGATCTATTTCAACTCGAGCCGTACCGGCCAGATGCAGATCTGGCGGATCCGCCCGGACGGCAGCGACGTCACGCGCATCACCGACAGCCCCTATGGCGACTGGTTTCCGCATCCGTCGCCTGACGGTAAGCACCTGCTCGTGCTTTCCTATGACGGCGACGTCTTCGATCATCCGAGGGATCTCGATGTCCGGTTGCGGCTGATGGACCTGGACGGCGGCAATGCCCGCATCCTGTTCGAGCTCTTCGGCGGGCAGGGAACGATCAACGTTCCCAACTGGGCGCCCGCGGGCGATCGTTTCGCCTTCGTCCGCTACGAACCGGAAAGCTGACCGCGCTGGACAAGTATATCGAGGCCATGCTAGCGATGAGGTCGTTCGCAGGGCGCATCCGATCCGCGGGAAGGGCAAGGCCCACCTGTTTCACTGAACTTGGTTGCCACACCTCTTTTCAGTCTGTGGGCGCGGATACCGGACGTGAATGAAAGGAGGTCTTTCATGATCACGCGCGATCTTTCCGCGAACATTACCCTCGATACGATCCGCAAGCAGGCCAAGGCCCTTTTGAAGGCCGTCAAGGCTGGCGATGTCAGTGCAAGACAGCGGGCGCTTCCCTATTTCTCCGAACCGACCGCAATGGGCCTTCAGGATGCCCAGCTGGTGCTTGCCCGCGAATTCGGCTTTGCCAGCTGGACGCGGCTGAAGCGGCATCTGGAGAAAGCCGAGACCGGCACGCCGTCGACCGAACAGGTCGCAAACCGCTTTCTCGCTCTGGCGACAGTCTCCTATTTCGGCGACGTCGCTGCCGATCCCGAGCGGTTCGCTCAGGCACTCGACCTTCTCAAGGACCATCCTGAGATTGCCGGGGACAACATTCACGTGGCCGCTGCGCTCGGCGACGCCGCGGCGATCGACCGCTTTCTCGATCGCGACCCGAAACTCGCAGAGAAGCGCGGCGGTCCGTTCGACTGGGAGCCGTTGCTCTACGCCGCATATGCCCGCGTTCCCGGCCGCTCGTCGCTGCCGGCGGGCGCCCGCCTGATTGCGCGCGGGGCCGATCCGAACGTTTACTGGCTCGACGACGGCCAGTATCGTTTCACGGCTTTGACCGGCGTCTTCGGCGAGGGCGAGGCGGGACCGGAGCGGCAGCCACCGCACCCGGATTGCCTTGTCTTTGCGCGGCTGCTGCTTAATGCCGGTGCCCGAGCCAATGACAGCCAGGCGCTCTACAACCGGATGTTCGAACCGGACAATTCCTGCCTCCAGCTGCTTCTCGACCATGGCCTTAATGCCGACGACCGCAACAACTGGCTGGTGCGCAACGATGGCGGCCTGGTCGAAAATGGCGAACGCGTCTTCGACTATCAGCTTGCCTGGGCACTGGAAAAACGCATGTCCGATCGCGTCCGGCTGCTTGTTGCGCACGGCGCCGACGTCAATCGCCCGATCAAGGGGCGCACGCCCTATCAATGGGCGGAGCTCGGCGGCGATCCGGCACTGGCACAATACCTCGTGTCGCGCGGCGCGACCGAAGCACCGCTGGAGGATGTCGACCGGCTGGCCCGTGCCGTTGGGGAAGTGAAGGCCGACGAGGCGAGGGAACTTGTCGATAGGGATCCGACACTTGTCACTCGAACGCAGGCCGCACACCCCGCCATCCTGCACGAGGCGGCGGGTGAGGACCGGCATGACGCCGTGGCGCTGATGCTCTCGCTCGGCTTCGACGTCAACCGCATGACCTCGCGCACGCCGTTGCACGAGGCGGCGCTGCATGGGCATGTCGCGATGGCGAGGCGCCTGCTCGATCACGGCGCCGATCCCTTGGCCCGCGACCCCTACCATCATGCACCGCCGATCGGCTGGGCCAAATACAACGGCAAGGACGCGATGGTCACTTTCCTGAAGGATCAGCCGCTCGACATCTTCGCAGCTGCGTCCTTTGGCGTGGCCGCGCGCCTCTCCGACATCCTCGACCGGCAGCCGGATCTGATCGAAACGCCGTTCGGCACGTTCCGCGGGCGCGGCAGGCCGGAGCCACAGCACGACTGGATGACGCCGCTTGCCTTTGCCGTGATCAACGGGCAGGCAGGAACGGTGCGGCTGCTTCTCGAAAGGGGCGCGAATGCACGCGTGCGCGATGGCGCCGCCGGCCCGTCGATACGCGATCTTGCCCTGGAGCAAGGCAATGCGGAGATCGTCGCCTTGCTGCGCGCTTCGGCGGCCGCCCCGCAATAGGATGCGCAGAGGGAGGCGCGGGCAGTCGCCCGCGTTCTCCTGATCCCCGCTGCGACCGCTGATTGTCGGGCGATTCAGCCGGTTGAAATCGTTAAGTATTTTATCACCAGCTTATTTAAGCCAAACTTCGATTTTGGTCGCTAGGGTGCCGGCAGTATCGGCTGCCATCGTTGCGCATCGCACCTCCACAAGTGCTAGTATGCCCGGCAGGGCCGGTACGGACGAGGGGGACTGGCGTGGTGGAAAAGGCGTTGCGGCAGGCAAAACGGGACAAGACGGTCTGGGCAATCCATGCCGCCTGTACCTTGGTCGCGGTCCTGATCATTGCAAGCCTCATCTATGTCCTCGACCGGTCCGTCACGGAGGCCGATCGCTTCGGCCTTTCGGCCGAGCGTCGGCTTGTCGCAAACGAGCTGCGCCACCAGATGGATGCGGTCGTTCAGTTCCAGGCGCAGGTGTCCTTCTGGGACAAGACCTACGAGGAGCTGGCGACGGGGCATGTCAGCGACAGTTTCGTCGCCGACGAGCTTTCGGGCTGGCTTTGGGAAGACTACGGCTTCTCCTGGATCATCTTCACGGATCCGGCCCGCACCGTTTCGACGGCGCTCAAGGACGGCGCATCGGTTCCGGCAGAGGTGGCCCGCGTGCCGCTCGACGAGGTCGACGATCTCGTAGACGAAGCCAAGCGCCGCTACGATAATGCGCTCAGGAACAACGACGGCACCTACAATCTCGATGTCACGACGCCGGATGCGCAGTCCGTGATGCCGGCCGTGCCCGGCATCCACGCGGTGGACCTGCGCGAGATCGGCGGGCGCATGAGTGTTGCCGTGGTGCAGGCGGTCATCCCCGAGACATTGGTGGTTCCGGCGGAACGGCGCGATCCGGTGCTGATGGTCGCCGTTCGGCCGGTCACGCCGAAAATGACGCGCGAGATCGCGGCGCGGCTGGGCATTCGCGGGCTGGCCTTTGTTCCGCTCAACGAGCGGCCCGCAGGCAGCGCCTATGCGTCCGTCGGGCGCTGCTCCGATTCGTCTTGTCTCGTGGCCGCCTGGGTGCCGAAATCGCCCGGTGGGTTCGTCCGCGCGGAGCTGTTGCCGAGCGTCATTATCATGGCGATCGTCGCAGCACTGCTGATGGCCTTCGTGGCGCTGCGGTTCTCGACGCTCTTTGCCGCCCTGCAGCAGAGCGAGGCGCTGAACCGGCACCTTGCCAAGCACGATCGCCTGACGGGGCTGATGAACCGCAGCGGCTTCGACGACATGCTGGCGGCGGCCCTGTTGCGGGCATCGACGCATCCGTTCACGCTCGTCTATGCCGACCTCGATGAATTCAAGGAGGTCAACGACCGCCACGGCCACGCCGCCGGCGATGCCGTGCTGGTGGCCATGGCCGAACGCTTTCGCAACCGGGCTGGCCCGAAGGGCACGGTCGCGCGGCTTGGGGGTGACGAATTCGCGGTCATTCTCGGCGATTGCAGCGAGGCCGACGCCCGCAGCCTGACGGCCGGCCTGATCGCGGACGCGCAAACGCCGGTCGCTTTCGAGGGCCAAATGCTCGTCGTCGGCGGCAGCGCCGGCATCGCCTTTGCGCCGCGGCATGGCCTGACGGCGCGCCAGTTGCTGCTGGCTGCGGACGAAGCGCTCTATCTGGCCAAGCGGCGCGGTCGCAACCGCTTCGAAACGGCGGACGACATGGTGTTACCGGCCGAGAAGAACGACGGCCAGTCGGCGGCCTGAACGCTACCCGCGGATCGGCAGCAGCGTTACTCCGGAACATTGTAGGGCGTGATCACCACCACGGCGGAGAGCTGCGGGCCGATTGCCGGCGCCTGGGCGCCGGGCCTCAGCATCATCGTGCGAAAGGCTGTGCGCGCATCGGTCCTGAGGTCGTGATGCAGCACGAAGTGAATGCGTCGTTCGCGCAGCAGTGCCAGATTGTCCTCGTCGAGATCATGGGCGATGTAGAGCGCGCAGTGACGCTCGAGGCGCTCGAAGGCTGCAAGGACGGAGCGGTTGCCGCCACCGATCGAATAGGCCGCGTTGATATCGGGATTGGCCGAGAGCGCCGCGTGAGCCAGGCGGCCGGTTTCGCTGTCGCGGCCGTGGCCCTCGCTGATCTCGACGATCCGGATTGCCGGATAGCGCTCGCGCAACACCCGGCGAAAGCCGATCTCGCGTTCCTCCTCACCACGAAAGCGGCCGCTCGAAAGGGTCACCAGCACAGTTGCCGGCGCGCCGGAAAAGCGCTCCCCGAGGAGGTAGGCGGCCGTTTCGCCCGCCGCCCGATTGTCGGCGCCGGCATAGGCTGTCCGCTGGGAATGGGGCAGGTCGGTTACCAGCGTCACGACGGGCGTGCCGCCCATCTCGAAACGGGCGACTGCGGCGACGATCTCGGGCACGTCCGGCGCCTTCAACACCAGGCCGTCGGTCCCGCGCAGCCGGATTCGGTCGAGCAGTTGCACGATCTCCTGTGGGCGCATCGTCTCGGCGAAGTGGAACCGGCAGCGAAAGACGGTGGGCGCGAAGGTCATCGCCTCGCTCTCGAAGGCGCGACGCACCGCATCGGTGAAGCGTTGTGGCGACTCCATGACGATATCGATCGCAAACTTGCACCCCTGGATGTCGAGGCCGGCCTGCTGCTTCTCCAATTCCTCGATGGCTGCGCGAACCCGGGCCTCCGTCTGGCGGCGCACGCCCGGCCGCTCGTTGAGCACGCGATCGACGGTCGCGGTGCTGAGCCCGGCCTGAAAGGCGATGTCCTTGACCAGAAACGGATGGGCCATCGCCTTGCTCTCCTGATGGATTTTTGATGGATTCTTGCTCTATATCATGTTTTGCCGCCGCCTATAGTCGTGTTCATCAGGATGTTCCAGAGGAGGAAACGCGATGAAGACCGACAACAAAGCGCGCCAACGGATCGACCGCGTCTGGCTCACCGAAGAGGCTTGCGATCTCGAATCGTTCCGGGCGGAAGTCGAACGCCAAACCAGTCTGTCCGACTACCCCCATGCTGCCGGCTGCGAAAAGAATATCCTGATCTATGACAGCGCCGCGCTGATTGCGGCGTGCGGCGATGCCGAGGCGCGGCGTTCTGTTTTGGCGGAGATCTGCGAGGTACTGGCGACCGGGCCTGGCGTGGCGGTTTTCAAGCGCGCCTTTGCCGATACGACAGCAATCGACGTCGCAAGCGGGGTCTTTGGCGCCATCATCGAAGAGCAACATCGCAGCAACAGCGGCGGCGGCGATCACTTCGCCAAACCCGGCGCCAATGACCGCATCTGGAACTCGCTGGAAAAGCACTGCCTGAACGCGCCGGAGAATTTCGCCTCCTATTACGGCAATGCCGTCATAGCGCTCGTCAGCGAGGCTTGGCTCGGGCCGAACTACCAGATGACGGCGCAGGTCAATCGCGTCAATCCTGGCGGTGCGGCGCAATCGGCGCACCGCGATTATCACCTCGGCTTCCAGACTGCGGCCGTGATCGAGCAGTATCCGGCGCATGTGCACAGGCTTTCACCGGTGCTGACGCTGCAGGGGGCGGTTGCCCATTGCGACATGCCGCTCGAAAGCGGACCGACGCTGTTCTTGCCCTATAGCCAAACCTATGTGCCGGGCTATCTGGCGCTCAACCGGCCGGAATTCCGCGCCTATTTCGACGCACACCACGTGCAGCTTCCGCTCGAAAAGGGCGACGTTGTCTTCTTCAACCCGGCGCTCTTCCATGCCGCCGGCACCAACCGCTCCCGGGATATCCGCCGCGTGGCCAACCTGCTGCAGGTGTCTTCGGCCTTCGGTCGCGCAATGGAAACCGTTGACCGACTGACCATGAGCGCGACGCTCTATCCGGCCTTGCGGGCCTTGCTGGCGGGCGGGACGCTGACGCAGGCGGAAGCGGCCAACGCGATCTCCTCCTGTGCCGAAGGCTATTCGTTCCCCACCAATCTCGACCGGGATCCGCCACTCGGCGGGTTGGCGCCGAAGACGCAGGCGCAGTTGATGCGCGAGGCGCTCACTGCGGGGACGGGCGAACAAGAGTTTCTCTCGGTGCTGGAGGCGCAGGCGAAGCGCAAGCTGAGCTGACGAGCGAGTTACAATTTGACAGGCTCCCGGTGTGTTTTAGCCGGGAGCCGCAGCCGTTTCAAACGATCATTTCCGAGGGAGGAATTCGATGAGTGGACAATTGCAAGGCAAGATCGCCATCGTCACCGGTGGTACGCAGGGACTGGGCGCGACGATTGCTGGCCTTTTCGCCGAGCGCGGCGCTGAAGGCATCGTCATCTGCGGCCGCAACGCCGCCAAGGGGCGGGCGAAGGCCGAGCAGATCGGCAAGTCAAGCGGTGCGAAAGTTGTCTATGTCGAGGCCGATCTTGAAAAAGTAGAGGACGCCCGCAAGGTGGTCGCCGCTTGCGACGCGGAATTCGGCCGGGTCGATGCGCTGGTCAACGCCGCAGCTATCACCGACCGTGGCACGATCCTCGACACCACGCCCGAACTCTTCGACCGCATGTTCGCGATCAATGTGCGCGCGCCGTTCTTCCTGATGCAGGAGGCGGTGAAGATCATGCGGCGGGAGAAGACCGAGGGCACGATCGTCAACATCGGCTCTATGTCGGCGATGGCCGGCCAGCCGTTCATTGCCGTCTATTGTTCGTCGAAAGGCGCCCTCGAAACGCTGACCAAAAACACGGCTTATGCGCTTCTTCGCAACCGCATTCGCGTCAACGGGCTGAATATCGGCTGGATGGCGTCCGAAGGCGAAGACCGCATCCAGCGCGAGTTTCATGGCGCGGCGGCCGATTGGCTCGAAAAGGCGGCGGCCGGCCAGCCTTTCGGTCGGCTCGTCGATCCGGCCGAAGTGGCGCGGGCCTGCGCCTATCTGTCGTCGGCCGAGTCCGGGCTGATGACCGGATCGGTGATTTGCTTCGATCAGTCGGTCTGGGGCGCCTATGACGGTTCGCCACATCCGGTCGCTCCGCTTTGAGGTGGAGGTAAACGACTAAGCTCGACAGTAGCCGGCGGAAAGTGGCGTGCCATGTCCCGGCCGGGTTGGCGCCGCTTGTCTTTCTCAAACGGCTGTGCACTTAGTGCCGTCGTCAGGTGCCCGCGAAAGCGGGAGAATCGGGAATCCGGTGTCATTCCGGAACGTGCCCAACGCTGTGACGGGGACGATCGCGTCTAAGAGAGCCTTGAATTGATTCAAGGTTTTGCCACTGGATCTTCAAGCGATCTGGGAAGGCGAGGTGATCGGTTGAACCGAAGTCAGAAGACCGGCCTGGCGAGATAGACCGAACCCCGCGTGGACGGCGGGAGGTTTTCGCATTGTTGGGGATCGAACGATGCTGACTGAACCGAAGGGCGGCCTTGCGGCTGCCGGCGCCTTTTCGTTGCCAGAGCGGGAGGCCGTCTACCGTGCCATCGAGACACGTCGCGACGTGCGCGATGAATTCCTGCCCGCGCCATTGCCGGATGATCTGATCTTGCGCCTGCTGGCCGCTGCGCACAGCGCCCCGTCCGTGGGCTTCATGCAGCCGTGGAACTTCGTGCTGGTGCGGGCGGAAGAAACGCGTGAGCGCGTCTGGCATGCGTTTCGCCGCGCCAATGACGAGGCCGCGCTGATGTTCGAGGCGGAACAACAGGCCAAGTACCGTGCGCTGAAGCTGGAAGGCATCCGCAAGGCGCCGCTCAGCATCTGTGTCACCTGCGACCGCACGCGCGGCGGTGCCGTCGTACTCGGGCGCACCCACAATCCGCAGATGGACGTCTATTCCACCGTCTGCGCCGTGCAAAACCTCTGGCTTGCGGCGCGGGCCGAAGGGGTGGGCGTCGGCTGGGTGAGCATTTTCCACGAGGCCGAGATCAAGGCGATTCTCGGCATCCCAGATCATATCGAGATCGTTGCCTGGCTCTGCCTCGGCTATGTCGATCGCCTCTATCAGCAGCCGGAACTCGCCGTGAAGGGCTGGCGCCAGCGCCTGCCGCTCGACGAGCTGGTTTTCGAAGACGGATGGGGACGCAGCAAGGAGAAGGCGTAAGGCCTCGTCCGATCAATTCTGGACCGGCTGATAGGCCGGTCCCTTCGGATGCTTGAGGTCGATGGCGGTTTCTTCCTGCGGCAGGTAGGTCGGGCCGACGACGCGAACCTTGTTCTTCGACGGATCGTAAGGCCGCTCTTCGGCCGGCGCCTTGGCGGTATTGCTCGCCGCTTCCGGCTTCTTGGTCTCGATGACGATGATCGACGACTGGTCGTCACCGATCTTCGTTCCGTTTGCCTTCGGTGTGGTCGAGGCGGTCTGGGGTATCTGGCAGCCGCACTGGCCGGGTTTTCCGACAGCGCGGGTGCGATAGGCAAAGGCGTTGGGCATTTCGGTATAGGGACGGCCGGTCACGGCCGAGACCATCTTGTCGCTCTCTTCCGTGTTGAGGTCGTGAAAATAGAGCTCGGTCTCAGCCCCCGGGCAGCGCGCCCGACAGGCCTGCTCGTCGCGCGGGAAATCGGCCGGCGTCGCATCTGAAGAAACCGGGAAAAAGGCGCCGTCGCAGGTGCGCACGCACATGGTTCTGAGCGTGCCGCTATAGTAGCGCTCCTGCGGCGCGTAGCCGTCTTCGCCTCGGCCGAGCATCGGGCCGTAGGCGTCTTCCGGCGGCAGGTCGGCAACGATGTTGCGGTGGCTTTCCGGCACGTCCGGTTCCACGCTTGCGAACTCCTCGCGGTCGCCATAGCAACCGTTGATCTCCAGCGCGGCGAGGATGCGGCGCCGGCTGTCGTCGCTGCCGCCGGCGACGATCTGCTCGCGCTCGGACTTCAGCATGCGCAGATTGTCTTCCATCTCGGCGATCAGGCTGTTGAGGCCGTAGCAAGTGTCGGGGTCGCCGCCGTCGAAGCCAATGGCGTTGCCGCCACTGCAACCCGCGCGGCGGCGGTCGTTCTTTGCCCGCCGCAGCTCGATATTCTGCCGCGAGATCGCGCTTGCGTAGTCGCGCGCATCGGCATTGCTGGCGACGTAGTCAGGCAGTTGCGCGAGCCGCGCGTTCAGTCGGTCGCAGGCCGTCGATGCCAGTGACGGACCGGCACCGATCAGAACCAGAGGCACAAGGGCCGCAGCGACGTGTTTCATGCGCGTGAACACGGGCGAAAGTCTCTTCCTGTTGCCAGGTCGGCGCCGACCTTCTGCGGGTTGCTGCCAGCGGCATTCCTGTTTCGCCTCCATCATAGAGCTTGTCGGTGATCGTGCAACGACAAGCGACGGTTTGCGTTAACAGCGCAGATCGACTGACGCGCTTAGGCGGCGCGGGCGGTTTCCAGCGACATCGGACGTTCGAGCACGGTACCTTCGATGGCAGCGACCGCCTTCATCCGCGTGAGCAGATCCGGCGTTACTTCCCAAGCGACGGCAACCGCGAAAACGGAGCCGATGCGATGCGGTTCGGCGATACGCTCGCCCGGGCATCCCATGCGCCGGAACATGCGCTCCAGGAACACATCCGTCACCGTGACGATGTGGCTGATGCCGGAAGCAAGGCCCAGCTCGCCGACGCCGCACATCAGTTCGGCGGCCGCGACCGTCACCTGGTTCGAGGCGCGGTCCTGCGAGATCTCGGGCTCGATGCAGAAGCGGCTGGATTCCCAGACCGAAGCGCTGCGGATTTCCGGATTATCGCCGAGCAGGATCGGGAAGGTATCGTCCAGCATGTTTGGGCCGAGTGTCGGCAGGAGGCGAAGCGCGCCGCGCAGCCGGCCGGTATCGGGCGCATAGGACAGGACGTAGAGCGGGTTTGCCTGGTCGTAGTTGTCGATTTCCCAGTCGCCTTCGGTCTGCACGTCCCATTTCAGGAAGTCGTGGAAGACGCGCTTGCGCAACCGGAACATGTCGTCGACGGCCGCCGGGTGTTGTGCGCGGGTCTTTCCGTTCAGGATCCTGATCATCGTTTTCTCCATCCGAGTTTGGGGATGGGGCGATGCTGTCAGGCTCGCGGCGGTTGCGTAACTGTCGCTAGCGACAGTTCAAATGCGCGATATTTGCCACTAGATTTCGAGGGGTTTCGGTGGAGGCGTATTGCCGGGTGTCAAACGGAGGGTATCAGAGCGTGTCGTACGGCCTGTGCCACAGCCTGAGTGTTGGAAACGACATTCAGCTTGCGTCGCGCATTGGTCATGAAGAAGCGCACGGTGCGCTCGGAAATGCCGAGGATCGTGGCGATTTCCCAATAGCTCTTGCCGGCGGCGGCCCAGGTCAGGACCTCGGTCTCGCGGCCGGTCAACCGCATCTCTCGGGTCGAAATGCTGCCGGCCATGGCGCCGTGCTCCAGCATGGCGGCATGGAAGAGATTGGCGGCCAGCTGGAAATCGCGCAGGTGATGGCGGCGATAGGTCGTCCATTCGCCGGCTGTCATGTTGACGTTGATTGCGAGCAACGCCATGCGCCCGGCGGGCGAGGGCAGTGGCAAGGCGACGCCCTCAGTTGATATGCCGATTTCCTGGGCTGCCTGGAACAACGGTTCGCATTCCGGGAAGCGATGCCGCGCCATCGTCCATTCCACCGGCCGCACGCCGCCAAGCGCCAGCTTCAGAATCGGATCGATCCGGTGAAGGCTGCGGGCATGGTAGATCTCGGCAGCGTAGGCGCCGAAGGTGTGATGCAGCCGGCAAACCTTGAGCTCGTCCGCATAGGGCTCGGCTTCGAGATAGAGAAGATGGGCAATGCGGAAGGTTCGACGCATCAATGTGAAGAAATGAGCGGGCTCGACGCAGCCGCCACATTCCAGGATTTCCAGCATGTCGAGGACAGCCTGCTGCTCAGTCATGCCACAACACCGAATCTCGTCCGAGGCCACAGCATGGTTAGAGGTTCACCTTTTGTCCAGCGCAAACTTTCCCGATTGGTGTATAAGACCAATTGCGCACGCCTTGATTGTAGCTGTCGATCGGCCGCGTGACAGGGGCTGATTCGCGGGTGATCTGCAAAACCAGCGATGCCGCGCCTGAAGCAGGCGCGACATCCGGATACGGTTTTGCCGGCGCCGGCATGGCGCCCGAATGCAGCGAAGACCGGTGGCGATCTCCGCGTTGCCATCTCAACCCGGATGGCTGGCTTCGACCACCGCCAGAGCCGCCATGTTGACGACGCCGCGTGAGGTGACGGACGGCGACAGGATATGGGCGGGAAGCGCCGAGCCGAGCAGGATTGGGCCGACATGCAGGCTGTCGGTCATGGTCTTGACGACACCGAGCGTGATGTTGGCGGCATCGAGATTGGGGAAGACCAGGAGGTTGGCTTCGCTCGACAGGCTACTGTCCGGCATGACGCGCTGGCGCAACGCTTCCGAGATCGCCGCATCGCCGTGCATTTCGCCGTCGACCTCGAGATCCGGCGCGAGTTCCCGCACGAGCTGCAGCGCCGTGCGCATCTTGGTGGCGCTCTCCGAATCGCGCGAACCGAAGTTCGAATGCGAGACGAGGGCGGCGCGCGGGGTGATGCCGAAGCGGCGGATTTCCTGTGCCGCCATGACCGTCGTCTGGGCGATCTCTTCGGCGCTCGGGCAGTAGCTCACATAGGTGTCGGTGAAGAAAGTTGCGCCGCGCTGCGAGATCAGCAGGCTCAAGGCCGAGAAATCGAGCACGCCGTCGCGCTTGCCGATGATCTGCGATACGTCGCGCAGGTGCTTGCTGTAGCGTCCTTCGACGCCGCAGATCAACGCATCGGCTTCGCCGCGCTTGACCGAGAGCGCGCCGATGACGGTCGTGTTGGTGCGCACGATCGTGCGGGCGGCTTCCGGGATGACGCCGAGACGACCGACGAGGGCAAAATAGTCCTCGACATAGTCGCGGTAGCGCGGATCGCCTTCGGGGTTGACCACCTCGAAATCGACATCCGGACGGATGCGCAGGCCATAGCGACGCAGGCGCGTCTCGATGATCTGCGGACGGCCGATCAGGATCGGGCGGGCCGTGCCTTCTTCGAGCAACACCTGGGCGGCGCGCAGCACGCGTTCGTCTTCGCCTTCGGCAAAGATAACCCGGTTCTTCTGGGCGTTCTTGGCGGCGGCAAAGACCGGCTTCATGATGAAGCCCGAGCGGAAGACGAAGCGGTTCAGCTTGTCGAGATAGGCGTCATAGTCCTGGATCGGACGGGTGGCGACGCCGCTTTCCTCGGCTGCCTTCGCAACCGCCGGCGCGATGCGCAGGATAAGGCGCTGATCGAACGGCGAGGGGATCAGGTAGTCCGGGCCGAAGACCGGGGTCTCGCCGGAATAGGCGCGGGCGGCAACATCGGAGGGCTCTTCGCGGGCAAGACCGGCGATGGCGCGTACGGCCGCCATCTTCATTTCTTCGTTGATCGTGCTTGCGCCGCAGTCGAGCGCGCCGCGGAAGATATGCGGGAAGCAGAGAACGTTGTTGACCTGGTTCGGGAAGTCCGAGCGGCCGGTGCAGATCATCGCGTCCGGACGGGCTTGGCGGGCGGCTTCCGGCATGATTTCCGGCGTCGGATTGGCGAGCGCCATGATCAGCGGCTTTTCGGCCATCTGCGCCAGCAGTTCCGGCTTCAGGACGCCGGCGGCCGAAAGGCCGAGGAAGACGTCGGCGCCGCCGATGCTGTCGGCAAGCACGCGGTTGCTGCTATCCTGCTCGTAGACGGACTTCCATTCGTCCATCAGCACCTCGCGGCCCTTGTAGACGAGGCCTTCGAGGTCATGGACCCAGATGTTTTCGCGCTTGGCGCCGAGCGTCACGAGAAGGTTGAGACAGGCGAGTGCGGCGGCACCTGCGCCCGAGGTGACGATCTTGGCGGTCGCGATGTCCTTGCCGGCGAGTTCGAGGCCGTTGAGGATGGCGGCGGCGACGATGATCGCGGTTCCGTGCTGGTCGTCGTGGAAGACCGGGATCTGCATCTTTTCACGCAGGCGCCGCTCCACCTCGAAACATTCGGGCGCCTTGATGTCTTCAAGGTTGATGCCGCCGAAGGTCGGCTCGAGCGCCGAGATTACGTCGACCATGCGCTCGATGCTCGACGCGTCGATTTCGATGTCGAAGACGTCGATGCCGGCAAACTTCTTGAAGAGGACGGCCTTGCCCTCCATGACGGGCTTGGAAGCCAGCGGACCGATATTGCCGAGACCGAGGACGGCCGTGCCGTTGGAGATGACCGCGACCAGGTTGGCGCGCGCTGTGTAATCGGCGGCTGTTTCCGGATTGTCACGAATGGCGATGCAGGGGGCTGCAACCCCTGGCGAATAGGCAAGCGCCAGGTCGCGCTGGTTGCCAAGCGGCTTGGTGGGCTGGATTTCGAGCTTTCCCGGGCGTGGGTAACGGTGGAAGAAAAGGGCCTGCTGGTCGATGTCGCCGCTGGCCGGACCGGTATGGGATTTCGTCTTGTCGCCCGTATTCATGCTCTCACATTCCTCATTCGTGGTCGTGCCTTTTGGCATGAATTCGAAGCGAGGTACAGTTTTGCAGTGTTGATTTCAGCGGGGGGACCGGTGACGCAATGTTGATGTCATCTTCCTGAAACACGAGTCTGGTTTCACGAAGGCAGAAAGCATAACCTGAAGACGAGGCTCGCATGATGGCGGCGCAGCAAGACAACTCCGTACGAAAGCTCAGGACGTTGTTCATCTCGGACGTCCATCTCGGCTCGAAGGCCGCCAAGACCGACTACCTGCTCGACTTCCTGCGGCATCATGAAGCGGAGACGATCGTTCTGGTCGGCGACATCGTCGACGGATGGCGGCTGAAGCGCAGCTGGTACTGGCCGCAGAACTGCAACGACGTGGTGCAAAAGCTCCTGCGCAAGGCGCGCAAGGGCGCCCGCATCGTTTACATCCCCGGTAATCACGATGAATTCCTGCGCGACTTTCCGGGCGTGCATTTCGGCGGCATCGAGGTGGCGCAACGCTACATGCACGAGGGGGCCGACGGCCGTAAATATCTCGTGCTGCACGGCGACGAATTCGACGTCGTCGTGCGCAACGCCCGCGTGCTCGCCTATCTCGGCGATTGGGCCTACGACACGGCGATCGCCATCAATATCGGGCTTGCTGCGGTCCGCCGACGTCTCGGCATGCCCTATTGGTCGTTCTCGTCCTGGGCGAAGCTTCAGGTCAAGCACGCCGTCAACTTCATCGGCGAGTTCCAGAAGGTGGTCGCCGAGGAGGCGCGCCGTCACGATGCGCAGGGCGTGATCTGTGGTCATATCCACCATGCTGTCATCGAGGAGACCGGCGACATCCGCTACATCAACACCGGCGACTGGGTGGAAAGCTGCACGGCGATTGCCGAGCACCACGACGGCACGATGGAACTGATCACCTGGCACCAGATGCGCGGTGGCGCCAGCGAAGGCGAAGCCTCTGGTGAAGCGGACAAACTGCTCGCCCAACTGCTGACCCAGCGCGCGGCCTGACCTTTGCGGCGCAGCGATATTACTGTCGCGAAAACTAGGTTATGGCGAGGGGCGCCCGGCTCGTGCTAGAGATTGGGCACAGCCATCAGGTCAGACGATGATTCCCTTCCAAGCGCCCGCCTATGTGGGCCCTCCGCCGCGCCATTTTGCGCTTCGCATTGCTTTGCTCTTCTGTGCGCCGCTGATCGTCAACGGCTTCGCGATGCCATATTTCCCGATGTGGCTGAGCACGCTGTCGATGAGCGACTTCGAGATCGGCGTCGTTCTGGCGTTGCCGATGTTCGTGCGCGTCATCACGGCGCCGATCGCCGGCGTCATTGCCGATAGGCTCGGCGAGCGGGCGATCGTCCTGATCTGGTCCGGTTTCCTGTCGCTCGCAACGGCCGTGGTTCTGTTCTATTTCCGCGAATTCTGGCCGGTGCTGCTCATCTATACGCTGCAGTCGGCCGTCTATTCTCCCTATGTGCCGATCGTCGAGGCGATCGCGCTTTCAGGCGTGCGGCGCTGGGGCTTCGACTACGCCCATATGCGGCTCTGGGGCTCGGTCGCCTTCATCGGCGCGACGATGCTCGGCGGCTGGATGGTGGGCATCTTCGGCAGCGACATGGTGCTGCCGGCGATGGCGATCGGCTTCGGCCTGACGATCATCATGGCCTATGCCGCGCCACGGGTCGGCAAGCCGCGGCGGCCGTCACCGATCACGGCATTGACGGAGCCGCCGCCGAAGTCGCTGCGGCAGCTCGACCTGCAGCTGCTTCTGATCGGGGTGACGCTCGTCAACGCCAGCCACGCGATGCTCTTTGCCTTCTCGGCGATCTATTGGCAGCACATCGGCTACAGCGGTACCGAGATCGGCCTGCTCTGGAGCGCGGGCGTCGCGGCGGAAGTGACGATGTTCATCTTCGCCAAGGCGATCAGCCGCCGTTTCAGCGTCTGGGTGATGATCCTGTCCGGCTGCTTTCTCGCCGTGGTGCGCTGGATCATCTTCCCGATGGATCTCGGCTTCAGCGGCTATTTCATCCTGCAGTGCTTCCACGCTTTCACCTATGCGATCATGCACACCGGCATGCAGCACAAGCTGGTCGAGCGGGTGGTGGAATCACAGGAAGCGTCGGCGCAGGGGCTCTACTTCTTCTATACCGGTATCTTCACCGCGATCTTCACGTTCCTGTCCGGCTATTTCTACGCTTGGTACGGGGTGAACGGCTTCTATTCAATGTCGGTCGTCGCCTTTGCCGGCTGCTGCTTTGCCGTCACCGCCTGGTATCTTCAACCCCAGAGGCGCGGCTCCGGCGGGAAGACAAGCGAGGCCTCGTAGCGCAGGCCGGGCTCGCGATCCTGCGCCAGCAGCAGCGGCCCGTCGAGATCGACGAAATCCGCGCCTTGAGCCACCAGGATCGCCGGCGCCATCGCGAGCGAACTGCCGACCATGCAGCCGACCATGACCTTGAGCCCGAGCGAGACCGCCTCATCGCGCATGCGCAGTGCCTCGGTCAGGCCGCCGGTCTTGTCGAGCTTGATGTTGACGGCGTCGTAACGCCCGACGAGAGCGGCGAGGTCGCCGGTCGCGTGCACGCTTTCATCAGCGCAGATCGGAACGGGACGGGCGATCGTTGCCAACGCCTCGTCGCGGCCGGCGGGAAGCGGCTGCTCGATCAGGTCGATCCGTTCCTCGGCGCAGATCGCAAAGTGATAGGCAAGCGTTTCGGGCGTCCAGCCCTCGTTGGCGTCGAGGATGATGCGGCTTTCCGGTGCGCCGGCGCGCACCGCACGGATGCGGGCAGCATCATCCGACGTGCCCACCTTGACCTTGAGGAGCGCGCGGTGGGCATATTTGGCGGCCTGCTCGCGCATCGCGTCGGGCTCGGCAAGCGAAAGCGTATAGGCCGTGGTCAATGCTTCCGGTGAAGAAATGCCGGCAAGAACATGGGCCGACTTGTTTTTCTGCTTTGCTTCCAGATCCCACAGCGCGCAATCGACGGTGTTGCGGGCAGCACCCGGCTTCATCGCGCGCTGCAGGTCGGCGCGGCTGAGCCCAGCCTCGATATGGTGGCGGATGGCGGCGATTTCGGCGAGCACCGTGTCGATCGTCTCGCCGTAGCGGCCGTAGGGAACGCATTCGCCGGAGCCCGTATGGACACCGTCTCCGATGCGGCAAGTGACGACGCTTGCCGTCGTCTTGGAGCCGCGCGAGATCGTAAACGTGCCCGCAATCGGGAAATGTTCCACGGTGGCATCGAGGGAAAGTGACATGAAAGCGTCTCCGGCAGGTAATCTGTTGGCCCGGCGTCATAGCGCCGCAACGTTCGGGTGACAGCAAAGGTGCGAGCCGTTATGACGGTGGAAGGATTTACGAATCTTTACACAGTCGTTGCCTCCGGTCGGACGCGCAACAGTCGTGGTAACACTTTAGGTCTGCTGCACAATCTTGTCCTCATCTCTATCGAGATTGGACGAGTTTTGCAGAGGCAAATCGGGATAACAGAAGACACGTGTCGCAAGCCGCCCGCAAGATGACCGCCGATGTCGCGCTGTCCGAGAGTGGCGGCGGGCGAAGCTATGTCTTCACCGGCACCTGGCGGCACGAGACGGCCGAAGCGATGGCAGCAAAGCTCGACGGCCTTGCGCGCAAGGGCGACGGGGCCGCGCAGTTCGATCTGTCCGGCGTGACGGCGATGGATACCGCAGGCGCCTGGATCATCCGCCGCTTCATGACCCGTGTCGTCGGCCCGTCGCGCGACAACGTTCATTTCGCCGAAGGCGGACAGCGCTATGTCGAGCTCATCGACGCCCTGCCGGCTGAACTGCGCTCGCCGGAAAAGAACGGCGAACGGCTGCCGCTGTTTCAGCGCATCTTCGCCCCGGTCGGCGAGGTCATGGCGGCGACGTGGGAAGATATCGTCGCTGCGATGTACATCCTGGGGTCCGCGGTGCGCGGCGCCCAGCTTAAGCTTGGACGGCACAGCGGCGTCTCGCCGGCGGCGATCGTCCACCAGATCGACCGCATGGGCGTGAAAGCCGTGCCGATCATCACGCTGATGTCGTTCCTGATCGGCGCCATCATCGCCCAGCAGGGCGCGTTCCAGCTGCGCTATTTCGGCGCCGAGGTCTTCGTCGTCGATCTCGTCGGCATCCTGCAGCTCCGTGAAATCGGGGTGCTGCTGACCGCGATCATGATCGCTGGCCGCTCCGGCAGCGCGATCACCGCCGAAATCGGCTCGATGAAGATGCGTGAAGAGGTGGATGCGCTGAAGGTGATGGGGCTGAGCCCGGTCGGCGTACTCGTATTTCCGCGCCTCGTGGCGCTGACCGTCGCGCTGCCGCTCTTGACGATCATCGCAAACTTCGCGGCGCTCGTCGGTGCGGCGCTCGTTGCCTGGGGCTATTCCGGCATCACGATCCCAACCTTCCTCGCCCGATTGCAGGAAGCCATCGATTTTTCGTCGATCGCCGCCGGCATGATCAAGGCGCCGTTCATGGCGCTCATCATCGGGGTCGTGGCAGCCGTCGAGGGCTTGAAGGTTGGCGGCAGCGCGGAGTCGCTCGGCCGCCACGTGACGTCTTCGGTGGTCAAGTCGATCTTCGTCGTGATCCTGATCGACGGGCTCTTCGCCATGTTCTACGCGGCCATTGATTTCTGATGCGGAGAACAGCGTGAACCCAATCGAAAAGAGTCACGAGGGGTACCAGCCGACCGAGGCGAACGGGCGCGAGGCCGTGCTTTCCGTTCGCGACCTGACGGTCGGTTTCGGCTCCAACATCGTGCTCGACAAGCTGAACCTCGAGATCTACCGCGGCGAAATCCTCGGCTTCGTCGGAGCGTCCGGCACCGG
The DNA here is from genome assembly GCF_001429005.1 of Ensifer sp. Root954. Taxonomy (NCBI): domain Bacteria; kingdom Pseudomonadati; phylum Pseudomonadota; class Alphaproteobacteria; order Hyphomicrobiales; family Rhizobiaceae; genus Ensifer; species Ensifer sp. Root954. The sequence continues at coordinate 259,025 of NZ_LMJM01000027.1, forward strand.
AAAGTCGGTGCTGATGCGCACGGTTCTGAGGTTGCTTGCGAAGCGGTCCGGCAAGATCGAAATCCTCGGCGCGGACTACGACAACATCACCGAGGGCGAACGCATCGCGCTCGACATGCGTCTTGGCGTTCTCTTCCAGCACGGAGCGCTGTTTTCGGCGCTGACGGTGCGCGAGAACATCCAGGTGCCCATGCGCGAATATCTCGACCTGCCGCAGAGCCTCATGGACGAGCTGGCGCGGGTGAAGATCGAGCTGGTCGGCCTTGCGCCGGAGGCGGCGGAAAAGTACCCGTCGGAGCTTTCGGGCGGCATGATCAAGCGCGCCGCACTTGCGCGCGCGCTGGCGCTCGATCCGGACCTGGTCTTCCTCGACGAGCCGACCTCGGGGCTCGATCCGATCGGGGCGGCGGAGTTCGACGAGTTGATCGCCAAGCTGCGCGACACGCTGGGATTGACCGTGTATATGGTGACTCACGACCTCGACAGCCTCTTTTCGGTCTGCGACCGCATCGCGGTTCTCGGCAAGAAGAAGGTCCTGGTCGAAGGCACGGTGGAAGACATGCTGGCCTGCGACGATCCGTGGGTGCAGTCCTATTTCCGTGGCAAGCGGGCACGATCGATCGTGCGGAACGATCAATGAATCTTGAGAAGCCGATTTTGATGCCCAGGCGTCGAGATCGGAGGTAGAGCCGGTGAAGCGGCCACGAAGGTAGTCGGTACGAATGGAAACGAAAGCGAACTACGCCATTGTCGGTTTCTTCACGGTGTTCGTGGTCGCAGCCGCATTCGGCTTCGTCTACTGGATGTCGCAGTATGGCCGTAGCGGCGAGATGATCGAGCTGGTGGTCAACATTCCGGGGTCGGCCAACGGCCTTTCGGTCGGCTCTCCGGTGCGCTTCAACGGCATTCCCGTCGGCACGGTTCGCAACCTCGCGATCGATGCCAACGATCCGCGTTATTCGATCGCGCTGACCGAGGTTTCGGTCGACGCGCCGGTGCTCAAGTCGACCAAGGCGACGCTGGAAGTGCAAGGCCTGACCGGTGCGGCCTATATCGAACTCAGCGGTGGCCACAAGGGCGACGAAAACATCCTGAAGACTGCGATCGAGAAGGGTACGCAGGCGCGTATCCTTGCGGACCAGTCGAGCGTCACCAGCCTGCTCGCGACGGCCGACCAGATTATGGACCGCGCCAACAGCGCCATCACCGACATCCAGGGCTTCGTCACCGACGTGCGCGGTCCGCTGACCAAGACGATCGGTAATGCCGAGACGTTTTCGAATGCGCTCGCGAACAATTCCGGCGCGATCGATGACTTCCTGAAGAGCGTGACGGAACTCTCCGGTTCGGTGAGTGCTGCGTCCAAGAAGCTCGATTCGACTCTGGAATCTGCCGAAACTCTGGTGAAATCGGTGGATCCGAAGAAGATCGATCAGATCGTCTCGAACGTCGAGCAGATCAGCACCGACCTGAAGGCTGCCTCGGGCGGCGTTTCCGAAACCATCGCTGCCTTCCGGCGCACGGTCGAAACCTACGAGCAATTCGGCAAGAACGCCCAGAAGACGCTGGAGCGGGTCGATACGCTGGTCGCCTCGGTCGACAAGCAGAAGGTGGAGCTCGTCGTCAACGACATCACGGCGGCGACGGCCGACGCCCGCAAGACGGTGGCCAACATCTCGCAGTTCGCCGACAAGATCACGGCGCGCCAGCAGGACATCGACCGCACGATCACCGACGTTACGCAGTTGGCAAGCAAGTTGAACGCTTCGGCCAACCGGGTCGACAGCATTCTCGTCAAGGTCGACGGTTTCCTCGGCGATGCGGACGCGCCGTCGCTTTCGGCTGACGCCCGCGCGACGCTCGCCTCGTTCCGCAAGATGGCGGACAATCTGAACGCCCAGATCGGCCCGATTGCGGAGAACCTCAAGCGCTTCTCGAATTCGGGGCTGCGCGACGTCGAGGCGCTCGTCACCGATACGCGCCGCACGGTGCAGAGCCTCGAGAACACGATCTCGACGTTCGACAAGGATCCGCAACGCCTTCTCTTTGGCGGCGAGACGGTAAAGCAATATGATGGCCGCACCCGACGCTGAGTCGGTGGGCACAGCCGGCGTGGGGCCGGGTGGTGTGTTTCGATCCGGAATGCGCCGAAGTTGTGTGGGACAAAGGTAACGGCAGTATGAGTTTTCCAGGGCTGGTGGGCGTGCGAGTAGCGGGAGCGTGGCGCTCCGCCCTGATGATCATGCTGGCAGCAGGACTTGCTGGCTGCGGTACCAAAGCGGTCAACGACACCTACAGTCTTTCGGCAAGGCCGGCCGTCGAAGGTCGCGCATCGACCGGCAAGCAGATCCTCGTGCCGGAGCCGACGGCTCTGAAGGCGCTCGACAGCGATCAGGTCGTCATCCGTCTCTCCGGCGCGGAACTGCAATATCTCGCCAAGGCTCAGTGGAGCGACCGCCTGCCGAAGCTGGTACAGGCGAAGCTCGTGCAGGCCTTCGAGGACACGGGCAAGATCGGCGGCGTCGGCAAGCCCGGCCAGGGCCTGGCGATCGACTACCAGGTCATCACCGAAATCCGCGCCTTCGAGATTTCGACCGAGGGCGCCGACGCGGCCAATGTCGAAATCTTCGCCAAGATCCTCAACGATCGCAACGGCACGGTGCTGGCGCAAAAGGCGTTTCGCGCCACGACCGCGGTCAGGGGCACGGGCAACACGGCCTTCATCAAGGCCATGGATCAGGCCTTCGCCAGTGTTTCGGCAGAAATCGTCAGCTGGACGCTCGGCTCCATCTGAGGAACCGAGGACGCTTCTATCTTGCGGTGACCGTCTCGATCCGGTTGATCACTTCCGCGACGCCTTGCACCTGTTTTGCCGCCTCTTCGGCGCGGAAAACTTCGCCTTCGGTCGCCACGAAACCGGCAAGCACAATGGTGTTGCCTTTGGTGGTAACAGTGACATCGGCTGCATCGAGGCCGGGCGTGACCGCCAGGAGATGGGCGACGCGGCGCTCCAGTTCGGCCGGGTGATCGGCCACCTGCCGCTCCGGTTCATCGCCGTAGAATGTCCGTTTCTTGAAGATCATTGTTTTCACCTCGCTCGACGAAGGTGAAACGCCTGATAGCGGGCTTTGTTCGCCTGTTTCATTCGAAACAGCGGGGTGGGACTGATCCGTGCGATGGCTCGTTTCAGGCGACGGGCGGCTCCGTCGCGGTCGGATTACACGGGGATATACAAAATGCGCAGTTCTTGCTTCGCCATGGCTCTGGCGACGACGATGGCACTTGCCTTGGCCATGCCGGCGAAGGCCGCGAACTATAGCTACGGCTGCAAACCGAGCTGCGTCGTCAAAACGGAACGGGCTTATGGCGCCGACGGTAAGGTCTTCTGGAAGAAGGTGCGGATCTGCAAGTGACGTCAGGAATTCCGAAGCGGCCCGCGACGGCATTGGTCAGCGGGCCATTCATCGGCTCGATCGCGCTATGACGCGCTCCCGGAGAAGAAGCGCATCTGCGCGGTGCGAGCGCTTCTCTCTGCCTGTCTAAGCTGCTGAGTTTACGGCCAGCGCACGACCGGGGGCAGGGACGACAGGATCGACTCGACATTGCCGCCGGTCTTCAGGCCGAAGATGGTGCCGCGATCGTAGAGCAGGTTGAACTCGACATAGCGGCCGCGGCGCACCAGCTGTTCGTCGCGGTCGTTTTCGGTCCAGGGCGCATTGAAATTGGTGCGCACGATCTTCGGATAGACGATGGCGAACGCCTTGCCGACATCACGGGTGAAGGCGAAATCGGCGTCCCAGCCGCCTTGCTCTTCCGAGGAATGCAGCCAGTCGTAGAAGATGCCACCGGTTCCGCGCGCCTCGTTGCGATGGGGCAGGAAGAAGTAGTCGTCGCACCACTTCTTGAACTTGGCATGGTCGGCGACCGCATGGCGCCCGCAAGTGATCTCCATCGCGCGGTGGAAGAGCTGCGTGTCGGGATCCGTCATGACGCGACGGCGATCGAGCACCGGGGTGAGGTCGGCGCCGCCGCCGAACCAGTTGCTGGTCGTCACCACCATGCGGGTGTTCATGTGAACGGCCGGTACGTTGGGATTGACCGGATGGGCGATCAGCGAAATGCCCGAGGCCCAGAAACGGGGATCTTCGGCTGCGCCCGGGATCTGGCTGCGGAATTCGGGCGAGAACTCGCCGTAAACGGTCGAGGTGTGCACGCCGACCTTTTCGAAGACGCGGCCTTCCATCATCGACATGCGGCCACCGCCGCCCTTGCCATCCTCACGGCTCCAGTCCTTGGCAACGAAGCGCCCGGGGGGACGGTCGGAAAGCGGCCCGGTCAGCTCATCCTCCACCGCCTCGAAGGCGGCGCAGATGGTGTCGCGCAGCCCTTCGAACCATGCACGCGCCTCCGCCTTCTTGTCTTCGATGTCTGCGGGGAGCCCCTGGGGTAGCTGCGGTCGTTCCATGAAATTACGTCCTGTTGGCGGGATTTCCCGATGAGATGCCGCCGATTCGATTGAAGTCGCCACAGTTCACACTTTGGCGCTGATGGCAACGGCGGTCCAGCGCTTCGGCCACTCGGTCGCGGCGTGTCCTTGGCCTCGGCGAAACCCGCCTACACAAAGCTCTGGCAAAGGCAGGCTTGCCTCACTATCTTACAATCCAGAGGTATAGCCCATGGCAAGAATACCTGCAGGCCCGCCGCTCGATGGATTGCGGCGGCAGATCGCCCGGCATCGCCGGGAAAATCCGACACGAGGCGACGGCCTTTTCGTGCGGGAAACCTTTCGGCTCGACCGCAGTGCTGCCCGTGCAAAAGCGCGGGAATGGTTCGACACCTGGCCGAAGGCCGCCTACTGGACCGAGGTGGAAAGCTGGCGCCAGCTCGAGGGCGACGAGATCGAGTTTACGATGCGCCGCCTGCCGACCGCGGATTGATCCATCGCCCTGCCGCTTTTTCAGAGATCACCGGTCACGTCAACAAACGCGCCAGATTCCCTGCGAGCCAAGGTAGCACAGCGCTCAACCTCGATTTCGATCCTGAATATAAATCAGAGTTTTTCCGAGAAGAATCAATAGATTAATGATGGCTACCAGCCCGAGTATCACGGTCCCCAGGGCAAGCGCCAGGAATGTATTGACGGCGCATTGCTGATCCCCTGCGGCGCATGCGCGATCGTCAAGATAATAGAACCATGAGAACAGGATGAGAGCGAGAAGAGGAAGGACTATCGCAACTCGGCCTCTTAGTTCTGACTTCATCTTCTTTTCCCCACAATGACCATGCGTAGGCACCTTTGGTCGTGGCGGCCGCTCAAGGGTGGCTGTCTTCATCCATGAGCCTTGGGCCGGCGCCTTCCATCGACAGCACGTCGTGCGGATTGCGCAGAGGACATTCGCGCAGCGACAGGCAGCCGCAGCCGATGCAGCTCGTCAGATGGTCGCGCAACGCCATCAGGCTGGCGATGCGTTCGTTCAGCTGTTCGCGCCAGTTTTCGGACAATCTGCCCCAATCCTCGACCGTCAGCGGACGATCGTCCGGCAAAACCGACAAAGCGTCCTGGATTTCCGACAATGGAATGCCGGTGCGCTGCGCCACCTTGATGACGGCGACGCGCCTGAGCACGCCGCGCGGATAGCGGCGCTGGTTGCCGCGGGTGCGGTTGCTGCGGATCAGCCCCTTGGCCTCGTAGAAATGCAGGGTGGAGACGGCGACGCCGCTGCGCTCCGCCACTTCGCCCACGGTCAGTTCGCGGCGCAATTCGCTTTGTTTCACAATCGTCATAACGGCTATTGACCTCAACTAATCTTGAGGTTTTATAGCATTGGCTCCATGACTGAGACAACAGGAGCTTGATCCCCATGACTGAGAAAATGACCCTCGCCGTGATCTATGGCAGCGCGCGGCAGGGTCGCTTCTGCGACACGGTCGCCAATTGGCTGATCCGGGAACTATCGGCTTCCGACACCTTCTCGCTGACGATCATCGACCCGGCGCGGCTCAGAACGTCGCGCGGCCTTGGCGCGGCGGTCAATCCCGGCGAATGGCTGGAGCGCAAGATCGCCGAGGCGGATGCCTTCATCGTCGTTACGCCCGAATACAACCACGGCTACCCGGCGGCGCTGAAGGAACTGATCGACTCTGTCTACGAGCCCTGGCACGCAAAGCCGGTCGCCTTCGTCTCTTACGGCGGCGCCTCGGGCGGCATTCGCGCGGTCGAGCAATTGCGCCAGGTGTTTGGAGAGTTGCACACGGTGACACTGCGCGACGGCGTGGCCTTCCCGAAGGCGTGGTCGAAGTTCGATGCTGCCGGCAACCTCTATAAACCGGAGGAGCTCCGCGCGCCGCTGTTTTTGATGATGGATCGCCTGACCTGGTGGGCGCCGGTGCTGAAGCAGGCGCGCAAGAGCAAACCTTACAACGAAGTCGCGGCGTAACGTTGGAAACGAGGGCTCTCGGCCGGTCTCTCAAAGAGCTCGGCCTGCCGCCAAGGAGACGGCTATGGAGACGGTATCAAATCGGCGAAACCTGCCGGATCGCTTCGCCCGCAATCATCGCGGCGGAGATCGCGATGTTCAGCGAGCGCTGGCCGTCGGCCATCGGAATGAGGATGCGGCCATCGGCGCGCTCGTGCACGTGATCGGGCACGCCGGCGCTTTCCCGCCCGAAAAGCAGGATGTCGTCTGGGCGGAAATCATAGCGCGTATAGGGCAGGGCAGCCTTGGTGGAGGCGAGCACCAGCCGACGTCCGCTCGCCGAGCGCCACTCTTCGAAGCGCTCCCAGTTGACGTGACGAGTGAGCGCCACCGACGCGATGTAGTCCATGCCGGCGCGCTTCAGGTTTCGGTCGGAGAGGTCGAAGCCGGCCGGCTCGATCACATCGACCGAAAGCCCGAGACAGGCGGCCATGCGCAGGATCGTGCCGGTATTGCCGGGAATATCGGGCTGGTAGAGGGCGATGCGCAGATTGCTCACGTCAGGTTACTCGTTTCCGGGGGCGTTGCGCCGCGTATCGAAATCCGCAGCCAGGATGCCCATCATGATGTCGTCGTGCCACTCACCGTCGATCAGCGCCGATTCGCGTTCGCGGCCCTCGATCGAGAAACCGGACTTGAGATAGGCCGCAATCGCCCGCTCGTTGAAGGCGAGGACCCTCAGCGAGACCCGATGAAGGGCAAGTTCGTCGAAGGCATAGGCCAATACCCGCTTGATGACCGCCGTGCCAAGACCCTTGCCAAGGCGATCCGGATCGAAAATGCCGATGGCGAAGTTCGCGCGGCGATCGGCGCGGTTGATGTTGTCGAGCCGCACTTCGCCGACGAGGCCGTCCTGATCGATGATCCAGGCGGCCGCTTCACCGTGGCCGAAGAGGCCGGGAAACGACCTGCCCGAACCGAACATCCGGTAGATATCCGGATGGCGGCCGAGCCTCAGGCGCGCGTCTGCGTCACCCTCGCGGGGGCGCCGCAGGAGAAAGCCGACACCTTGAAGGTCAGGAGGCGCGTCCGATGAAGCGATCATCCTTGTTCTCCGCTGCGAAACATCCGGCGCTGCTTGCTTTTGAGGTCGCTCATATTGCCTGCGCTAATCTGTGCCGAAACGGCAACAGCGGTCGGAGCGATGAAAAATTGGGCAAGAAAGTGCCTGCGACAATCTGGCATGCGAGCGCGAATAAGGGTAGAGATCGGAGCTCTTCAACGCGAACCGACGGAGGCAAACATGAATGTATTGATGTTGACACGCCTTCCTGGAGTAGTGGGCCACCGTTTGGCCTGACCGGTTCCGCGACCTATCTTTTAACCGAGATCGACGCGCTTCCGGGACTCCGGAAGACGAAGCCCTTTGCGGGCTGCATTTCCGGACTGACTTTTTCATCATAAGAATGCGGGGCGAAATCCCGCTTTCCTTCAAAATACTCTGAAGGAGCAATGTTATGTTTGGCTGGTTTGAATCCCGCCTCAATCCCTATCCGCCGGAGGAGCCGACGGTTCCGCCGAAGACTCTGTTCGGCTTCTGCTGGCACTACTCCAAGCCGGCTGCGCCGTGGCTCATCATCATGTCCGTCTGTACGGCGCTGATCGCCATTGGCGAAGTGGCGCTGTTCCAGTTCCTCGGCAACATGGTGGACTGGCTGTCGAGCGCCGACCGCGAGAGCTTCCTCGCCGCCGAAGGCGGACGGCTGTTCTGGATGGGTGCGCTCGTCCTCATCGGCCTGCCGGGCCTCGTGGCGATCGATTCGCTGATCATGCATCAGGTGCTGCTCGGCAACTATCCGATGATCGCCCGCTGGCAGATGCACCGCTACCTGCTGCGCCAGAGCATGACCTTCTTTGCCAACGAGTTCGCCGGACGCGTGGCAACGAAAGTCATGCAGACGTCGCTAGCCGTGCGCGAAACCGTGATGAAGATCCTCGACGTCTTCGTCTATGTCGTCAGCTACTTCGTCACGATGCTCGCCGTCGTCGCCACCGCCGACTGGCGGCTGGTGATCCCGCTCGGCATCTGGCTGGCAATCTACATCTGCATCGTCAGCTATTTTGTGCCGCGGCTGCAGAAGATCTCCAAGGAGCAGGCGGACGCGCGCTCGATGATGACCGGCCGGATCGTCGACAGCTACACCAATATCGGTACAGTCAAGCTGTTCTCGCATGCCGGCCGCGAGGAAGGCTATGCGCGCGACGGCATGGACGGCTTCCTCGACACCGTGCATCGCCAGATGCGCAAGGTGACGCTGTTCCACGTGCTGGTCTATGCCAACAACAGTATCGCGCTCTTTGCGATCGCAACGCTTGGCATCCATCTGTGGCTGACGAGTGCGATCTCCGTCGGCGCGATCGCGATCGCCGTCGGCCTTGCGATGCGCATCAACGGCATGTCGCAGTGGATCATGTGGGAAGTCTCGGCGCTGTTCGAGAATATCGGCACGGTCTATGACGGCATCGGCATGATGACCAAGGCGCACGACATCGTCGACGAGCCGGACGCCAAGGCGCTGACAGCGGACAAGGGGGCGATTGCCTTCGACAACATCCGCTTCCACTACGGCAAGGCCAAGGGCGTCATCGATCACCTGTCGCTCGACATCAAGCCGGGTGAGAAGATCGGCCTCGTCGGTCGCTCGGGTGCGGGCAAGACGACGCTGATGAACCTGCTGTTGCGCTTCTACGACCTGGAGGACGGTGCGATCCGGATCGACGGCAAGGATATCTCCACCGTCACGCAGGACAGCCTGCGCTCGCAGATCGGCGTCGTGACGCAAGACACCTCGCTCTTGCACCGCTCCATTCGCGACAACATCGCCTATGGCCATCCGGAAGCGGACGACGAGGCGATCATTGCGGCGGCCAAGAAGGCGAACGCCTGGGACTTCGTCCAGGGGCTCGAGGACAACCAGGGCCGCAAGGGCCTGGACGCGCAGGTCGGGGAACGCGGCGTCAAGCTTTCCGGCGGCCAGCGCCAGCGTATCGCGATCGCGCGCGTGTTCTTGAAGGACGCGCCGATCCTGATCCTCGACGAGGCGACCTCGGCGCTCGATTCCGAAGTCGAACAGGCGATCCAGGAGAACCTGTTCGCGCTGATGGCCGGCAAGACGGTGATCGCGATCGCCCACCGCCTGTCGACGCTGACGGAGATGGACCGGCTGGTGATCCTCGAGGCCGGCCGCATCGTCGAGACCGGCTCGCATGCCGAGCTCGTTGCCCATGGCGGTCTCTACGCCGACCTCTGGTCTCGCCAGTCGGGTGGCTTCATCGCCGACGACGTCGAGAAGGAAGAGGCCGCAGAATAAGCAACCAAGACCCGCCGTTCGAAAGAGCGGCGGGCCTCTTTGTTAGACGTTACGCATTTGTAATCTGCAATTGTGTCGAAACCGATTGCTGTTCCTGCCGAACCGCCTATATCGGAACCATGCTCAGCGCCATCGTCAGCCTCTTCGAGAACTGGATCAAGCCCTTCGCACCGCGCGAGCGCCTGCAGCCGCCGAAATCGCTCTGGGGGTTTGCCTGGTTCTACGCCAGACAGGCCAAGGGACCGTTCATCGCTATGGCCGTCTTGGGCGGCCTCGTCGCCATGCTGGAGGCGGGTCTTTTCTACTTCGTCGGGCGGCTCGTCGATCTGCTCGACACCGTGAAGCCGGAAGCTGGCTGGAGCGGGTTGATCGCCGCCAATGGCCCGGAGCTTCTGTTCATGCTCCTGACGGTCATGGTCTTCCGTTTCATCGCGGTGTCGTTAGCGGCGCTCGTCGAAGAACAGGCGATCACGACAGGCTTTTTGAACCTGGTGCGTTGGCAATCCTACGTGCACGTCGCCCGGCAGTCGCTGACCTTCTTCCAGAACGACTTTTCCGGCCGCATCGTCACCAAGGTCTGGGCCGGCGCGCAGGCAACGAGCGACCTGCTCGTCTCGCTGCTGCAGGTCGTCTGGTTCATCGTCATCTACACGGCGTCCACTATGGCGCTGGTGGCACAGCTCGACTGGCGTCTGGCCGCGATGGTCGGCTTCTGGATCGTCGTCTTCCTGGTGCTGGCGCGCTTTTTCGTTCCACGCATCCGCAAGCACGCCCGCGATACCGCCGAAATGGCGTCGATGCTGAACGGTCGCATGGTCGATGCCTATTCCAACATCCAGACATTGAAGCTCTTCGGGCGCGACGAGGAGAACGACCGCTATATTCGCGGCGGCTTCGACCGGTTCCAGCGCGCGGTCATCCCGTTCACGCGGCTCTTGACGGCCGTGCGCGCCTCGCTGGCACTGCTTTCCGGCTTGATGATCACGGCGATCGCGGTCTACGCCATCCATCTCTGGCTCGCAGGCTCGATCAGTTCCGGCGCGGTCGCCTTCACGCTGGCACTGGTGCTCCGGCTCAACATGCTGCTTGGCCGCATGATGACGCAGTTCAACTCGATCATGCGCAACATCGGCACGATCCAGAACTCGGCCGAACTGGTCTCTCAGCCGATAGGTCTCGTCGATCGGCCCGATGCGACGGAACTGGCCGTGAGCAAGCCGGAAATCCGCTTCGAGCACGTCCGCTTCCACTACGGCAAGGGCGACCGCGTCATCGACGATTTCTCGCTCGTGGTGCGCCCGGGCGAGAAGGTGGGCATCGTCGGCCGTTCCGGAGCCGGCAAGTCGACGCTCGTCAATCTCCTGTTGCGCTTCTACGATCTTGAGAGCGGGCGCATCCTGATCGACGGCCAGGATATCGCGTCCGTCAGGCAAGAGTCGCTGCGCGCCCAGGTCGGCATGGTCAGCCAGGATACTTCGCTTCTGCATCGCTCGATCCGCGACAACATCCTCTTCGGCCGTCCCGACGCGAACGAGGAGCAACTGATCGCTGCGGCTCGGAAAGCCGAAGCCTACGACTTCATCGCCGACCTTCAGGACCAGCGCGGCCACAAGGGGCTCGACGCCCATGTGGGCGAGCGCGGCGTCAAGCTTTCGGGCGGACAGCGGCAGCGCATCGCGATCGCCCGGGTGATGCTGAAGGATGCGCCGATCCTCGTGCTCGACGAGGCGACCTCGGCGCTCGATTCCGAAGTCGAAGCGGCGATCCAGTCCAATCTCGACCGCCTGATGCAGGGCAAGACGGTGCTCGCGATCGCGCATCGGCTGTCGACGATCGCCGCGCTCGACCGGCTGGTGGTAATGGACAAGGGGCGGATCGTCGAACAGGGAACGCACGCCGAACTTGTCGCCCGCGGCGGGCTTTACGCCGGGCTCTGGACACGCCAGTCCGGCGGATTTCTCGCTCGGGAAGAGGCGGCGGAGTAGGGCGCTTTACGGACGCCTTCAAGCCCATCCGGCGGGCGCAAATTCCGCCCAACTGATGGCCGTCAAGTCCTTGTGCCAATTGGCCGCGCTTTTCCCCGCGACAATCTGCCCACATGCCCTTGTCAAGGCTGGACATAATTTGCGATCAAGCATAGAACGCGCCGGATTGACGGGGATTCTGCGTGCTGTGCGCGCGCCGATTCTTTTCGGATTCTGTGCCGATGTCGCGTTTGCAACCGCAAGGCGATGGGGCGACAGCACTATGAATAGGGCGTGGTTCCTTGACCTGGATCAAACCGCAAGGGGCAGGAATTTCGCCGGGGGCGGATGCGGTTTCCGCAATATTGCGTGAGAGGATGGTTTAGCCGTGAGCGAACACGACACTTCAAGCGAGGCCTTGGGCGAGCCCACTCGCCGCGACTTCCTTTATCTGGCTACCGGTATGGCAGGCGTCGTCGGCGCTGGTGCCGTCGCCTGGCCGTTCATCGACCAGATGCGTCCGGACGCATCGACGCTCGCGCTCGCTTCGATCGAGGTCGACGTATCGAGCCTTCAGCCCGGTATGTCGCTGACGGCGAAATGGCGCGGCAAGCCGATCTTCATCCGCAACCGTACGGAGAAGGAAGTCGAGGAGGCAAAGGCCGTCAAGCTGGACGAGCTTAAGGACCAGGTTGCGCGCAACGCCAACCTTCCGGCCGACGCTTCCGCGAGCGACCTCGATCGTTCCGCCGGCGAAGGCAAGGAAAACTGGATCGTCATGATCGGTTCCTGCACCCATCTCGGTTGCGTGCCGCTTGGCCAGGCCGGTGATTTCGGTGGCTGGTTCTGTCCCTGCCACGGTTCGCACTACGATACGGCCGGCCGCATCCGTAAGGGTCCGGCGCCGGAGAACCTTCACGTGCCGACCTTCTCGTTCGTATCCAACACAGTTATCAAGATCGGTTGAGGGGACTACTGATAATGAGTGCTGAACATTCAACCTACACGCCGACGACTGGCATTGAGAAATGGGTTGATTCCCGTCTGCCGTTGCCGCGTCTCGTTCACGATAGCTTCATCAGCTACCCGGTTCCCCGGAACCTGAACTACGCCTACACCTTCGGCGCCATGCTCTCGGTCATGCTGATCGTCCAGATCCTGACCGGTATCGTGCTGGCCATGCACTACGCCGCTGAAACGACCGTCGCCTTCAACTCGGTCGAGAAGATCATGCGCGACGTCAATCACGGCTGGCTGCTGCGCTACATGCACGCCAACGGCGCATCCTTCTTCTTCATCGCCGTCTACCTGCACATCGCCCGTGGTCTCTACTACGGCTCGTACAAGGCTCCGCGCGAAATCCTCTGGATCCTCGGTGTGGTCATCTACCTCCTGATGATGGCGACCGGCTTCATGGGCTACGTTCTGCCCTGGGGTCAGATGTCCTTCTGGGGCGCGACCGTTATCACCGGCTTCTTCACCGCCTTCCCGCTGGTGGGTGAGTGGATCCAGCAGTTCCTGCTCGGCGGCTTCGCCGTTGATCAGCCGACGCTGAACCGCTTCTTCTCGCTGCACTACCTGCTGCCCTTCATGATCGCCGGCGTCGTCGTCCTGCACATCTGGGCCCTGCACGTAACGGGTCAGACCAACCCGACCGGCGTTGAAGTCAAGTCCAAGACCGACACCGTGCCCTTCACGCCCTATGCGACGCTGAAGGATGCACTCGGCGTTTCCGTCTTCCTGATCATCTATGCCTGGTTCGTCTTCTACCAGCCGAACTTCCTCGGCCACCCGGACAACTACATTCCGGCTGACGCGCTGAAGACGCCCGCTCACATCGTTCCGGAATGGTACTACCTGCCGTTCTACGCGATGCTGCGCGCGATCACCTTCAATGTCGGCCCGATCGACTCCAAGCTCGGTGGCGTTCTGGTGATGTTCGGCTCGATCATCATCCTGTTCTTCCTGCCCTGGCTCGACACGTCCAAGGTCCGCTCGGCCGTCTACCGTCCGTGGTACAAGCTGTTCTTCTGGGTCTTCGTGGCCAACGCCATCCTGCTCGGCTGGCTCGGCTCGCGTCCGGCGGAAGGCCTGTACGTCGTGATGTCGCAGATCGGCACGCTGTACTACTTCGGCTTCTTCCTCGTCATCTTGCCGGTCCTCGGTCTGATCGAGACGCCGAAGCGCATTCCGAACTCCATCACCGAAGCGGTGCTGGAAAAGCAGAATGCCAAGGCGCAGCCGGCTGCCGCGCGCGCCTGATCAGAACAGCGATTGATAAGGAACCCACAACAATGAAAAAGCTTGTTACAGGCATTCTGTCACTCGCTGTCGTCGCTGGTCTCGGTCTCGGTACGGCTGTTGCCGAAGAGGCGAAGGGCGGCGAGGAGCATGGCGGCGGTACGCCCCACTATCCGATCCACAAGCCGGAACAGCAGGACTGGAGCTTTGCCGGTCCCTTCGGTCACTACGACAAGGGTCAGCTTCAGCGCGGCCTGAAGGTCTACGCCGAAGTCTGTTCTGCCTGCCACTCGATGAACCTGGTGTCCTTCCGCACGCTGGAAGGCCTGGGCTATTCGGAAGGCCAGGTAAAGGCCTTTGCGGCGAACTACGAAGTTCAGGACGGCCCGAACGCCGACGGCGAGATGTTCACCCGCAAGGCTGTCGCCTCCGACCACTTCCCGTCGCCTTACGCGAACAAGGAAGCGGCTGCCGCATCGAACAACGGTGCAGCTCCGCCGGACTTCTCGCTGATCGCCAAGGCTCGCGGCATCGAGCGCGGCTTCCCGCAGTTCATCTTCGACATGTTCTGGCCCTACCAGGAAGGCGGCCCGGATTACATCCACGCGCTGCTGACCGGCTACCAGGATCCGCCGCAGGGCGTCGAAGTGGCTGAAGGCACGCACTACAACCCGTACTTCGCCAACGCTGCCGCGCTGGCGATGGCTCAGCCGATCTCCGCCGACCAGGTCACCTATGACGATGGCACGCCGCAGACGGTCGACCAGTACGCAAAGGACGTTTCGGCGTTCCTGATGTGGGCCGCCGAGCCGCACCTCGAAGAGCGCAAGCGCACCGGCTTCATGGTCATGGTGTTCCTGCTGATCTTCACCGGCCTGGTGTACCTCACCAAGAAGTCGGTCTACGCCAACAAGGAACATTGATCGGCTCCGGCTCAGGCCGGTACGACCAAGACCCAACGAAAAAGGCCCCGGTTCGTCCGGGGCCTTTTTCGTTTGCCACCGTGCATCCCGACACCGTTGACCTTGGGCGAGGAATTTGGCCGGACCTGCAGCAAGTTCGCGATGCTTCACGCATTCCTTTGGCGAAGGGCAGGCGGCTAAACACCAGTCGCTCGCAGGACAGGCTTGCGATGCAGACAGCAGCTACCGTATTCGGCCGATCATTGGCCACCGCACCGATCTCGGATTAAGGCTGTGCCGGGGCAGCGGAAGACCGGCCTACGCATCGGAAGGACCTGGTCTCCAGCCGCTTGCCGCAGCCCACCGATCCGCGCGTCGAATGACCTGCCACAAGTGTTCCGACTTGCCCTCGGTATAGGCTGCCCGGTCGTGGCGATGTCGGCTTGCCAATGCCCGCTTCAGCTCGACGTATGGGCCGTGTTCCGCGGCATGGGCACGCATGTAGTCGCGAAACAGCAGCGACCATTGTTCCTGCCAGCTTCCCGCTCGGCGCACATGGATGTGCGTGCGTTCGTCGCCAGGGCGCTCACGAAAGTAGCGTTTCGTCAGATCGGTATTCTGCGGCCGCCACAGGTAGCCGATCGCCGCCATTTTTTCCGCCAGGACGTCGAGGGACTCCAGATCGGCAACGGAAATCTGAACATCGATGATCGGCTTGGCAGCCAGACCACGGATTGCGGTGGAGCCGATATGGTCGATACGCAAGGCATGATCGCCCAAAACCTGGCGGATCGTCTTCGCCTTGGTGGCAAACCGCTCCGCCCAATCGGAGGACCAATCGCAGATTTCAATCGGCTGTGTCGTGCAAGGCAGCTCCCTATCCATCGGACGAACTTCAGATGCAGAGCGCGATGATGTCAACATTCATTCCTGCGTTCCACCTGTCTGGCTGGCAGAGTGTCTGGCCGTCCGGATGCCGTTAAGGACGACTGCATGTTATGGTTGCATCGACCGTTGGCGCCCGCCTAGAAGGCTGCGTTATTGTTTCTTCAAGGGGGTTGAATCTCGATGTCTATTTCTTTCAAGCGCCTGGCGGCGGTCGCCGCGGTAGCTCTTGCCTTTGTTCCCGGTATTGCACAGGCCGAGAGTTACGCGACGCTCACCAAGCAAGGCTACGCCACCGGCAAGCTCTCCAGGGGCAAGTCCGGCGCCTGGGGCTGGGTGGTCGGCAACGGAGAGAAGACGTTCTTTTGCCGGCTGAACGTCGCTTCTGCCTATGTCAACAAGAAGGAGATGGTGAGCTTCACCGCAAGCGGCCGCATGCTCAAGATCGACCGTGCGACCTACGACGGCGCGCTCGGCGGACCGGACCCGAACAAGCCTTACCTGAAGGATCTGCAGGCGGGCCGGGTCAAG